>JAJDXV010000138.1 GCA_022823085.1 Candidatus Poribacteria bacterium
AAAGTGCCACCATTTTTGAACTATGCCCGGTTCGGTTGGAATGCAGATCGCATTTGGGTGAGTACACCGCAAAACCGAACCTACCGGGCCTGGGTAGCCGGTGTACGGTTAATGGAATATAAACTTTTAGAAATGGTATTACTTGTTGGCTCTGCTATAACCTTCGATTTTTATTGCCCCCCACGATGTCGTTACATGCGACACTGAAGGCGAAACGGGGAGCTGCTTCGGACTAAACCAATTGCCAGAACGGTTACTGCCTTCCGTTGTCAGCTGCGTCATCTTGTGCGTTGTTAGATTGACCTTGAATATCTGTGAATCGCTGCCGACGACACCTTCGGTATAAATGAGTTCATCGCCAGAAGGTGACCACGCGGGTGCGTCTGCGACGAACGATTCAACCCGCCTGAGACTGCTGCCATCTCGGTTAACCACGAATACAGACTGCTGTTTCTCTTGAGGTTTGAACCAGACGAAGGCGATTTTGTCATCGACGGGTGACCATGCCGGTTGAGACATGCGCGGGTGATCGTCAGCGAAAAGCGTCTCCTGCTTTCGAGTGCCGACATCAATGAACCTTATTTGACGGCTTGCCCAATGTAACTCATCAGCAACGACGAAAGCGATTTCCGATCCATCCGCTGACCACGCGGGGTATCCACTGTGCGCGCTATTTAGATGCACAATAAGTTCCACCGATGTCCCATCTGTTCTTGCAGTGTGAATACTGATACCGTCCAAAACACGATAAGCATAAGCGATCCTCTCACCATCTGGGGACCATCTGGGTTGCGTTCTGTATGCTTCATCAATCCCGAATATTGAATGGATGTGCCTGCCGTCTATGTCCATAAGATAGAGGTCACGCGTCCCCGCACGATTGGAGGTGAAGAGTATCAGGTCGCCTGTTGGCGAGATGACAGGTTCCGAATCGACGGCGCGATCGTAGGTCAACCGCTCCTGCCGAGTGCCATCGGGGTTCATCATGTAGATTTCCCAATTCCCATCGCGATTTGAGGAGAATACAATCTTCTCGCTATTGAGCCGTTTTGCTGAAATAGGACACAACAAAACGAAAATAAGGTAGGAATGGATGAAAATGTTTCGCAGTTTCATGAGGGACCTCCGATGTTGATGGGTCGTACTTTAGCGTTCTTGGCGAATGCATCTAAAAAACACAGAGGCGGATCAGATCCTAATTGCGAACATCATAACATATTTGTCAAAAAAAAGTCAAGAAAAAGTCAAAAATTTAGAAGTTGTCAGTCCTTGCCTACTTCCGAATGACCATTTTTCGGGTTGCCGTGAAATCTCCTGCTGTTAGTGTATAGAGATATGCACCACTTGCCACAGGTTCACCGAGCTCGTTTCTACCATCCCAATATGCTGCACGGCTCCGGTCCTGATAGGTACCCGTAGGTCGATGTCCGAGTGCTAAAGTCCGCACCAGTTTGCCGTGTATTGCATAGATACTAAGCGTCACATCCGCAGGTGCTGCCAACTGATAGGGTATCCATGTCTCAGGGTTGAAAGGGTTCGGGTAATTGGGTAGGAGCACTGTCTCTTTTGGTGTCAACCTTGCCAAAAGTTGTTCCAAGACACGGATGCCGCGTTGAAAAGCGGGGTCTGTTAGGTTCAACTGTCGCGCGTCTTGTAGCCACTGTTCAACCTCTGCTCTTGAGAAAGCAATTGTTGCATCTCGGTTCCAGGTTGTAGGTGCAGTCGCGGTGTCCGCCATTGCGGATGCTACGAGCGTGAGATCAACAATATTAACGACACCATCTCCGTTGACATCGGCTAAATTTTCACCCGTCTGCTTAAAGTTCGCAGCGACGAGTGCCAAATCTTGGACGTTTACGACCGCATCTCCGTTGACATCGCCAGTTACGAGCATCGGTGCCCTTACGTGTCCAGTTACAACCCGCGCGTATGAAATCGTACCAGCACTATCAGTGAGAAGTACATCGGATAACGCCAGTGGCGATGCTTTAGGTGCGACGACCTCGAACGTGATATTGGCAAGCGTCCCGGAGCCGGTGGCATTACCGCCGAGAGATGTCGCTGCAAGCACCACTCTATTCTCTGTAGCGAGCGGGGGGACGACATACGCACCAGATGGCAGGTAGTCCGCGTTTGTGCTTTCGAGGTAGCGAATAGCGGAAGGGTCAAAACGGACGGTCGCCTGATACCCCGCCACGTCACTTCCGTCTGTAATACGCAACGCAAACGTGATCTGATCGCCGATTGCAGGCGATTCGACAGTAGAAGGCGAAAACCCGACTGTTGCATAAGTTTTCGAGGAAGGCGTGAACCGCCACAGAAGTGTCGTGCCATCTGCACTCCCACTTGCCAGTGTATCGCTATTCGGGCTGAATGTGACGGTCAAGACACCATTGGCATGTCCTGTGAGCGTCTGTTCGAGTTGATTAGAGACCGTATTCCAGAGCCGGACAGTGTTATCCCAGCTTGCGCTTGCGAGCGTATTACCATCTGGGCTGTATGCGATGCTAAAGACGTAGCCTGTATGTGCAGTAAGCGTCTGTTTGTGTTCAGCGAAAGCGGGGTCCCATAAGCGAATAGTGCCGTCGTCGCTTGCGCTTGCGAGGGTCGTGCCATCTGGGCTGAAAACGACGTGCCGAACGTAATCCGTATGTCCGGTCAGTGTATGCGTGTGTTCACCGGAAGCAACATCCCATAGGAAAATATCGTCCGCAGTCCCGCCACTTGCGAGGCGCGTCCCGTCCGTGTTGAATGCGACACTCAGGACAGGGGCTTCGTACCCAGTTAGCGTTCGTCTCTGTGCTCCGGAGATAGCGTCCCATAAGATAATAGTCCCGTCTAAACTGCAGCTGGCGAGCGTCGTACCGTCTGTACTGAACACAACCGCCCGAACAGCCTCTACGTGTCCAGTAAGTGTCCGTATGGGTGCCCCAGTAGCGGCGTTCCATAATCGGATCGTGCCATCGTCAGCACCGCTTGCGAGCGTCGCGCCATCGGGACTGAACGCGACGGTATTGATCCAGTCGTTATGTCCGGTGAGTGTCAGCGTTTGTGCGTTAGAAGTCGCGTCCCAGAGATAGATGTTGCCATCTGCATTACCCGTTACGACGGTGCCGCCGTTAGGGCTAAAGGCAACAGCACTGACATAATCGTTATATCCGGTGAGTGTCTGTCGGAGTCCACCGAAAACGGCATCCGATACGAGGATTTTACCTTCCGTGCCGGCACTGACAATTGTTCCGCCGGTCGAACTGAACGCGACACTCAGAACGGTACCGGTATGACCGCTGAGCGTCAGCGTATGTTGACCGGATGTCGTATTCCATAAGCGGACGGTAGTGTCTGCACTTGCACTCGCGATGGAATTGCCATCCGGTGAGAACGCGATACCCAAAATTGAACCGACATGTCCAGTGAGTGTACGTTGTACGACACCAAAGGTAGTATTCCAGAAACGGATTGTGCCATCCGCCCCCGCGCTGACAAGGTTACCGTCGGTTGGACTGAATGCGAGGTCATAGACAGCATCGGTATGCCCGTTAAGCGTGCGTTGTTCTTCGCCGGTGGCGGTGTTCCAGAGTCGGACAGTCGTATCTGCGCTACCACTTGCGAGGGTTCCATCGTCCCTAAATGCGACAGCAAAAACGGCGTCCGTGTGTCCGGTGAAGGTCTGCTGTTCTTCACCGGTGGTAACATGCCATAAACGGACGGTGCCGTCAGCACTTCCACTCGCGAGGGTCAACCCGTCAGTTGCGAAGCCGACCCCATACACAACATCTGTGTGCCCGATTAATGTTCGCAGCTCCGTACCTGTAGCGGCATCCCACAACCGAATGACACCATCCCTGCCAGCACTTGCCAGCGTTCCACCATCCGCACTGAAAGCGATGCCGCTGACACCTTGTATATGTCCAGTGAGCAGAGAAACTTCTTGGAAGGTCTGTGCATCATAGAGCCAGACACCGATAGATGTTGCAACTGCTAAGCGCGTGCCATCTGGTGAGTACTTTAGTTCGCCTATCCATCCTTTACCGAGCCGCGCTTTTGCACTGCCCGGTAAATTAATCGATGTAGACTGTTGCGCGAAAGAGGTAGGTAGGTATGTGTATATAAAAACAGATAGCGTCAATAGAATTAAAAACCGTATTTTTTTCATTTTATCTTCCCAATGCGCCACAGTTAGACGACAATTTTCACAATTCTTATCCATTTCGTTCAGACGACAATCAGGCAAGCTAAGGGTTTCCTATACTACAATATGTGAGGCAAACGAGGCATCATGACCAGACGTACACCTCGTTATCGTCGGGAGAATATCCGATAAAAACAGCCAAGACGATTCGGGCGCGCGTGCCTTGGACGGGCGGTACTTCATGGATGCATCGGGTATTGAAAAAATAGAGATCGCCCTGCTGCAGCTCGACTTGATAGTTCTCTATACCGTTGTCAACGGCGTATCGGTCAAAGGTCTCTTCGGCGATATAGGGTTGAATCTCCTCCGACCAGAGGCAGCGATGCAGGATAGCTTGCGTGCCTTTTCCGTTTTCGTCGGCATTTTGGACGCATAGCACACCCGCAAACTGATGCTCGAAGCGGTAAACAGCATAGTCTGTGCGCTGCTCACGGTATTTGACGTGATCGATGTGCGGTTTGTAGCTATGTGTTTCGTAGTGGACACGGAAAATCGCGGGACCATATCGGGCACCATCGGGCTCGCGTGCGACCATCACCTCTTTTCCGGGAGAAAGTGCGGTAAGCGATTCGTAGATGAGATCAACAGGATTATTAAACCCGTCAAACAGGAAGCTAAAGAGGAGTTCAGTCGCTTTGGCGTGTGCCAAAAATTTTGCTTTATCGCCGCCGCGGTTTCCGAGGCTCGTCCCGATGTCGATGCGTGTCCGTTTGTCCGCGGAGTTGATGTCTGCTTCAGCGCGCATCAATCCCATATTCGTGAACCGGTCTATGAGACCTTGACACTGTGCGGGTGAATATGCGTTCCGAAGGATAATCGCGGGCACCTCGGCTTGTGAGAGCGCGTAGATCGGGTCGCAGTACGTATTACAAACCGTCTTAAGGTCAGGTTCGGCTGGAAGCCAATCGTTTATAGCGTTCATAGTCACCTCCGTCGCTCTATTAAGAGGACCGTCATTCAGACTGAACCTCTGAAGGGCGTTTTTGTACAACAGGAATCACATAACTCCGAAGGGTCAGTCCATCCACAACTGCAATCAGAATCTCGGATTGAAGAGATAGTGATAATCATCTATTTTCTCAGCAGCGAAATCAATAAACTCAGCGTTATGATCGAGATCGCTATCTTCAAAGGCGACTTCGCACCCGGTTTTATACTTCAGTCGGCGGTTGGATTTGAGCCAAGAGACCCGGTGGATCATAGCGATCATGTGGCGCGGTTCATCGGATAGATTAGGGACACCGCGATGCCACAACCGCATATCACGGATCAACGCGCTCCCTTTCTTTGCGTTCCCACGAATAGGGGGCGCGATGTTGCGACGCTCCGCCTCATGTTCTTCGTCTATCCGCCGTCCGCTGACATCCAGATGTGAACCCGGCCAGATTTCGACACTGCCGTTCTCTTCACTCGTATCCTGCGGTGAGATGTTGACGACGACTTCTGCTGTTGGGTGTGCGACTTCTTGATCCGCCCAGAGGTGATTGCCATCTCGATGGAGCGGTTGCGTCGTGCTACCTGGGCAGTTCGTATTGCCGTTATAGAAGTTGTTGTAGAGACCAGCACCGAGCAGCGCTTTCGTGACTTGGATAACATAAGGGTTCGCGACGATGTCTCTGAAGATGTAGGGTGCGAACGGCGGTGGCCCCTGCTGCAGGTGTCCCTTAAGACCGCCTGCGCCCCCCCATTTTTCGGCTTTAATGAGGATCTGCGAATCCGCATCCATCCGTTCACGTAGGATGTCCAAGTGTTCAGGGTTGATGATGTTCTCTAAAACGACGTAACCATCAATACGGATCGCTTGAACGGCTCGGTCTACATGTGTATCAGTGAGCTTCTCCGACGCTAATTCTTCGGGTTGAACAGTTATGACCATAATACGTTCCTCAATCAAAAAATTCGGTATAAAGTGCTTGCACAGCCGTCTCCATATCTTTAGATTTTATACCGAACATCATGCTGACTTCGTTTGAACCTTGATTAATCATCTCAATATTCACACCTGCGCCGGATAAGGCACCTGTTGCGCGAGAAGCGATGCCGACTGTATGTCGCATGCCTTCGCCGACGACCATAACTAAGGAGAGGCCTCGTTCTACGAAAATATCTTCAGGGGCGAGTGTCTGCCGAATCTGTTCGATAACGCGTTTCTCTTTCTCCACTGTGAGACGCTCTTCTCGGATAATGACAGACATGTTATCTATTCCAGACGGAACGTGTTCAAAAGAGATGTCTTCGGCTTCCAATATCTGTAGCAGCCGTCGCCCGAACCCGATTTCACGGTTCATAAGGTATTTGCTGAGATAGACACAGCAGACGCTGTCCATCGCGGCAATCCCAACAACCGGAATCTCGGTTGACGTTCGGCTTGGAACGATTAAAGTTCCATCTGCTTTCGGGTTGTTCGTGTTTTTGATGTTGACAGGCACTTGTGCCCGATAGACGGGTTCGAGTGCTTCATCGTGGAATACAGAGAACCCGGCATAAGAGAGTTCACGCATCTCGCGATAGGTGAGTTCGGCGATCGGTGCAGGATTTTTAACGATGGACGGGTTCGCTGCGAACACGGAATCGACATCCGTAAAGTTTTCATAGGCTGCCGCGCGAACGGCACCTGCAAGGATAGCACCGGTAATATCTGAGCCGCCGCGCGAGAAGGTGACGATGTTCCCCTGTTTTGAATACCCGAAGAATCCGGGAAAAACGGTGATACCGGGGCGTTCTTGTAGGCTGCGTAACCGACCGTACGCCTCCGGCAGTACTTGTGCGTTGCCGGGTTCGTCAGACAGGAGCAACCCTGCGTCCTTCGGATTTACATAGTGTGCATCTACACCACGCGCTTGTAGTACTTCTGCGATGAGGCGTGCACAGTTATCTTCGCCGCCTGCCTTCATGGTATCCATATAGAGATCGGCATCGGCAGTACTACTTTCGAGGCGTTCCATAAGATTACTGGCGATAGGCTCTGCACTCTCCGTGGGGAGTCCTAATTCAGCAATGATACTTCGGTAGCGTTCAATTGCCTCAGCACATTCGGATGCACCGAGTTTTCCAGCGAGGCGTTCTGATGCCGCGGCAATTAGCAGGTCGGTCACTTTGATGTCTTGGCTGTACCGTTTTCCGGGTGCCGAAACGACGATGATACGGCGTTCCGCGTCAGCGGTGATGATGTCGCAAACTCGGCGTACCTGCTCCGCTGTTGCAAGCGAACTCCCGCCAAATTTAGATACTTTTAACAATCCATATCCTCCAGTGTAGGCTATAACTAAGAAGTAACAAAAGGTTCACGATGCCTGTATTCTTATTTTACCGCAATTTGAAATATTTGTCAACTACTGAACCAAAAGCTGTGCTGGAATCTAACAGAAGATGACAAAAAAGAAACGATCGGGAAAAAAAACTCGGATGCCCGAAAGCACCCGAGTTCTTCGAGGGGTAGGTTTGTGTTCTTTCTGGGGCCCCTCGATATTCACCACGGCGACCCATCGATCCCTACGGGGGTGTTGTCGGGAGTCGTTTGACGCGTGCCCCCGAAAACTTTTGCGGCGCAAACGTTGCGATCGCTGTCTCGGTATCCTGAAAGCATTGAAACACTTTCACCAGCCGTGTGAGCACAATCAAGTTCTTGATCCGTTTTGAAACATTGATGAGTCCGATCTGTGTATCATGCTGGCGTGCAAGTGTGTGTGCTGTCACGAGCACCCCCAACGCCGAAGAATCGAGTTTTGGAACATCGGCGAAATCGATGAGCAGGGACTCGGCGTTGGTATCATCGATCCACAAGCCCAATCTTTCGCGGAATGCCGAGACTGCTGTCCCTGTGAGTTTCCCGTGCGGATGCAAAATCGGTATACCGCTTTCGAGTGTGAGTGTCATTTCCATTTGAGTTCTCCTTTTTATTTTGGCAGCTCCTCAGAAGTAAGGGCGGTATCTCTCGCCTCAGACCTCTGTGGCTCAGTATCTTCGGGTGTGGTGATAACTTCTCCGGGTGTCGCCACGTCAAGAGGTGCAATCCGTGTGTCGTTGAGAGTTTCGGCGTGTTGTCGAACCGTCGGTCTCTCAGCGAGTTCGGCTTTCGTCGTCTCCACGACATGCCAACGATAGAGTAGACTCCCACCGACAACGATTACAAAGAACGCTATGCCGACTTGGATCGCACGCGTCGAGAGAAGATGAGAGAACATGACGGAACCTCCAAACGTTATTTTTCGGTCATACGGATTATATGCGTCTCGCTGAGAAAACTTTAGCACTTTTTTTCAGACACAGTTAAACACAGGAGGCAACGGATTCTTTTCGTTGATGCCAAAATGTAAAGAGAGATTCATCTTTCGGTGTTGCCACGAATGAATCTCCCTTTATGATATGCGTTTCGCTGTGAAAACTTTACGACTTTTTTAGCGAGCGTAGACCGATGCGACTTCAGACGGTTCACCTCCTATCTTCAAATGCGCTTTTTTCAGTTTTCCGAGCGCGCTTTTCAATAACTGACTCACCCGCCCTTCTGAGACCCGGAGCTGCTTGGCGATGTCTCGACTCGAAGCGTCTTTGAAATACTTCTCCTCGATGACGCGGCGTTCTTTTTCAGACAGCCGTGAGAGGAGCTGCGGCAAAAAAGACTGAAGTTCTTCAACTTCGATCTCTTCACAGACTTGAGCTTCAAGGCTTTTCGAGGCGCAGGCTTCCGCTGTCAACACTGCGAGCAACGGATTCGGAGGCGTATCGGGTTCTAAAGGTGGATCGGAGACATACGGCGTATATTTCAACTCTTTGCGCCGTTCCGACCAGAGCGCGCCACAGACACGAGATTTCATAAAGGTAATGAAACTCGCACCGCTGGGATGCGTCGGATCGTATTCCGGTTCATCTTCAAGGATCGTGAGATAGGCGATCTGACGGAAATCATCGCGCATGCCTTGTAAACGCTGATGCCCACACGTGGCACACCGCACACAATGCCGGATAGATGTTTCCGCAGAAAGTGGGTTGTTCGGTTCGATGTAGAACGGACATTTCGCTGAATAATGAGGGCCCCTGTCGTTGAACATAGGTGATCTCCTTTCAAGGGTAGATCGATGACAGAAAACATTTTTCAACACAAACCTATTAACGAATTGGTACTATATACGATTCAACGAAAAAAGTTTAGTTTTTTTTTACGATCCGGTGCGGTTTCGCGCTTCAATTCCAAATTGGTTCGATTAAAAGAATTACACCGATAATAACGACTAATCACGTCTCCAGTATTTTACCACTATTCTTTTGCTAGGTAGCAATATCATCTGGTGCTGCTTCACTTCAAAACTCCGTATTAATTTACGATGAACATGGGGATCTATTATCTCGTAGGACCGGTTATCAATTTCTATTAATTCACTATAACATTTAATCCATGCTTCCTTTACATAACCCTCTTTGGTTATTCCACCAGCAGGGATTCTAGCGAATTCAGGGTGGCTATACGGATGAAGGTCCCTCCTTCCTTGTCCGTCTAGGAGCCAAACGCGACATTTTATTGGGTAAGCATTAGATTTTCTAAGATTACGCCCGTTTTCCAAACACTTTTCTAAATACTCACTATAGTTTGGACAATTTTAAGAATTAAGATGACAATAAGCAGAAAAAAGGGTATCCTTTCATAATAAATCATAAACCTTGAAAGGACATATCTAATGACCCCTCTTTCCTGCTTAGAAGACATGTTATCAGACTTTAG
>JAJDXV010000047.1 GCA_022823085.1 Candidatus Poribacteria bacterium
CTAAAGTCTGATAACATGTCTTCTAAGCAGGAAAGAGGGGTCATTAGATATGTCCTTTCAAGGTTTATGATTTATTATGAAAGGATACCCTTTTTTCTGCTTATTGTCATCTTAATTCTTAAAATTGTCCAAACTATAGTAGTTATAGTAAATTCTAAAAATAAATACACACTTTCAACCCCCCGGTAGGTGCGGTTTCCTAACCGCACCGATGCTAAGTGTATAAGTAATTACAGGATCTACTATAGTAGTAATTGTAGCATAAAACGCATTTGTTTTCTGAGATTTTTTTTTAGCAATATGCACCTTTTTCGCCAATAAGTGTGTCTTTAGATTACGAACGGTGAAAAGTTAGCACGCAGATTTAAGATTTTTTTTGGCAATATGCACCTTTTTCACCAATATGTGTGTCTTTAGGTTATGAACGGTGAAAAGTTAGCCCGCAGAAAACTTTATCAACTTAACGAGACGAAAGCCTGGAGAATAACAGTGCAAGATTTTTTTCCAAAAACCTTGCATCCCTTACATATTTTTGAAGAGGATGCGGTGCTTTATGCAGCGGACCTCGAGAAAGCACGCATTGTTGAGCTGTCAATTGTGATGGCAGAGATGTTGAAGTTTGCACAGACGCAGAACGATCAAGAAATCCAGCAGACACTCGGAAATTCTTATGCCGATGATGATATTTCTGAGGCGTTTGAGAGGTTCGCGGCACTTGAAGGGCAAGGACTGCTCTTCAATCGTGGTGAAGGACTCAGAACGACTTTCGTCACAGAGCGTCAACAGCGCAAGCTACTTGTCGCTATTCCAGGGATTGCTGTAGATTCATTTACGGCTTAATCAATGCGTTTCAGTTTTCAGTTAAGAGATTTGTGGCAGTTGCTGTCCCTATAAACGCCACAAGCCATTAACTGATAACTGACAACCGATAGCCGATAACTATAGTGGATCTGAAAAATAAAGAGACACTTTCCTCCCCCGGTAGGTTCGGTTTCCTAACCGAACCGGCACGGGTTGTCCTATTAATTTTAAACTTTATTATAGTAAAAATAGGAGTGAAATTATGGTACCTCAAAGGCGTTACCGATTAAAACGTCATTACAAATTTGAACAAGACGATCGCAAGTATGTAGCCGATCTTGAGACTGGCGACATCGTTGAAGTAAACGCCGTAGAATGGGAGATCCTTTCGCGTTATGAATCACAAACACAGTATCAGATCGTAGAGGGTCTAAAGCAGAAATACAAGGTGTCCTCTATCTTTGATGGAATTGAGCGTTTGGAGAGACTCGGTAGACAGGGTTCACTCCTGTGCCCAACCGTTGAAGCTGACCAGGGAGTTGGGGCAGGCGGTGATGATCAGCCGAAGTTACTGGTTCCGTTCGATTTTGCACAGGAGAAATCGGCGTTGGATCACGCTGCGAATTTGAAACGCTACCAACTCCTAACGCACCTGACAAAGTATGCCGAGTTAGAGACGTTGACCTTTTCTGAAGACGCACCGGAAAATGATATAGATTTGGGTGAGATCGGTGTTCGGCATATAGAAGTTACGGATGATAATACTTTTTCTCCAGCGTGGTATGCAGGGGATGGTTATACCGGTATTCTGCTCCTGTCGCAATTTCTCTTAAGTGACATGTTTTTCTATCAGGTTCCAGATGTTCCAATTGTGCACTGCATAGAGGGTTTTCAAGGCTTACAAGGGCGTATGCCTGAGACACTCCTGACACTGAATGCTTTCCAAGATGCGAAGGATACGTTGGTTGTCAAGTCATCGTGGATGAAGGCCTGGCTTAGTGAGTTGGGTATTCCGGAAGAAAAGGTGTCTGCTATTCCGGATGGCATAGACGTGGTTTCCGAACCGTTAGCGGATAAGGCGTTGGCGAAACGGCACACGGCTGCGATTTTTGACAATCCGATGTTCGCTAAACAACCGGTTATCGGACTGATATCCGGGTTTGAACCGAATCGTGGCGCGGCGTGGATTTCTGAGTTCGCGCAATCTAACCAACACCTTGCTATCTTTCTTTATGATGCGATGTTAGCACGACACGCGCAACATCTGCCGGAGAATGTAGTCGCTTTCAGTGTTGCCAATGAGAAGAGCCGAGCCATTTTACCACTATTTTTTCAAGCACTGGATCTTATCTGTTTCCCAGCGGTTCCCGGGACACCGCTTTCGGTTGTTTCCGAGGCGATGGCGTATGGGACGGCTTGTGTTGTTATGACGAAATATGGGATGCCGACAGAAGTTGCGGGTGCCGGGGTTGTCGTAGAATCGGAATCGGATAGTTTTGGGAATTTCCGGGTGCCGATGCGGCATCTGTCAGAAACAATAAACGATCTGTTAGCACCTTGCAGTGCACGCGCGGCATTTGAAGACGCTGCGAAAGGTGTGACGCAACGATTGACTTGGGAGAAAACGGCACAAGAGATCGCGCGGTTGTTTGAAGCGGGACCTCGTAGAAAAAGAGGGCTTTCAAAGACAACGAGATCCCTATTTCCACCGATTTTCTGTCGCCGATATGACCCAGGGACCGGGACGATAGACACCTGTGCCTACAGACACGGGACAGGTAGGTATGAACATCTTGAAACCGCACTGGCAGAAGTGTTGTCCGAACATCACACACCTGCTGAAGTTAATTCGGTTTTCAAGCATTTCCAGCGTGCAGGTTCTGCTCCGACCTCTGATACAATTGATGCTGGAAATAGGTTTCCGAGCCGTAAGGGTCAGGAAACCAATCTCGCCGAGATGGAGCATCGGCAGAAAGGAGGAACCCCAGATGAATGCTAAGATCTTTGATAGAATTAATCACTTCCTGAAATCTGAAGAGGGACGTGTCGGTCTCAAAACACCGATGGTATTCGGTATAGCAAGTGGAAGCCTGTTGTTAGCTCAATCAGTGCTTTCGCCTTCCGCTTATGCCGGCACTCATGAGTGCTATTTTGCGTCTGACTGCGATCCAGGAGAGTCTTGTAGACCTGTGTGCGATGGGACAGTAGAACACGGCACCTGCACTGGGACATTGATAAACAAATGCGTTAAATCGTGATCCTTGTGATACAAGAATTGATTTAAATTATTGACGCGTAGTTTCCGGCGATCCTGTTCCATCACAGCAGGGTCGCCCCACATCAGGAATTAGTGTGCGTAGGCACAGAACCTTAGGAAACACTCAAGCAAACTCCAATATTATTTAAACTACCTGGCACCTCGCGTACTGAGGAAACGATACACTGCTCCTAAACAATTAAGAATACACGGATGTCATACTACGAAACTTTTCTTCTATTTTTAGCCCTCACCTTTTGTGGGTATGCAAGTTACACCGACCTGAAGACACAGAAGATCCGTAACGTTTGTTCGTTGGGGCTCCTTTATGCGGGGACGCTGAGCCAATTGATGTCATGGTATCTCGGCACGACAACGCCGCTTTACATCTTAGCTCTTTTCTTCGGGAAAGGAGGTAACAAGCCGCTCTGAAACTTCATCGGACTTTTTTATTCCGGCTTTGCGGAACGAGATCCGTTTACATCAAACTAACGGTTCTATCGAACTCACCTTAATCTTCATGAAAGGGGATATTATGGCATTACAAAACGAACCTGAAACAAACCATTCCTTTGGCGAAATCGTCGGCAAACATAAAAAAATGCAGCACCTATTCACCGAGATTCAAACGGCGGCGGCAGGAGGTATTAGCGTCCTGATTCAAGGCGAAACCGGGACCGGTAAAGAATTGGTTGCAAAATCAATACACGATAACAATCGGCGAAAAGCAGGACCTTTCGTTGTGGTCAATTGTGCTGCAATACCAGCCGAATTGATTGAAAGTGAACTGTTTGGCCATGAACGCGGGGCTTTCACCAGCGCATACCAGCAGCGGATCGGGAAGTTTGAACAAGCGAACACCGGCACACTTTTTCTTGATGAAATTGGCGATATGCCACCGGCTTTGCAAGCGAAGTTACTGCGTGTATTAGAAGAACGAGAGTTTCAAAGAATCGGCGGCACAAAGACCATCTCTATTGACATCCGGGTACTGGCAGCCACACATCGGAATTTAGCAGATGCCGCCAAAAAGAATGCCTTCCGCTTGGACTTGTACCATCGACTTGCGGCGTTCACTATCGTGATTCCCCCACTGCGAGAACGGGGCGAAGATATTCCTATCTTGGTAGATCACTTCCTCAAAAGATATGCCGCAGCCGCCGAAAAACCCATTCGCGCTATGTCTACGGATGCCTTACACGTGTTGATGCAACATGACTTCCCCGGCAACGTGCGCGAACTGAAAAACGCCATTGAAAGTGCCGTTCTGTCTGAGACTACAGACCTGCTGCAACCCCAAAGCCTCCCTTCACATCTAACACAAGAGAGTTCACAAACGGCTGCAAGCAGCCCGGCGGATACCACTGTTATTCTTCCGCTTGACGAAGTTGAACGGAGAACTATCGTCCACGCCCTCAAAGTGACCAACAATAATATCTCCGATGCGGCACAAGCATTGGGCATCGGTAGAACCACACTTTATCGAAAATTGGAGAAATATAAACTGCTACCCTAAAAATGTTGTTTCAAAATGAAACAGTGTTTCATTTTGAAACACAACACACCGAAACCCGCTTTATCAAAGGCTCCGCAACCGATACTGCTTCCAAATGTGTTTCATTTTGGAACACTCGACAAAAAACAACTTTAAACGATCCGATCACATTGCGGACAACCCGAACCCCACGTACCACCTTGACGGACAAAGTGTAATGGGGCAATGATAAAAACATTTTCACTAATTGGCACGGTTTTTGCTTAAGTAGGAAGTGTAAGTCAAATCCGTGAATAGATGCATTGCGCGTCTGTTCCGTTTGGATATAATTTCGCGAAGACGGGCTATATTGATTTACGTCTCTTTTACATAAAGGAGGATTTTGGAAATAATGGGTAATACCAAATCTAAAAAATAAAGTTGCATTATAGAGATTTTGAAGCGCTATGAGACACCCGCCTGTAAGACGCGCAATGAATTGCGCTACTACGAGCCAGTTTTTTGTTACTGATAGGCGTTTATTTAGAAATGGTATAATATTTACATTTTGTTATACCATTTCTAAAAGATGCTATAGCGTTACCGGTTTTCGAGGTATATGCGGTGATGCGGAACAAACTAAATGAAGTTTAAGAATTTAATTCGGTAATACAATAACCTCTTACTGTAGGAGCGAGCTGTGCTCGCGATCTCTAACAATTACCGAAATATTTATTTAATCTTCATACAGTTTGTTCTACGTTAAAGAGAGATTTATTAACAGAAATGGTATTAGTAGTGATAAGTATAGCAGCGAAATAAACGAATCCGAGGTATCAGTCTGCATATTTATCATAGCGCGTGGCAGCCCTGCGATACTGCTTCAATCAATGAAAAACGCTCTATGTTGTTTCGGTATTTATACATTCCTTGAGCAACAATCGTCTCTTGCAACGCATCGGAAACCATAAAGTATTGGAAAATATAAACGCTATCTAGTAGTCTGTCACATCTAAACTGATAGATGGTTCGTAGTAGGGTAATTCATTGCCCGTTTCTGACGTGCGATAAACCGCACTACTACGAGCCGGGTTTACCTTTCATTTCAATGTTGACAGACTACTAGCTAAGAGGGAAAAAAATGATTACGCAATTAGATCGTAAAGTTTCCAGACGCTGTTTCATTCACCAAGTAGGGATGGTCGGTACAATATCAGCTATCACACCAACTATATTATTCACACAATGCAGTATTCCAAATTCAATGTCTTGGCAGAATTGGTCATCTGATACACAAGAAGCATTTGTAGAAGCGATTGCTTGGCTGGTTGAACATACCCTTGACAGGTTATTTCCTAATTTTGGTAACGGTATAGATGCAGCTTTAAAACTTGCCAAAGAATTGGCTGTGAAGAAAGCATCCCCTAAGCCAACGCCTGATGATTTTCACAACTCACATTCGAGTCGTTATGTTGTAAAAAATAAAAAGTACCAATTTAATGCTCAACTTTCGACAAAATTTAATTGCTATATTAAATTGGATGAGTATGCAAGAGCTGGCGATTTAAACATGCTATTAGACTTGTCTACTGCTGAGATCATGAGATTGCGTTACGAGCTAGAGCCTTACGATAGAATACTTTTTCCTACTAGCAAGCGAATTAAAAGTCAGCCTAGGGACTATACTGGTTTCAGTGAAACTTCTAAAAATAAATATAAAACTTCTCCAAGACTTTTAAATCTTGAATATATACGTGATTTTAGCGATGGTACTAAAAAATACAAAGCCTATGGTGTAAAGAGTAGAAGAACAGGACAATCTGATCTACTTATATCTGTTTGACTTGCGCTAGTTGTTTTCTCAAGGCTTCGTGAACCAATGTTTAAGGAAATGTGCCTGTTAATTGTGTTTACAAACCGCAGAAGACGTATTATAATTCATGTTAAACAAAGGTTCTGCTAACATTTGAGGTATTGAATGCACAAACGTCCATATTTGTCACCATACTCATTTCTTTTAAGTAGTATTCTTTTTGCTTTTGTAATGAACCCTGCTACTGCCCTGACGCTCCTCTATTCTGGAGAAGAACATGGGCAACTCAGCTTGCACGGCTGCGGAGCAGAACAGGTGGGCGGGTTGGCACATAGACACACACTTATTGATGACCTCCGCAGAAAATATGGGACAGTGTTGAACCTGCATACAGGGAACCTCATTGACGCATCAG
Source organism: Candidatus Poribacteria bacterium (assembly GCA_022823085.1). Lineage (GTDB taxonomy): Bacteria > Poribacteria > WGA-4E > WGA-4E > WGA-3G > WGA-3G. The sequence goes on from JAJDXV010000047.1 coordinate 6,761, forward strand.
ACCCGAATGCCGAATGGATTTATCAGATTGGACTCTCCGCGCTGGACACAATGAAGGTAGATGTAATGTGTTTGGGACCTAACGACTTATCCATCTCACTTGAAACACTCGCGGCATTTCATCTGAGCCATCCAGAAATCAGGTTTGTCTGTACGAATACTGAACCATCAATAGGGACACCGTATCTGATACGGACTATTTCTTCAGTGAAGGTGGCAGTTGTCGGTTTGGTATCCGAAAGGCACGCGCCAGAACTCACCGCTGTCGGTTTAACGCCACCGCAAACAGCCTTAGCCGAACACAAAGTCAAAATCCTCAGTAAAAGTGATGCTGTCGTTGTTGTGTTTCATGGAACACAAGCGGAGGCACACGCGTTAGCAGAAACGGTGCCTTGGGTAGATGTTCTGATTGTTGCCGATAACGAACAAAAGGATCCCGCGGTGTCTCGTAGAGTCGTTGCTCTTGTCGGAGAGACCGCAATCGTCAGAAATCAAACAGAGGGTGCCGCTGTCGGTGTGTTAGAGATGAAACACGACGCAGGATCGCAGGATTATATTTTTACAAACGCTTACCATGCTGTCACTGAAAAGACAACGCCAGACACGGAACTGGCACGTCTATTGGAAGCATATCAGACATTGACGGGCAGTGCAGAGACAGCTTTTGGTACCGGTGCCTCCGATGCACCCCTCAATGCCGTTCATATCGTCTATTTTCACAAGCACGGATGCCAAAAATGTGCCCGTGCCGTGGAAATACTCAAAAGGTTAAAAGAAGGGTATCCGAACATCGCAGTTGACCAACGCAATGCCAAAACAGAACAGACACTTTTGGAAGCAATGGGGAGCCTTTATGACGTGCCCGAAGGGAAACGGCTGACGACACCTGCCGTTTTCATCGGCGATACCGTGTTGATTGGCGATTTAGATGAACAGCGCCTTGAAACCTCCGTTGAAAAATACCTTGATACCGGTGTTGCCTCACGGTTAAAGGAAGCAGAAGCACAATTGGACACCGCTGAATCTGAGATTGTTAACCGCTTTCACGGATTCGGCACCTTGGCAATCGCCGGTGCGGGGTTACTGGATGGTATCAACCCGTGTGCGTTTGCTACCATCGTCTTCTTTATCTCCTATATGAACCTCGTCGGCCGCGGCAGGAAAGAGATGCTCATTGCCGGTGGCGCATTCGCACTCGCTGTATTTGTGACATATCTCTTGGTCGGACTCGGCACGTTGTCGTTCATGAGCTATCTCAACCAGTTTTCCGGGGTTGCCAAATGCGTCTATTTGATCGCCGCTACCGCCACCTTTGCATTGGCAGGTCTGAGTCTCTACGATGCCGTCAAAGCGAAACAGGGAAAAACGAAAGACATCCTATTGCAGTTACCTCGCGCCCTGAAACTACAGATTCACAAGGTGATCCGAGAACGCACGCGCACCTCTGGTGTTATCGCTGGTGCCTTAGTCATCGGATTTGTTATCTCGGCGTTGGAGTTGGTCTGTACAGGGCAAGTTTACCTGCCGACGCTGACGTTCGTTGCGAGTATTGAAGGTTTGCGCGGGGATGCGATTGCCTATCTGCTGTTGTATAATGTGATGTTCATTGTGCCGTTGCTTGTGGTGTTCGGGTGTGTCTATTGGGGTGCCACCAGCATGCAGCTCGGTGGTATTTTACAGCGGCACCTCGTTGCCGTGAAAGTCGGAATAGGCATTCTACTTCTCGGACTCGGCACGTGGTTGGTACTCGGCGTTGTCGCTTAGCAGCGCAAAAAACTTAACACCGAACCTCGCCTAAAGCGAGACTCGGTGAATGTAAGGCGAAGCGTGTTTTTTACACGCTACGGTAATTGATACCGTCAGGAGCCGAAATGCCCAAGTATCAGATTTGGGTATCTGTTAAATTAAGGCAAACATGTCCATTGTGATGTGTCAAATTTTTGAAGTTTCACTTTTTAAAAAGAAAAGGAGAATGTTAATGATAGCAAAAGTGTTTAAGCCTCTGGTGATTCTCTGCGTTCTCACAGCGTTTTGCTTTTTAGGTTACACAATATCCACTAGCGCAGATGGGCGGGGTGAGCGCTGTAAAGGAAATGTATGGTCCGATTGGGAGACAAGTTGTTCCGGACACAGCAAAACTTACTGTAGTTCAAAAAACGGGACTTTAGTTGCGAAATCGACAAAGGAATGCGTCAAAGGGAATTCCAGTGACTATTGTGAGATAAGTCAGACCCAGGTTGCTGAGGGGCAAGGTTCTTGCTCGTGGAATCAGAAAGATAAAACGTGTGAGAACCCGAGTATTAATGGATCTGTTCCGAAGGATAACTGTTAACCCCAAATTACGAGGACTGCTGTGTTCTGTATTTCACAATACGGACACACAGTCCAACTGAACTGAGATAGAGGTGGCTTGACGATGAAACGAGTATTTTTGATTTTCGCCCTATTTCTACTTACAATCTCCAGAATAGGAGTAAGTCAAATGGACGCGAGTACAACGATTGAGCTGATCAACTTTTCAAAGACCCTTATTCAAGATGGCGAGATATTATTTCTGTTTTATGAACAGTTCCCCAAGTCACCAGAAGAAAAAGGCAAGCGGCTGCGCGAGATCATTGCCTTTCGGGAACAGGAACTCAGCAATGCGGATAAGGATACAGATCCGGGGGCGTATCGGCAGGCTATCTTAGAAAACCTTGAAAATGAGAAAATGTATGAACCTTTTCGAGATTCCGATGATTTCTTTAAGTTTGCTGAGGTTTCGCTTGTTTTCCGAATGCGTCCGGATTATGCGACTGCTGGTGGTGGTATAGATTATTGGATGAATGCAGTCGATCGATTTGAAAAACATCCATCGCTCGGTTCTGTTCTTTTCTTTTCTGCCGGTTATGAGTACTCATTTTTCGGCAACGGCATCGACCGGCTTAAAGTTTTACGAGCCACACAATTTCATAATACTCGTATTACTTCAGGCATTGATAAGGAGCAGGCAGAAAATACCTTACGTGAGGTATCTGAAGTTGCTGAGGTTCCACCCCTCCATTTTATAGATCCAACCCGCGCGAAGGCTGAACCTGCTGAATTTGGAGATGAGAGGGGGTTTACTATTACTCATTTTCCATTTGCGGATAACGAGGAAGTGCGTACCAAGGTTTACGTCCGGTTTTCACCGTTGCCTGAGATATTCCGTGAAGAATACTACTTTCAAAGTGAATCACCGAATGCAGATGCAGAGGGGTATTGGCTGCGAGTAAGTGCTGAACATAATGATTTCCAAGCGATCGCTGATTTGAATCTCACTATTCCGAAAGTTCGGATCTATAAAGAGTTTCGTCCAGGCGGTTGGTTGCACAGGAAAACTGTCTATACGGTCAAAGAGATGGCTTTCAATCTGGAACTTTTGGATCACTTTTTTGATTTACAAGAGACAGATCTGGATGATGATAAAGGCGTACGTCATGAGATTCGAGAGATAAGAAAGGAATAATTATTATGAGACGATTTATAGGTATTTCTGTATTGATACTTAGTGTGGGATTGACAATATGCGTTTTATGGATTTTGCAACTGAAACACGGTAGCAATTCGGAAGTAGTAAAGATTTATAAAACGACCCCTTATATTCCGAGATCAGTCCGCTCTGTTAAATCGTCACCTTCAACGCTATCCGTAGATCCCTCAACGAATGGCACAACGGAAAATGCCGAAGCGTTTGAGGCAAACAATGATGAACACAGGCAGTCAACAGAAGATAATTTCCTCTCCGAAAGCGAAGCTGCGTTTTGGGAAATGGTGTCTATGGACAGAAATGTCCCAGAAACGGCAGAAGTAGAGGATGCAGCTGATACAGGGACAGAGGATGAAGTTCCTGAACTTACGGGCGGCGAAATTGCAAGTATGGTTCTGGATGCGTACGATCTCCGTAATATCTTAGATGAATATGGTGTTACCGTTAGTCCTTACGACAATCAAGGGACCTGTCCGTTCTGTTCAACTCCGGAAACCTTTGAAGTGATACGCAATGGTAGTACAGGCAATTATGACTATTGGGGATGCGCGGCTTCGTATTGTATAGATAATGGTGTTTTGAAACCGAACGATTTGATTGATTTTGTTAGGCGAATAGAAGGTATGGAAAGATATGAAGCCGCGCGGTATCTTGCTGAACGCAAAGGTATTCTGGAGTAAGGAGATGACTAATGAATAACTATTTTCATTCTTTGACGATTCTTCTTTCGGTACTGTGTGGCAGCATTGTTCCATTATTGATAGGCTGTGATTCAACCAAAGCCCCTCGTGTCATTTTTGAAAAGAACATCCATGAATTTACGCAGACACTTATCGCTGGTTCGGAGATAGAAACGACCTTTACCTTTAAAAACGCGGGTAATGCGTTTTTGGAGATCAAAAAACTGGATGCTGACTGTGGCTGCGTTGCTACCAACACATCGGCTAATCAGATTCCCCCTGGGGGAAATGGGAGCATACGTGTGGAAATAGATCGAGAATCAGGGTATTTTCTTGAGAACGTGCATGTCTATACGAATGATCCTACACAACCAATAGTGAAATTAAAAGTGCGGGGTAAAATTCTACCTGCTCTTGCTTATCCAAATAAAATTAACTTAGGACAACTTGAAAGAGGGCAGCATGTCTCAAAAACCATTACGCTCGCAAATAATACAGAGACTGCTGTTGAGATAATCGAATACAAGGTGAGCGACAATAGCATTACCATTAAGATCCCGGAAAAGATAATACCTGCGAAAAGTCGCGTGATATTTGATGTGGTTTTACCAATAAATGAGGTCGGTTTCTACAACAAAGCGTTAATGCTTTTTCTCCAAACACCAGTCGGATTCCCTAACAGCGATACAGGGCGAATAGAACTGTCAATTCAGTTTCAAGGGCGCGTACTCGGTGGAATTGTGGTTCTACCCCAGAATTTGTTTTTGGGAGTTTTGAATGACTCGGGCACTCCGATGGAGCGTACCCTTCAAATCAAAAGCGATGGGAACCAACCGTTTGTCTTGAAACAGATATCTGCCGATATTTTTGCGGTGGATGTGTCGCTACCCACATCGTCAGGCACGGCACATGAAGTAGTATTGTCAATCAAGCAGAATACGATTCGGAAAAGTCCGGCTTCTCGATTAAGTGAGGGAACAATTCGGATAGTGACTAACCACCCATACACACCTGAAATTACGATTCCTGTTAAGGCGGTGCACCCATGAGATGCATAATATTATTGGGTTTTTTGATGCTGGTTAGTTTTATCGCGTGCGAACTTCCCGATGTGCAGCGTGCGAAACACCCACAACATGTAGAATCAAATAAGGAACAAAAGATGGTAAAAGTTGAAATGGTCAAAATAGAAGGTGGTAGTGTGGATCCCTTCGGGACGGGGAATTCAGAGTTTGTGGCATCATTCTATCTTGATAAACACCTTGTGACATACCAACAATACCATCAATTTATTCAGGATGGGGGTTACAAGAAGAAACAGTATTGGTCGACGAAAGGACAAGAATTCCTCAAGGAATACGAGTTCTGGGCACCGTCTACATATCATGACGATTATTTAAACCGTCAAGTTTTACCAGTGACCGGTGTGAGCTGGTACGAGGCAGAGGCTTACGCAAATTGGCGTGGGGCACGGTTACCAACTGCTGCGGAGTGGGCACTCGCCTGTCAAGGGGACACGAAACAACGTTACCCTTGGGGAAACGAATTTGATTTTGAGGCAGTTGACTATCGCGCGCGCTTAGCACCTTATGCCGTCGGAAGTAGAGAAAAGAATGTGAGTCCTACAGGTGTCTTTGATCTTGCCGGAAACGTATGGCAGTGGTGTGCGGATGCTTATGAGGGGCCGGATTTTCGGCTGGATGCGGAACCAACAGGGGTGAAATCCGGATCCAATTATATCCTTCGCGGTGGCGGGTGGATGTCTCTGCGAAAACACTTTGAGTCGGATTACCTGTACTACGATAAACCATTTCACCGGCTTTTCACGTATGGATTCCGCTGTGCACGAGACCTCAATTGAGTCACTCAGTTGGCTAAAGCGAGGGTAACTTTTACATTGACAATTTGGTTAAATTAGGATATGAAATCAAATCTCCTTGAGGCATCCCGTGCCAGTGGTTATCTGTTAAGTGTCATTCTTTTTCTCTGGTTAGGACAGTGGTCTAAAACACACATTACGATTCTTAATGGTTATGTCTACTTAATTTTACGAGATATCCCTCATCAATTCCTATCTTTTCCTTTATGGGTTGCTAATATTTTTGCTACGGTACTTCTATTTTGGACCCTGTTTTTGCTGATGCCCATTTTCCTGGTGCCCCGACGACGCTGGTTGCAGATTATCATTTTTGGGGTGTTCCTTCTAACCTGTGCGTTGCCTCTCCATGTGCATATTGATTCTGATCGTTCTTACGCCGATAGACTGCTACCACTCTCGTACTGTATAATCCTTAGCAGTGTCGGCGTAGCGATAGGGGTTCGAGGTATTATCAGGGGGCTCTTAAGACGATTTCATTTCTATGTGACATATCTCTTCGATTGGTTGACTGGTGTTCACACATGGATGTTTCTCTTTTCGCTTTCTTTGTTCAGTTTTTTATCGATTAATCTCATTTCTTTAGCAGTATTTGAACATACCCCTCGATACTCTGATAGTTGTGTCTACCTTTTCCAAGCTCGGCTTTTTGCCGAAGGCATGCTTTACGCTTCTCCACCATCTGACCCTGATTTTTTTTCAGCAGCGCATACCATCCTCACCGACAAATGGTATTCACAGTATCCACCCGGATACCCAGCAATACTTGCCTTAGGCGTGATTTTAGGTATTCCTTGGGTTGTAAATCCATTCTTAGGGGCACTAACAATTGTGTGCATTTATCTCCTTGCTAAGGAGATTTATGGAGACGGTGTTGCGAGACTCTCTGCTGTGTTAGCGAGTATAAGCAGTTTTTTCCTCCTGATGTCATCAGAGTTTATGGCACATACCTCAACCCTTTTTTTCGTTACATCTGCTGTTTTAAGCTTTGTATGGATGCTAAAAGGGAGGCGTGGACTTTTTTCATCTGTGGTATGTGGTGCATCTTTAGGTATTGCGGTGTTGTGTCGTCCGTATACGACAGTTTGTATTTGTGTACCACTGGGAATTGCGGCACTTGTGAAGCAAAAACAATTAGTACTCTGGCAGGTTTTAGTAGGTTTGGTCCCATTTCTGGGGGGATGCATTGTATTTTTCGCCTACAATTATGCGACGACAGGACACCCATTGATTTTTGGGTATATTGCTCTCCATGGAAAAGGACACTATCCAGGTTTTCATTTGGACCCGAGTGGTAAGGAGTTCCATACAATTTCGCAAGGTATCAAGTATGTACTGGGTAATCTGAACGCCCTGAACTACTACCTTTTTGAGTGGCCGATGCCTTCCATGTTTTTTTTCTGTACCTGTCTTGTATTCTGCAAGAAGAGATTCTGGGAATGGTTCTTTGTGGGTTGGATGGGTGCTCTGATCATAGGACATTTTTTCTATTACTTCAATGGATTAGACTTTGGACCTCGTTTCATTTATGAAGCGTTGCCTGCGTTGGTTCTGTTAACTAGTCAGGGCATTATTTTGAGTATCCGGTGGTTGGAACACCAAACGCACGATTTTCTGCGTGCGCGGAATACGGTTTTTTTAGCATTGAGCGGTCTATTCTTATTGGCGTTTCTGTTCCAAGTCCCTTCGACCGCGATGTCCTACAAACGATTCGGTAGCAATGTTAGCGTTCAGAACTATTTAGACCGAAGACAGGTTCCGCGCGCGTTGGTATTTATAAAAGACAAGCATCTGTATTTGGCGCACTATCCATTTAATGCGCCTTTCGCAAAACCACATATCTACGCCAAAGACAGGGGTAGTGAGAACAAAAAACTCGCTGAAAAGTTCCCGGGATACCGCTATTTCATGGCAGACCAAAAAAAGATTGTAGAAGTCTCTATTGATGAACTCTAAATCAACGCGGATAAGGAAATGCACGATTCAGAACTACTGAGGTTTCCAAAACAGAAGGTCGTAAGAGGGGTTTTTCTCCTATTTCTCATTTTGTTAACGTTTTTACCACGTGTTTTGGCACTGTCGGCGCATTGGGCAGCCGATGAAGATCTGTGGATGCAACGTTCACGCGACTTCTTTTTTGCATTGGAAAGCAGACAATTTGAGGACACCTTCGTAGCATATCACCCCGGTGTAACAACATGCTGGTTCGGCAGCCTCGCGATCTGGCACACCTCTCACTGGCAAGATGTTTTCAAAGGATGGTTTCGCTCAGACCAATTTCTCTCGCCAGATATGCTGGCGCGTATCCGATTGCCGATAGCTGTTATGACAGGTGCTCTTGTTTTGTTGGCTGGCGTGCTTCTATGGCGTTTGTTCGGGGCACTACTTGCCGGGGGCGGCACACTGTTTTTAGCGATAGAGCCGTTTCTGCTTTCCGAGAGCCGACGGGCACACACAGATGTGTTAACAGCACTCTTTCTGTTTTTGGCATTGCTGTTATGGTTATGCCATCTGGAAGGAGAGACACGAAAACCTCGGTGGGACATCGTTTTATCCGGTATCTGTTTCGGATTCGCGTGTCTGACAAAAAGTCATGCTGGTGCTTTTCTTTTTTTCCTCCCTATTCTGTTGGTTTGGTATGCCAAACGACGCGATATGTTTTGGGGACATCTGTTTCTGAGCGCGCTGTTGTGGATAGCAGTGGCATCGTTGACAGTGCTTGTCGCGTGGCCCTATCTATGGGTGCTTACGTTTAGAAGTGTGCCACTGTTCCCGTTTTTGTTTTTCGGGAGCAGTGCATTACTGCTATGGAGTTGGAAAAAACTGTCACATCCAACCTCTTTTACGTTCTCTCGACCGATACTCGTGCTGTTAGGCGGCTGTCTGCTTGGAATAGGCATCTTTTCGCAGTATGCTGTCAACGAGGTTATCTCGAAAATGTATGATGCATTGAGAACGGCACATCCGCTACCAACACTGTTTTTAGGCAACATCCGTTACAATCCTGGGCCCTTTTATTTTCCTGTGATGTGGTTTGTTTGGACAGGGCTCTTGACCGTCCCGTTGATGGGTTTTGCGATATACCGTACATGGCAGATGCGCGAGGAAGCGGAAAAGGCATTTCGTATAGTCGTTGTCCTAACGTTCTTCGCGGCGTTTTATTGTATCGGGCTGAGTTGTGTTTCCAAGAAAATCTCCCGGTATCTTATAATTTTCCTGCCTGCGGTTAGTATCTTGACAGCGATGGGCGCGGTTGAATTTGCACAGCTTTGGAAAAAGAGGCGGATCGGTTATTTTGTGCTGGGGGTTCTTTTTGTTTTACAAGCCATGCCGATTCTCCGTCTCCACCCGAATTATCGAGCCTATTATCACCCCTTTTTATCTGCAAAGTGGGTAGCAGAAAACACGAGCAGTATCACGGGCGCGGGGTTAGACCTTGCAGCAGAATATCTCAATGCGAAACCTGATGCACACCGTCTCCAGGTTCAACTCACATGGTTTTGTAAAGATTTTGCCCATTACTTTGTAGGTGATGCCAGAATTGGTGATTCTCCTAACGCTGATTACAACATGGAGTATTTATACGATAAACAGGTTCAAGGTGTCCCGGTGGATATGCACCCTAATCCCGTTCGCATATCATCACCTTCGCAAAACAAAGGTGAGATGCCACGTGAACTTGAACATGTCGTCACTTTAAATGGTATTGATTATGTATGGATATACCGAGTGCTTAATTTTCCTCCAGCAAATGACACCGAAATTATACCTCACTCTGAACCGATTGCGCCTGTAAAGTAAATGGGCATCTTTTATGAAAACAACAGACCTTTCCACACTTTCCATAGTGATTCCCGCCTATAATGAAGCGGATTCCGTGCCAATACTGCTTCAGCAGATTCAGTCTGTTCTTGAAACAGAGTTACTTTCAGCAGAGATCATCTTCATCAACGACGGCAGTACCGATGAGACAAGAGAAGTCCTTGACGCACTCGCTGTAGCGTCAACCCTGAAGGTCCACGTCATCCACTTCAGAAGTAACCGAGGCAAAGCCGAAGCACTCACCGCAGGGTTTCAACACGCCACCGGCAACATCGTTATTACGATGGATGCAGACCTCCAAGACGACCCCGCAGAGATTCCGAAGTTGATAGAGACTCTTGAAAAAGGGAACTATGGACTCGTCTCTGGATGGAAATACCCGCGCAAGGATCCATTTGAAAAACGTGCCTTCTCTTATGTCTTTAACCGTGTCACTGCTATGTTCACAGGTGTCAGACTTCACGACATGAATTGCGGATTCAAGGCGTATCGTGCAGAAGTCGTTAAAGACCTTTACCTCTACGGGGACTTGCATCGGTATATTCCGATCTTGGTTCATGCTGCCGGATTTTCTGTCGGCGAAGTCAAGGTTAAACATCACCCGCGGCGGTTTGGTAAGTCAAAATACGGACTCAAACGTATTCCGAAAGGTTTTTTTGATCTGCTCACGGTGCTATTCTTAACAAAATACAAAAAACGTCCGATGCACTTTTTCGCGGGAATTGGCAGCCTCTTTGCCGGTACAGGTATCGCTGTGCTATTGACAGGTTGTGTCTTAAAGTTTTTAAAAACAGACCTGCCTTTCCAATTTCCCTGGCTCGTCGGTGGGTTCGGCATCCTCACCGGTATCCTCCTAAGTGCTATCGGGCTCTTAGGCGAACTGCTCATCGCTTTGAGAAACGAATGAAAACGCTCCGACAATCCCTCGGATATCTTATCGCCGGGATACTCCTCTATTTTCTCATTAAACCCTTTTTACAGACGCACACCGAACTCAAAGATACCACATTTCAAATACATTGGGGCTGGCTGGTTTGCTCTTTCGGTGCGATTCTCTTTTATTGGAGCGCGTATCTCTATCCTTTTGCGACACTGCTGAGTGGTTTATCAAAAAAACGGGTTTCTTTCCGCGACGCCTTCACGCTCTTTCATCTTGCTAATATTACCCGCTACCTCCCGGGACGGATATGGGGTATTGTGAGGTTACTCTCACTAAGCCGTCAGTTCGGACTCAGCAAAACAGCAGTCGGTAGCAGTCTAACCTTACACGTCGGGATCGAAACCGCACTCGGCGGACTCATCGGTTTATCACTCCTCTTTTCACCGAAAATGCGGGAAACCGCAGTAGATATCCTTGATATGTTTTCAGGACACACACTGCTTCTGACATTCATTGTTGCGGGTTTTTTGGTGGGGATCCTATTTTGCATACCAAAACTCACACACCACGTCAAAGCGTTCCTCAACACACTGAGACCGCTTCTAAAAAAATCGCGCCTCTGGGGGAATGTCCTTGCAGTCCATAGCCTCTTGTGGATATGCCAAGGAATAGCCTTTTTTCTGTTTGTTAAAAGTTTTGCACCTGTCCAGTGGACAGACGCGGGCGTTCTCACCGCCTGCTTCGCTTTCGCGTGGGTCATCGGATTTCTAAGTTTCCTAACTCCCGGTGGTTTAGGCATCCGTGAAGGACTGTTAGGACTGTTACTATCAAACTATATGCCAGCACCACAAGCAACCCTCGTCGCACTACTGTGTCGGATATGGGTGCTGTCAGCAGAAATAGTTCTGGCATCTGCTGCCCTTGCCCTGAATAGGCGGATCAAAAAACAACAAGAGACCTGTAAAGAGCCGTTTTAACCGCGATACAGGGCCATTCAATTGTACCTATTCACTTTATATATATGGATACGTCTTCCTCTGTAGGAGCGAGCTGCGCTCGCGATCTTTCCTAAGAACGGGCACATATGTAAAGCAAAACCATGATCCAAATCGTACAATTGAATAC
>JAJDXV010000111.1 GCA_022823085.1 Candidatus Poribacteria bacterium
GAGATGACGCTCGTAATGCTTGCCAACGTGATATTATCATTATACCACATGCCCTGTGCAATGTCAAACCTTTTTTATTTCCGGTACAAGTCAACAGGGTTAGACCCACACCTAAAGGAGTGGGATTGTTAAGGAATTCCCGTGAACGGGTCGAAATAAATAAGAGTATCTGTCTAAATTAGGACTTCCCTAAATTAGGACTTCCGCATTTTTTCTTAAAATGACGTTACGGAGATGCATTCAATTTGGAAAAAATGTGTTGACACCGTTAGCAAATAGTAGGTATAATTAAAAAATGGCACACAGTCTTGTTCATAGCTGAATCTATCTGGAGGAGCGGTAAATGAAATTATGCCTACTTTTGATTCTAACCCTCTTGCTCTTGAGTACGCCGGCGTTTGGAGAACTCACCAATGCGGATCTAGACAAAATCAGCACGATGCTCAAAGAATCCGAAGCACGCATGAAGGAATACGTCTCACAAGAGATCGCAAAAGTCAATCTCAGAATTGACGCACTGGACAACCGACTCACCGGCGAAATTAGATCAGTAGACAAACGTTTTGATGATATGAACAAACGCTTGGACGATATGAACAAACGCTTAGATAACCAGTTCACACTGATTTTGGCACTGTTCGCGTTCCTTGCCGTTGTCATCGGTATCCCACAGATACTCGTCGCCTTACAACGGAGACACCAACGCGCCCAAGACGAGAAAATTGAGGCACAACAACAGCAAATTGAAACACTCATCGCGGAAATAGAAACGCTAAAACAACAAGCTTCCAGCTCTTAGAAATCTTGTACCGCAAAAATCGTATCTGTTCCAACTTCAATCCGGACAGGTGCTAAATAATCACGGATAGCCGCCGTATCCACACGTACACCGAGTCCGGGAAGTTCTCTCACCCGAACCATCCCATCCGATTTAACGGGAAACGGTTCCGTTACCAAACGTTGCGACAATTCCGAGCCCGCTGCCGGATATTCCAATAAATCGAAATCGGGGTTCGTCGCGAAGACGTGAAGTGCCGCAGCAAGACTCAAATGGCTCTTAAACGTATGGTTAACATACTGAATACCGTGCTGTTCCGCCAACTGACGCACCTGAAAAGAAGGCATAATCCCACCAATACGTCCAGCGTCAATCTGTACGAACTGGACACCACCGTGAACAATAAGATCCTCCGCCGTCCGGTAAGTATCCGATCCCTCGCCCGCGGCGATCGGGACACTCGGATTCCGCTGTGTTAGCGCACCGTAAGCATCGATCGCATCGGGCGCAAGCGGTTCCTCTAACCACGTCGGCGAAAATTGGGCAAACGCCTCGGCACGCTGGTAGGCTGTTTCATGGTCGTTTCCCCAGACAACCCCAGCATCAATCATAATCTGCGCCTCTAACCCCATTCCCGATCGCGCCGCTTCCACAAGGGCAATGTCGTTTGCCGCACCGAATTTGCCCATCGGTCCCCAACCGAACTTCGCCGCACGATACCCCCGTTCGCGTAACCCCACAGCAATCTGATAGGTATCTTCCGGCGTATCGCCGAAAAGGACAGACGCATAAGGCAGCTTCGGGTGTGCTATATCGGATGTCTCTGACATCTCAGCAAGAAGGCGGTAAATAGGTTTACCTAACCGCTGCCCAACAAGATCCCACAACGCAATTTCCGCACCGCTATAGGCATGCTGAATCTGCTGAATGTCGAGTCCGTTCCGTAGCACCTTCTCACTGAGTCGAAGCGCATCGTCAGGACCCTCAAGCGTCTCCCCGATGAGAGACGTACGGATGTTGATAATATTGCCGTGCGACATCGGGCAGCAGTAGACAGCAAGACTTACCAACGGCGAGGCATCGCATTCGCCCCACCCCTCAAGTCCGGTATCCGTTCGGACTCGGACCAAGAGTGTATCTTGCGTACCGTCCGCTGCTGTCGTGATATCCGGCATCCGTAGGTAGAACGGATCAACTGCTACGATCTTCATCAATGTCAGCCACAGTTCCTTCCGATTGTTCGTCATCTTCACTCGAAACAAGGAGCGGCGTTGAGGTTACGATCTGCTGAACCTTTGGAGTCGATAGGGCGCGCGCCGCTGAAATCACAAACCATCCGAACAGTCCGATACCCGCACCGACGCACATCGCTATACCCGCACCTCTCGGGGTCGCAATCCGATCCATCGTCTCCCGGCTCAGTTCACATGAGAGATTCTTGACATGCTTAACAGCAACTGTCCGTCTTTCGCCTTCTTGCACATATTCAATCGTCGGTGCTGTTTCACTCTCTACTTTAACATCGGCGTTCCCAGACGGCGTACTGATCTCAATCACGTTCTGCCCCGCATCGCCGACCCAACGCGCCTTTAAACCCTTCAGACCCTCCGCATCGCGAATCGGTTCTACACGTGTACGGTACAATATATTACCCAAAAGACCAATAGCGATGTCTTTCGATTTCGCTAAAGCGTTCCCTAACTTTTCTGAATTCACATGCGTCTCCAATCTTTTGATATCCGTAGTATGCAAAAAACATACACAGATTTCCGTTTCGGTTAAGTATCCTTATCTCGTACTTAAATATCCGTATGAGATGTATTATACCGAAAACAGGCTATATTGTCAAGAATTGTCGAATTGCCAAGACATCTTACGGGGCGATTTAGTTCAGTGTATCCACTATTTTGCGAAATGCTCTTTACGGGTAGCTGATGGCTGATCGCTGACAGCCAGTTACTGATAACCGAAAACTGATAACTGACAACTATTTCTCATAAAAAAAACTTGACGAATCACAGATTTTGTGCAAGAATATATACAACCTTGTGACTGGAAGCAACATTTTTAGAGACCGTAAGAATATCAAAACCCGTGCGCTAAAAACCACGCCTTCCACGATCAGAATACGTCCAGTTTGTACATCAATTAACGTACAAAGAGGAGTTTCGACATGCGGGACGACCAAACCTTATCGAACAGTCATACATCTTATGAACGACAGATTCCGCTTTTCCCATTACAGACAGTCTTGTTCCCCGGCGGATTTTTACCACTACATATTTTCGAGCCGCGCTACCGCACCATGATCAAGTTCTGCTTGGAACATGAGGCCGAATTCGGCGTTGTACTCATCAAAGAAGGAGAAGAAGTCGGCGATACCGCTACGCCTTACGATGTCGGCACTGCCGCCCGAATCCTTCACGTTGAGCATCTCGACGACGGGCGCATGAACATCATCTCCGCAGGTGAATATCGGTTCCAAATCCTTGAAATCCAAGATCATCTCTCCTATCTCACCGGCCACATCCGCATGTTAGATGATCCCGAAACAGAATTTGAATCCGTCTCAGAGGAACTCACTACACAAACCGAAGAATTGTATAAAGCGTACGAAGCGTTATCCAGTCGCCTGATTTTCGCATGGAATCCGCCTGAAGAACACCCAGACGATCCAAGGGAACTCGCCTATCAAATCGGTATCCGCTTACGTATCTCGCTCAAGGAAAAACAGACATTGTTGGAGACAATTCCCTTAGATCAACTCCTCACACGCGAAATCGAGATATTGATGGATCAAAATCGGCGTATCGCTTTCCAATTAACAGCGCGAAACAATTGAGGGCGTTGCGATCATAGCACAGAAACTTAGAGACTTCTATACCAATATGATCGCTCCTATACCACAGGATCTATCTGCAACGCGAAAAAATAATGGCACTTAAGGCTCCAGTTCATCAATTCACTGAAACACAGTCAATCCGAGTTACGCGTCGCGATTTCTTCTATGTCAGCAACATACTGTCGGCTGCACGACTCGTTACGGTGCCGTTCATTTTTTTCACCATCTATCGGGAACAGTGGATATTCGCAATCGTTTGGGGGGGCACCGCAGTTATAACCGATGTGTTAGACGGGTTCTTCGCTCGACGCTTAAAACAACACAGCGAACTCGGATTAATATTAGACCCTGTCGCAGACAAACTCGCAATCTCCGCCGGTATTTTTGCACTTGTGCTATCAAAATCTACTTTTCCGTTTGAGGCATTCCTTATCATTGCCACCAGAGATATTCTCATCGTCCTCGGCAACGCCGTCTTGGCATATAAGGCAAAAATGATTACACGCTCCAATTTGTGGGGGAAATGCACCAGCTTCTTTTTATCAGTCGCAATAACCTTTTACCTGCTCCGTCCGATTGTACCGCACTTACCGGAAAACACCGAATTTTATATGCTCTGTCTCGCACTCGTATTTGTCGGTATCTCAACAGTCAGCTACGCACACCACATGTTTCAGGTGTTAGAAAAACAGAACCAGCAATAAAACTGTAGAAATCCCGCATCCGAAACTGCTCGCAGAAATGCCACCGCTCCGTCAGACACTCTTCCGAGAACGATACGTCGTGGACAAAGTCAACGGGACAAAGTAATGTGTCAAAGGAGAAACCGATGCTTGATAACAACAACTTCAACGAACTACTTATCCATACCTTAAAGCAGATTCATACCAACTTGGATCGGTTAGAGGATAAGATTGACGAGAAAACCGATAAGACTGATCTCAAAAACCTTGAGGCGAAACTTGACGAGAAAACCGATAGGGTTGACCTCAAAAACCTTGAGGCGAAACTTGACGAGAAAACCGATAGGGTTGACCTCAAAAACCTTGAGGCGAAACTTGACGAGAAAACCGATAGGGTTGACCTCAAAAACCTTGAGGCGAAACTTGACGAGAAAA
>JAJDXV010000117.1 GCA_022823085.1 Candidatus Poribacteria bacterium
GTGCTATGTCCAAATGTCTGCGTTGGGAAACCTAAATATGCTTTTTCGCACTTATGTTTCGGACCTTCAAAACTCGCGAAAAAATAAAAAACGTTGAAAAACGCAACGTCCAACCGATATAAATTGTCCAAACTATAGGAAACTTTAAAAGAACGCCATCAATCAACAGGAACCTCTCAGGAAGAAGTTGCAGAGGTAGACACTTCAGCATTAGAGATCCAGCGCGCGTTCGTTAACAAAGACATGGAGATGCGGGAGCGGCTTAGCCGCCAGCATCTCGCTGCACAAAGTGCGCAAGTGCTGCGCGCAAGACAGATAACCCGGTGTTCACCAGCAGCGATTGTCCAATACGCGCTTGAGTCCATGGCAGGTACAGGTTTTAATCGCCATTTGCAGTTCTTAGAACATTGCCATCTTCATATCCGCCAGTTCCGAGACTTTATCGTTGAAATGGATAGAGCAGATCCAGAAAGCCTTCACTTCATCGGCATCCCGAAAGGCATGTCAGAAAAGCTTGTCTCACCAGAGGCTATCCCGATGTTTGAGGATAAGTTAACTTTTCAAGATACACTCAACTCGGCTATAATGGATATACTGTTGCTCATTTTACTACTCGGTATATTTCTTTCAGGTGCATTCCTCGTCTTCCTCCGTTCAGAAATATAAGCCACTACAAAAGGCATAGCGAAAATCACCGCAGCCTGCAAAAACACATAATACTATTTGTAGCATAACCTGTTAGGTTGTGCCGTGCGTTGTAGCATAAACTTTTAGGTTGTGCCACCGTGGACTTGTGCCACCGTGGACCTTTTCAGAATCAGAAATGGTATAATAAATTCTCAAGTAATTTTATTTTTTTAAACCG
Source organism: Candidatus Poribacteria bacterium (assembly GCA_022823085.1). Taxonomy (GTDB): domain Bacteria; phylum Poribacteria; class WGA-4E; order WGA-4E; family WGA-3G; genus WGA-3G. The sequence continues at coordinate 866 of JAJDXV010000117.1, forward strand.
CCCCCCGAAGAATCCCGCTCATTAAGTTAAAATCAAATTGAGGACTGTCTATGCGATCGGAACTATCAATGCACACTGATTTGAAAGATGAAGAACTCATTCAACTCGTACAAACTGGTGATGAGTCAGCGTTTACAGCGTTGATGTCGCGTTACAGTCCTCGCGTCTGGAAAGTGGTTGTCGCAAATTCGAGACAACGCCGCGATGCCGAAGAAATTCTCATGGATGTCTGGAGATCCGTCTGGGAAAATATCAGTGGACTGCGGAATGTTGAAAGTTTTGGTGGATGGCTGCATCGCATTGCTTATAATGCTTGCAAACGGTATTACGCTTCACTGCATCATTCAACAGACGAGATGCCGTATAGTTACGCTGACTTAACCGATCACATCGATCAAGACGCGGTTGCACGTTTTCGGGACACAGAACTCCGTGAGGCTGTCAGGGAAGCAGTGCACCACCTCCCATATAAAATGCGCAGCGTCGCAGTACTATACTACTTGGAATCGTGGAGCGTCAAAGAGATTCACGCCGAACTCGGATTAGCAATAGGCACAATCAAGACTAAATTAAGACAGACACGTGAACACCTGCGGGAGGAGTTCGGTGTCGAACCTGAAAGAGGGAGAACTATGTCATCCAAACGAGAAAAATCGAAACACATCCTACCCAAAATCAAGGTTATTGGTGTTGGTGGCGGAGGTGGAAACGCTGTCAAACGGATGATTGAAGCCGGTTTGACAGAGGTTGAATTTTATGTCGTGAATACAGATCAGGAAGTACTCGACAACCACCATGGAGCAGTACCGGTGCAGATCGGTGTTAACATCACACAAGGACTCGGTTGCGGCGCGGACGCAGAAATCGGTAGAAAAGCAGCCGAAGAGGACCGCGAAAAACTCCACAGCATTGTTGCCGATGCGGATGCCGTTTTTATTGTTGCGGGTATGGCGGGTGGAACAGGGGCAGGTGCTTCGCCTGTAATTGCCTCCCTCGCTCGAGAGCAAGGTGCTTTGGCAGTAGGCATTGTGGCACAGCCGTTCAATTTTGAAGGTCAGCGTCGCATCGAAAAAGCAGAACAGGCACTACAAGAGCTTCGCGAAAGTGTTGATTCTGTTGTTGTGGTATCGAACCAACGGCTTCTTGACGAAGCGGATCGGGCGATGAAGATACGCGAGGCGTTCCATCTCAGCGATGAAAAGCTGCTCCGAGGTCTTGAAAGAAGCATCACGGAATTTCATACCAGCACCGTGCCCCGGGCTACCTAACTTTTTTAGGTAATGCCAGAAAACACTTTTTCTCCCCTTTTTTATCGTAAAATCCGAAAATACGCGCACATTCCACGGTAGGGTGCCGTGCCATACACTCGTAGGGGCTGGGTTCTCGTAGGGGCTGGGTAACCCAGCCCCTACTGGGTGTATAAATAATCATGGGCTTTACTATAAACGTGAAATCCGCTGAAAAAAGAAAGGCGAAATAATGCACACCGAAATGTTAAGAAATATTGAAGACATCCTATCAATAGAACTCCTCACGCTATTTGATCCGATTGCTGCTTCCCCAGATGGGACACGACTTGCTGTTGCTGTCCAGAGTTATTCCAGAAAACGCGTAGGAGCTGGAATTGATGATGAGTATCTTCCAACCGGTTTAGATGGCTTGCAGGAAGGCAGTGAAATTTGGCTTGTCAATGTTCAAAGCGGCGAATCTCGGAATCTCACACCGAACTGGGGAACAAGTTACTGCCCTGCTTGGTCGCCAGATGGAAAAAGACTGGCTTTTTATTCGGATAAACATGAAACAGCCCAATTGTGGATATGGGAGGTCGGCGAAAATGAACCACAACTCGCGAGTGATGTCATGATTCGCCCTTTTTTGGCGTTCACACCCCCACCGCTCTGGACACCTGATGGAACGCGTATTATCGTTAGGCTGCATGCAGAAACAGAGATAGGCGAAGAACCACCTCCAGACCAAGAAAAGGCATCAGTGTCAGTCTTTACGAGCCCTATTGTTGGACAATCGAAAAATGAATTCCGACCGCGGCGAACCGCATGGTTTGATGCGCGGTATCGCGCAGACATTGGCATAATAACGGTTGCCACAGGGGAAGTTCAAACGTTAGCGCACGGATTTTATCCATCCGGTATTCGCGTCGCCCCAGATGGAACATCCGCGGCGTTTATGAGTTTTCAAGGAATAGAAAGTAACTCCCAACTATTTTACGATCTCTATCTTTCACCTCTGAAGGGTGGTCCCCCGAAATTACTTGCTGACTCGCTCAAATCTGGCTGGGGACTTTCGTTCACTTGGTCGCCAAATGGACGCTACATTGCGTACATGACAGAGGACAAAGAAGCAAAAGATGAACTTCTTCTCATTTCAACAGTTGATGGTAGCCAGCTGAATCTCACTCAAGACACCGATATTGAACTGACAAATGGTTCGCACCCACCTTTATCGCCTTTATGGAGTTCAGATAGCAAACATCTATTCTGGGTTGCGCGAGGCGATCTCTGGCGAATCTCTGTCGCTGATAAAACTGTTGAGAAACTGACAGATGGATTTGACCGTCATGTTGTCCGGATTGTTCGTTGTGCCCAAGCAGACACCGTCTGGACACCGAACGACGCTGAAGTGATATACATTCATACAGTACACTTTGAAAGTGCTCAGCACGGTTTTCATCGCGTCAATCTGAAAACGCGCGAAATTACACAGTTGGTTGAAGAAAAGCGTAATTACAATCCTATGGGTAGAAACATGGATGTAGCACCGCAAACGGGAGACATTTTCTACAGCATTGAGGATGTCCGTCATCCATCCGATGTGTGGGTAGCGGATGTCAACTTTCAAAATCCACGGCAACTCACTCGACTGAATCCAAACATTGAAACAGAACCGCTCGGCACTTCTCAACTCGTCACTTGGCAGACACACTCTGGCAAGAATCTCAGAGGTGCCTTGTTACTCCCACCAGACTATGTGGAGGGACAATGCTATCCCTTAATCACGCAGGTCTACGGTGGTCATTACCTCTCATATCAATTCAACGATTTCGGTACAGATCGGCAAGGGCATAATTTCTTGCTGACGAACCAAGGTTACGTTGTTTTTCTTCCCGATACACCTATGGACACCAATGCCCCTGTTAAAGAGTTGACAGAGATGGTGTGCTCTGGGATAGATACTTTAATTGACATGGGAATTGCTGATCCTAACCGTTTAGGGATAATGGGACACAGTTATGGCGGTTACTGCGTCAACGCCCTGATTACACAAACACCGCGGTTTGCTGCAGCTGTCAGTAGTGCCGGACGTGGGAATTTAATTAGTTCATACGGGCATTTGACAGAAGAGGGGGATAGCATGTGGATTGATTGGACAGAAAGCGGACAAGCCAAAATGGGAGGATCGCTTTGGGAATTCCGGGACCGATATATTGAAAACTCACCGATCTTTTTCCTTGACAAGGTGGAAACGCCGCTGTTATTAGTTGTTGGTGCTTTAGATGTTCCTGCTGTCCCACAAGCGGGGGAAATGCTCTCAGGCTTGCGCAGACTCGGAAAAAAAGCCGTTTTAGCACGATATGAAGGCGAAGGACACTCGCAAGTCACAACATGGCGATACGCAAATATAGCTGATTATTGGCATCGGGTGCTTTGTTGGTTTGATGAGCATTTATCGGAATCACCAGAAGAGGACGCAGAGCAGCGAGTATAACAGATAATTAGCATAACGGTTCAACCCTTTAGAGACGCTTTGATGAGGATTAAGAATCAAATTCTTAATCCTCATTCAATTATAGGGGTAGCACTATGTATTATTAACACTCCGAGATGCTCCACAATCGGCGATATATCCCACAAACAACTTCACAAACAACTTCTAAAAAATTCAATTTTTTTCATCTTTTTTCCTCAAGATGCAATCTTTTTACCCAAAATTTCGTCTTTAAGTAATAGAGGGTGTAGACTGCCCCTTATTGATTAATTGCATAAAACGTGGCTTAATGATTAAACTTTTTGGCGAAGGTATATATAGGGCTTACGCATGCTGCTCTTTTGTAGCATAAACTTTCCAGTTTGTGCCCCTAAAACGCTATGTTTTCCGAGAAATCTCAGCTAACAGAACAAGCTGCAGTCAAAATTGCGTAAGTCCTGATATGAACCAATCTGTTCATTAGGGGGAATTCCGTGGAAAGAGAAGACGATGTTCAACTAATTCGCAAAATTTTATCGGGTGACGAGGCTGCGTTTGGCATCTTGGTCGAGAAGTACCAAAAGAGCGTTCATGCGCTTGTATGGCGGAAAATTGGCGATTATCACTATGCTGAAGATATTGTGCAAGACGCTTTCCTTCAAGCATACAAAAAACTCTCGACGCTTAAAAATCCGAATCAATTTGCGGGGTGGCTCTATGTCATTGCCAATCGGCTTTGTATTGATTGGGCGCGAAAGCAGAAGTCAATGCGAAAGCGGAAGCCTGCGATGCAATCTTTAGAAGGCACACGAGAAAAAGAAATTGAGGAGTCCTCTTATAAGCATTACATATCAGAACAGCAGGTAACAGAGAGAACCGAGTATTGCCACAAGCTTGTCCAGAAGCTTTTGGATAAATTACCAGAGAACGAGCGGACTGTTGTAACACTTTACTATCTTGACGAAATGTCAACAAAAGAAATTAGCAAATTTTTGGGGGTGTCGGCGAATACAATTGTGAGTCGGCTCCACCGAGCGCGAAAGCGTCTACAAGCGGATCAAGCGTTCTTGGTTCAGGACGTTTTTGATGATGTACAGTTAGCAGAAAATCTGAAGGAGGATATTGTGAAACAATTAGAAAGTATTCAGAGCACGTTTGATTCATTCGTGGCACAAGCAAAATCCGACCCGACATCAGGGGCGGATATTCTGACAGAGGCACACAACCAGGTTGAAGAAGCACTTAAGGGTGAAATCACAATCGAGTTGGCGCATCTCGCGCATGAGATATACAAGTACATGGGCAAACCCGGAATAGAAAAAAGCGTCTCTCTGCACCGTAGGTATCTGAATGTGGCTGCAGACAATAAGGAACGTTTCTGGTCGCATCGGCAGTTAAGTGTTGGGCTTGCTATGCTTCGGCGGAACAGGGAAGCTATAGAGGAACAGGCTCGGCTTTATCATTGGGCATGCGAGAATATGTCAGAGGCGGATGTGTTATATGTGCTTAGCAGTTGTTTAGAGCACGCTGGATGTTGGAAAGCGGAAGATCGTATTGATGACTGGATTCAACTTTACAATGATGCGTCTCAACGTTTAGAGAACCCTGAATTAAGTCGCTATGACCGTTGCAATTTCCTGCAAATCGGATCAGAAATCTTACGCGCCTATGGTCGGTCAGATGAGACGCTCCTTGGCATGGAAAAGTTGGAACGTTTCAACGACGAGCCCGATTGGGAGCATTATTTCAGGTTCTGGTTGGCTGTCCGAACGAATTGGCTCTTGGTGTATAGTGGACAGGAAGATTGGGATCGTTTCGATCAGGCACTTGCGGAAGTCCGCGAGTTTATTGAAGGCGAAATGGAAAAACGGGCTGCCGGTCATTCTGTGAACCTCGGCAATCTTCATTGGGCTGCGCACGACATCGGTTGTTGCTTAGTCTGGTTACAGAAATATAGCGAGGCGAAACGTTTCCTGCAAGTCGCCATTGATGTAGACAATAGTAACGATTATGGTCACTTCATGCTCGCTGTGAGCATTTGGGCATCTGAGCGTAACCGCGAGAAGACTCTACATCATTTAAAATTTGCGCATGAGATTGTCCTGGCTGCTTGGAATCGAGGTAAGTATTACCAGTCTTTCCTTGAGACCCCTGAATTTGCGGATGTAAAGGATGATCCGGAGTTTCTGAAGGTTCTGGGGCAGAAGTAGGATAACACTTGCTTGGAGATGCCGAATGCACAAATGCGCATTCGGCATTTTTTATTCTCAAGTCCGAAAGATTAAATCTTAAAGTGATTCGGGCATTTTAGGTTTTGCCACATCTGTGTGTTGCTTTTGAACAGTCCGATTGCGTTCTGCTGGGTCCTGTGGTATAATATATTTCGTTTATACCTCTTCTATTCAGGAGGCAATTTTATGCAAAACCTGTGGAGAACAAGTGGAGCCGTTGTCAGTCTTGTGTCGGTTCTGTTCATACTTGTATTATCTAACACAGCAACACTGAATACCGAAGCCGAAAAGGATACACAGATGGAAAAAGACCGAATCCAGATTTACAAAGAAAATCCACGCTATTGGCAGTATAAAGGCGAACCTGTCCTGCTCATCGGCGGTTCTGTCGAGGACAACTTATTCCAGATTCCGAACCTCAAGGCGCATCTTGAGGTGTTAAACGCCGTTGGTGGCAACTATGTCCGATCTACAATGAGTTGGGTCGATGAAGGCGATGTGCCACCCTTTAAAAAAGTCGGCGACCTATACGATTTGAATCAGTGGAACGACGAGTTTTGGAACCGTTTTCGGAACTTCATCACATGGACCCACGAGATGGATATTATCGTCCAAATCGAGGTCTGGGCGACCTTTAACTACTATCGCGAGCCGTGGGCTGCCAACCCTTTCAACCCGAAAAATAACAGCAATTACACAGCGGAAGAGACAGGATTACCAACTGTCGTCAAAAGCCATCCAGTCGCAACCGAGAACAACTTTTTCTGGTCTGTACCGAAAGAGCGCAATCAGGAAATTGTCTTGAAATATCAGGAAAAGTTTGTGGATAAACTCCTCGCTGAAACGCTGCAGTACGGACATATCCTCTACTGCATGGATAACGAGACTGCAGTCACGCCTGCATGGGGTGAATACTGGGCGACGTATATCCAGAAACAGGCAGCTGCCGCCGGACGTACTGTTGAAACGACGGAGATGTGGGACCCGTGGGATTTATCACACAAGAAGCATAAAGCGACGTTTGACCACCCGGAAACCTATTCGTTTTGTGATATATCACAGAATAACCATCAGAAAGGGCAGCGACATTGGGATAACGCCCAGAAAATTCGGGCAAAACTCTCACCGATCCGTCCTATCAATAATATTAAGATTTACGGTGCCGATGGCGGGAGATTTGGCAACACGCAAGACGGGTTAGAACGTTTTTGGCGCAACATTTTCGGCGGATTCGCATCGGCACGGTTCCACCGTCCAGATAGTGGTGTCGGTCTGAACGAAACAGCACAGGCACACCTCAAGAGCATGCGAATGCTCACAGACAGTATGGATATTTTTACGTGCGAACCGCATAACGATCTGCTGTCCAGCAGAGCGGATAACGGTGCGTACACCATTGCAAACCCTGGACGTGAATACGCAGTCTACTTCCCGGATGGCGGTTCTGTTGATATCAATTTGAGTACTGGCGGAAAGGCGGACACCGAAAAAGGAACCGTTCGATGGTTGGATATCGCTAACAGCGAATGGACAGAAGAGATAGAAATCCTCTTCAGTGATAGCGTGACACTGTCTGCTCCGAGCAAAGCGCATCGGGCAGTCTTGATTCAAGCGAAATGAGTCCGAAATAATTTCAGCAGTATCAGGAAGCAAATTTTAGGTTTTGCGAAAGGTTGGAAGAATTGAAACTTTCTCCGCAATCCGTAATTCAGAAAATTTCCGTTTTTTTTGCATTCTCCACAATCTTGTGATATAATATATAGCGTTGCTCAACGAGGTAATCTGTTCCCGAAGTCATTTTCAGTTTATGGGAGCGCCCGCCATGTTTAAACATCGGTTAAATCAATACAAAAACGAAAATGTCGGGATGTTTGACCTCGCTTCTATCGGGATAACGCTTGCGCTTGCGATCTGTATCGGTTATTTCGGGGGTAAGTGGCTCGGTGGGAAATTAGGTAACGCAGCAATTGGATCCTACATCGGCTTTGGCATGGGTGTCGCCGCCGGATTCATGGAGATGTTCCGTTCGATCGCTCGTTGGAACCGACGGCTTGCAGGCTTAGCCAAAAAGCAGGGCGACACTTCAGAATCTGCCCAAGACACCGAGGAAGCGTAGCAAAGGAGTCAATTAGATGGGTCCCGTCTTAGAATTTGGCGACCGATCTATCCGTCATATCTATATTTTGACGATTTGCCTCACGGTCGTTATTGCGGCAGTGTTGTTCGTCTTCAACCGTCTTGCGCTCCCGAGTTTTTTGATTGGCAGTGCTATCAGTCTGAGTCTGTTCTGGTCACTTGAGTTCGCGGTTCGGCGGCTTGTTCGTCCGACGAAAACAAAGCGCACGAAGTATTTGCTGGGTTTTATCGCTATCGGTAAATACATAGTGCTTGGTGGATTGCTCTATCTTCTGTTTAAGATGGAGTGGATGAATGTTTATGCACTCGCTGGCGGGATCGCCTTAGTCCAAGGTGCTATTATTATCAAAGCGATTAGCCTCGTAGTGCCCATCCTTTCCAAGAAGGATTCCAATCAGTCGTGAGGTGAAGTTTTCAAATTGACGCTTAACAGAAAAGCACTCAAAAGTCACCGCTACCTTTAAGAGACACCTTAATAAAATATGAAAAAGCTATCGTTTATCTGCTTGGTTGTCGGAGGCGTTTTGGCAATGGCAGCCGAGAGTTTCGCAGCCGACAACGGTCACCGTAGTTTGCTCTATCCGATTTCACAACTTTTACCGGACGAATTGATCCCTGAACCGACGCGGTGGCATCAGCCTGATCTAATTCCCAACACATACTTTGCCATTCTCGTCTTAGTGCTATTTTTTATTTTCGCCACTCGGAAGTTGAAACGGGTCCCTGAAGGGAAAGGACAGACCCTGTTAGAGGTGTTTGTCGGCGGTATTACGGACTTCTTCGGCGGTATTTTAGGCGACCACGGCAAAAAGTATATCCCATTCGTCGGCTCCTTCTTCATTTTCATTCTCTTCCTGAACTATCTCGGCGTCATTCCGGGTCTTCAACCTCCAACAGCAGATTTGAATACAACGCTCGCGCTCGGTATAACGGCTGTGATAGGCGTTCAAATTATCGCGATCAAAGAGAACGGGATAGCGGGCTATCTGAAACATTTAGCTGGGAACCCGCCGTGGTTAGGTGTTTTGATGTTTCCACTTGAAGTTATTGCGCAGTTATCGCGTGCGGGGTCACTTGCTGTTCGGCTTTTCGGAAACATCTTTGGCGAAAAATCGGTTGTTATCGAACTGACAAAACTCGGACTTATCGTGCTGATTGCAGATGCTATACCGATTATTCCGGTGCAAGTGCCGATGCTATTCTTCGGGCTGTTTGCTGGCTTCCTGCAGGCATTTGTTTTTACTATTTTAACATCTATCTACATCGTGCTGTTCATAGAACACCATGACGACGCGCATGAAGCGCATCATTAATTTTGTGGGGCAAGTCTACACTTACCCGTATCCGTCCAAGGAGGACATTTCATGATTTATTTAGCAGTGTTGGCGTTCGGTGTAACTTTAGGGTTGCCGATCGCTGTCATTTTTGCCTCAAGGGCACAAGGAAGTGCGACAAGCACCGCTCTTGAAGGTATCGCACGTCAACCGGAATCCGCAGCGCAGATCCAAACGGCAATGATTATCGGTTTGGCACTCATTGAGTCGCTCGTTATCTACGCGCTTTTAATGTTCTTTATCTTGCAAGCAAAACTACCGCAAGGTGAAATGCTGAGAGAGATGATTGATGCAGATGCAAGACGGGTTGCGACAGATGTCAGAGACGGAAATTAAATAACGCCTGACTGAAGACGTACACCCCGACTTGCAAGCCGAACGGGCAACATCTTGACGAAACTTGCAGGCGGATACGTCTTCAGTTCCAAAAACAGAGTACAGCAAATTTATGCAAAACACCAAGCACAGGGCTACAAATTATGCCCTATATGTCGCAATGTTAATGGGCATCTGTGTCAACAGTGCGTTCGCTGCTGAGGCACCTGCCGGTGGCGGACTGTTGAGCCTGCTCGGTATTGATCCACAGACGATCATCATCCAAGTCATCGGTTTTCTGGTTGTGCTTGCGGTACTTTGGAAGTTCGTTTTCGGCAAGGTCGGTGGACTTTTAGAGGAACGCAGAGAAGGGATCGTCACACAGTTGGAACAGCTGCGGACAGATCGCGAGGAATTAGACCGTCTCACTGCGGAGACGCGTCAACGCTTAGCCGATATTGAGACAGAGGCGCAAGCGAAGATCCAAACCGCGATTGCGCAAGGCGATGCCGAACGTCAACAGATTCTCACACAAGCACGTCAAGAAGCAGAAGCCGAAGTCGCGAGAGCCAGAGCCGAGATCCAGCGTGAAAAAGATGAAGCGATCTTGGAACTGCGGGGCGTTGTTGCTGAACTTGCAATTGATGCTGCCGGTAAGATTATAAGCGAAGAGCTTAACGCAGAGCGGCATCAGCATATCATTGATGCATCCATTAGCCGGTTGCCAGCGGATTCTCGTTAGTAGCGATCCCGTTTAAAAACGTTATTCTTTGGCACAGTTTTAGCACCGGTTCCCATCCGTTACGCGGAAGGCAGGCGTGCTATCGAAACTATATGACAGGTGAAACGAACTATGAGAGACATTCGGGTCGCTAAACCTTATGCCCGCGCGCTATACGAGGCAGCGTCGGAACAGAGTGCTTTGGCAGATATTGTCAGAGATATAGATAAGCTGCGCGAGTTGATTGAGCAGTCTCAGGAGTTCGCACAATTAATCTCAAGCCCCATCTTGTCTCCGCAATTTAAAAGCGAGACCTTCCAGCAGATTTTTGACGATTCGGTGCATCCGTTGACGCTCAATTTTCTTAAGTTGCTTGCATCGAAACAGCGCGAACGCTATCTCATCGCGATAATGGATGTCTTTTCAGCCATCGACGATGAAGCTGCTGGACGAGTTGTCGCGAAAGTGACGACCGCTGTGCCGCTAACGCTTGCACAACAGGACCAGCTCAAGCAACAATTAGGTGTCTATTCGGGAAAGCAGGTCCGCTTGGAGACGGCAATTAATGCAGAGATTCAGGGCGGGTTTATTGTACAATTAAACGACACTGTCTTTGATGCCAGTGTCGCGACACAACTTCAACATTTACGGCAACAACTCGCAAAAGGGTAATAATTATGGGTTGTCAGTTCGGTTGCTACGCAACCTCTCAGTGGTCAGTTACCCGCTTGTGGTTTTCAGTCTTCTTGTGGAATCCACAGCGTATCTGAATGCCACAAAAAATTAACTGAAAACTGGTAACCACGCCTCACAGAGGACCGAAAATATGGCAAGAGAAGTCCGACCGGACGAAATATCAAATATCCTAAAACAACAGCTGCAACAGTTTGAACAGGACGTGGATGTCTATGATTCCGGCACGGTGCTGGAAGTCGGCGACGGTATCGCACGGGTACATGGACTTGCGAATGCGATGGCAAGCGAAATGATTGAATTCCCTAATGATATCTACGGCATCGCTTTCAACCTCGAAGAAGATAACGTCGGGTGCGTCCTGTTCGGTGAAGACCAACTTATACACGAAGGCGATACCGCCAAACGGACCGGAAGGCTGCCAGAGGTGCCTGTCGGTGAAGCACTCCTCGGACGGATTGTTGACGCACTCGGACAACCTATTGACGGTTTAGGCGACATTGAAACTGAACACCGGCTCCCAGTCGAACAGAAAGGGTTGGGGATCGTTCAACGCCAACCTGTTGGTGAACCGCTTTATACCGGTCTAAAGGCTATTGATAGCCTGACACCGATCGGGAGAGGTCAACGCGAACTCATCATCGGGGACCGACGAACCGGTAAGACTGCGATTGCGATTGACACCATCCTGAACCAGAGGGACACAGATGTCTACTGTATCTATGTCGCTATTGGGCAGAAAGGTTCTACCTTGGCACAGGTTGCGTCAACGCTTCGTGAACACAACGCGTTGGAATATACCACTATCGTCTCCGCGCCTGCAAGTGCACCGTCACCGCTTCAATACCTCGCACCTTATTCGGGTACTGCGATGGGTGAATACTTCAGAGACAACGGCAAGCACGCGCTAATTATCTACGATGATCTGACGAAACACGCGTGGGCATACCGCCAGATGTCCCTGCTTTCACGGAGACCGCCCGGTCGTGAAGCGTATCCGGGGGATGTCTTTTACCTACACTCACGCCTCTTAGAACGTGCTGCGAAACTCAGCGACGAACTCGGTGGCGGCTCCCTCACTGCCCTACCGATTATTGAAATCTTTGAAGGCGACTTGACGACCTATATCCCGACAAATGTTATCTCTATTACGGATGGACAGATATACCTGACAACGGACCTGTTTAACCAAGGCGTACGACCGGCGATTGATGTCGGTTTGTCTGTGTCCCGTGTCGGTGGTGATGCACAAGTCAAAGCCATGAAAGCGGAAGAGGTCGCGGGTACCCTTAAAATTGATCTCGCGAGTTTCCGAGAGGTTGCAGCATTCGCGCAATTCGGATCGGATTTAGATGCTACAACGCAATCTCTACTCCTACGCGGTACCCGGCTCGTTGAACTGCTGAAACAACCGCAATACCAACCGATGCCTGTCGAACGGGAAGTCGCCTCTATCTTCTGTGGCACCAACGGTTATCTCGACGATGTGCCAGAGACAGAAGTCGCACGGTTTGAATCCGAGTTCCTGCAATACCTGGATCTGAATCATGCGGAACTCCTTGCGGAAATCGCAGAAACCGGTTTGCTGAGTGATGAAGGGCTTGAAACATTGCACGCTGCTGTCAAGGCATTCAAAGAAAATTGGAGTGAGACGCCAGTATCAACACAAGCAGAAGCGGACGCACCTACCGAATCCGAGGACGCGCCCACAGAAGGTGAGTAACCATGGCAACGCTACGAGAAATTCGGCGGCGCATCGCCAGCATCAAAAATATTGAGCAAGTCACCGATGCAATGCGCGTCGTCGCTGCAGCTCGGCTCCGTCGCGCACAAGAAAATATCATGGCGACTCGGCCCTACGCTGATAAACTCAATATGGTCTTAGGACACCTGATCTCGCAGATGGACGTTGAAAATGAAGCACTGACGCACCCGTTGCTCGAAACACGTGAGGTAAAGCACGCTTGCGTCGTCTCTGTCTCCGCTGATCGAGGGTTGTGTGGCAGTTTCAACAGTAACCTTATTCGGACAACCACACAACGTATAGAACACTATAAAGAAAATGGTGCGGATGTAACGCTCATTTGTATCGGGAGACGAGGGCACGAGCATTTCGTGCACCGAGGGTACGACATTACCGATTCATACGTCAATATTTTCCGCCAACTTGAATTCCAAACAGCCGTTGACGTTGTCCACGAGTTTGAACATCTCTATATTGACAAAAAAATTGACAAAGTTGAGGTTGTCTACAACAATTTTAAGTCTGCCATTCTCCAAACCGTGCTTGTTGAACAACTCCTTCCATTAGAACCCGAAATACCGGAAGGTGATGACCTTTTCCTGGATTATATCTACGAGCCGGGACAGGTGGAACTCTTTGAAATGCTGCTCGGGAAACATTTGAATATGCAAATGTGGAAAGTACTTTTGGATTCCAATGCGGCAGAGCAAGCGGCACGAATGGCGGCAATGGAAAACGCAACGCAAAAGGCGAAAGAGCTCATCGATGAGTTAATTCTCCAGCGCAACCGGGCACGTCAAACGCAGATCACGACAGAAATTTCCGAGATTGTAAGTGGTGCGGCTGCATTGGAGGGATAAAAGTAGCCATCAGCGAAGTAGCTATCAGCCGACAGCAGATTAGCCGTCAGCAATCAGCAAAGAGGACTTCTATTCATCAAAAACCTCTTGTTACTGACGGCTGACAGCCGATAGCCAATTGCTGATTGCCGAGGAGGTTTCAGATGCCGATCAATGTCAACAAACAGATTGAAGAGGCGATGGAACGCGGTGAATTCTCGAATTTGCCGGGCGAAGGCAAACCGCTCAAGTTGGATGTGAACCCTTTCTTGACCCCGCAAGCGCGAATGGCGAACCGGCTCTTAAAAGAGAACGGATTCACGCCGCGGTGGGTTGAATTGGAAAAAGAGATTAAACAGGAAAAGGCACAACTCGAAAGGCACCTCACAAACCTGAAAGCCCGTCGTGAACGGTTAGCTGCGCTTATACAGCGACACCCTGAACGGCACCGAGCAATCAGTCGAACTTTTGCGCACGAACGTGTACGCAGTATTGAACGATACGGCGAGAAACTCGAAAATCTGAATCGGAAAATTCAACGCGTGAATCTCCTGATGCCGACTCGAAATCGGCAGTACGCGTTAATCAATCGGGCGGAAGCACTCAGTCACTTTCAAAAAGCATGCCCAAGTCTTTGACAAAGGACTAAAAGAGATGCGCAAGGCTAACCCGAATACACATCAAGATTGCAGATCGTTGCTTCAGAAAGCGGTACGTCGTGGCAACCCTACTCTCGTTGCTAAAGTTGTAGATCATTTGTATGAAATTGATGACATAAAATGGTTGAAACAACGAGTGGGCGTGATTATCGTGGAAGAGTGCTGGCCCCTCATTGGCGAATGGGAATTACCTAAGAAAGTAGCGGAGCAGCACGTAGCAATACGAGATGTGCTTAGTCGTGCCTCTATATATACAAAATTTAAGGATGCCGCTGGACTTGGCTCACTGGCTTACGCACTATCGGAAGGGGACAATTCAGTCCTAACCGGTTCCGATGAAGATGCTGATATTAAACATATAAGTGCTGCTATTCAACGAGAAAAAGAATACTGGGAATGGATCATTTCTCAATGCTCATCTGATTTAGCGAATCGTCTCGTGAAACGTGCCTCAATTGCTTATCGGAAGGGTGGATGGCCGTGGGATAAAGCTTTTGTACAAGCAGCCGCGTACCTGGCCGTTATGAATGATTTACCCAAATTATACGTAGGCTCTAAAATTGAATCAAAATTCCCATTTTGGGTTGCGTTGGATAAACACACGCCTCAAGGAAAGGTTGCCCTTCGTAAAGCTGCAAAGGAAACAGGTTTTCCGTGGAGGCAGCTAAATTGGGTTAGTTTCTATTGTGAGAGTGGACTGGTTGATAATCTCACACCGTCCCAATGGTGGAATAGGGAAGTAAAATGGCGACTTGGCAAAGTAGGACTTTCACTTGACGAGGCAAAGTCAATGTGGGCGAAGGCACGTCCAGTATTTATGGAATTGCTCCAAGACGAATCAAAACGACTTGAACAACATATAGGTATAAGTAGTAATCAATCCAACAGCACTTTTGGTGGCAAACAACTTAGTTTGTTCCCACCATCCGAAAGAATAGCGTCATGATAAGTGGCAATGAGATTCAATCTTTGGTTAATCTCCTTGAGGAACGGCAGGTTTCACTATACCACGCTTGCCAACTACTTGACACGGAGCCACTTTCCAGAAAGGGTAAGGCGCGATTTTTATACTGAAATTGCAGATCGAATTGGCAAAGAAATACCAACTTTAAGTGCACTTGCTAGTGATAATACATGTTCGCAGCCTTTGCGGAACTGGGCAGAACAAATTTCTCAATTAGAATGGCAATTTCAAAGATATGCTACATATTTACGCGATGGAACGCTTGAATCGATGAAAACGAACACAAAATTTGACAGACATGAGCCAGATCGGTCTGTATTATCTAATTAGAAAAGGAATATCACATGAACCAAGGAAAAATCTTAGAAGTTGTCGGTGCGCGAGTCGATATAGATTTTTCGGAAGGCACATTGCCGGACATCCTGAACGCTGTTAAAGTTCAACGTTACGATGGAAGTGAACTCGTACTTGAGGTGCAACAACATTTAGGCGAAAGTCGGGTACGTGCAGTGGCAATGGACACAACCGATGGTTTAGTCCGCGGTACACTCGCAACTGATACTGGCGGTCCGATTACTGTGCCCGTCGGTGATGCCGTGCTCGGCAGAGTTTTCGATGTAACAGGTCAACCGATTGACGAGAGAGGCGATGCCGGTGAATCCGAACGATACTCTATCCATAGACCGCCACCGCCGCAGGCTGAACTTACGACAGCCACCGAGATGTTAGAAACAGGTATCAAAGTTATTGATTTGATCCAACCGGTCGTTCGGGGTGGCAAAGTCGGATTCTTCGGTGGTGCTGGTGTCGGTAAAACTGTTCTGGTCGCCGAACTGATCTATAATATCGCAACGCAACACGGTGGGTATTCCGTCTTTTGTGGTGTCGGTGAACGGACACGCGAAGGAAATCAGTTCTGGCTTGAACTCGACGAATACGGCGTGATTGATAAAACGGCGATGGTCTTCGGGCAGATGAATGAACCGCCGGGCGCGCGGCTCCGCGTCGGACTCGCGGGTCTCTCTATGGCAGAATACTTCCGTGATCAACAGGGACAGGACGTTCTGATCTTCATTGATAATGTCTTCCGATTCACACTCGCAGGCGGCGAAGTGTCAGCACTCCTCGGACGGATGCCTTCTGCTGTCGGATACCAACCGACGCTCGCAACCGAAATGGGTGAATTGCAGGAACGAATTACCTCTACGCAGCACGGTTCGATTACCTCGTTCCAAGCCGTCTATGTGCCCGCTGATGACTATACGGATCCTGCTGTTGTCTCAGTCTTCGCACACCTTGACGCTGTGACGCGATTGGAACGGAGTATCTCCCAGAAGGCGAGATTCCCCGCCGTTGACCCACTGACATCAAGTTCGCGTATCTTATCAGCAGATATCATTGGTGAGGAACATTATCAGACAGCTTTCAATGTCAAACAGGTCCTACAGGAATACGGGGACTTGCAAGACATCATCGCTATCCTCGGTGTAGATGAACTGTCCGATGAGCAGAAGTTGGTTGTTAACAGAGCGCGAAAAATAGAGATGTTCTTGACACAACCGATGTTTGTCGCACAACGTTTTACGGGGACACCGGGCAAGTATGTCAAAATTGAGGATACGGTTCAAGGATGCCAAGCGATCCTCAACGGTGATTGCGATGAACTTCCTGAGCAGGCACTCCGCTACATCGGTACCATTGACGAGGCGTTTGAACAAGAAAAAAGCGGCGACATAGAAGAAGCGGCGGACTAATTTTCTAACTATGGCCCCTGATCGCCGCACCACTTCGTTTTGCGGCGGTGTCTGGTGAATTCCGACATGACCGGTACTGCCTGCGTATTTAAAGAAAGCCTTAAAGGGGACAGATATTCTTACATCGCGTTAGCGGTAATTAAAAACCATCGTGAAACGAAGTGGAACGATGCACAGAGGCCCATAACCAAAAAATGCTTAGTAGAAATTTTCATCTCGAAATCCGGACACCGGAAAAGTTGATTTATGAAGGGGATGTGACGAGCGTTCAGGCACCCGGCGTTGAAGGTAACTTCCAGATTCTGGCGGGACACATCCCTTTCCTTACCGCATTAGATGTCGGTGAGATTCGTATCCGTGAATCATCGGACGCATCGCAGTTGATGGCAACAACGGGTGGGGTCTTTGAAGTGCTGCGGACGGGTGTGACTGCGTTGGTCGAAACAGCAGAATGGGCATCTGAGATAGATGTCTCCCGTGCTGAGCAGGCACGCGACCGCGCCCAAGCGCAACTCACAACAAACGCCTCCGACCTGAACCGCCCAAGAGCAGAAGCAGCACTTGCCCGCGCAAAAAACCGCATCAAAGTTGCCAGCAATCTGTAGATATTGACCCGCTGTATCTTGTAGTCTCAACTCTTAGTGGAGGTGAGCAATGAGAAGTTTTGGAACCCGAGGTCCCGTCAATCCGCAGGAAAATTACATTGTCAACCGCACCGAAGAAACTGCAGATTTCAGCAACCGCGTCAAAGAGGGACGCTATATCGTTCTTTTTGCACCGCGCCAGTCGGGAAAAACCACCTTTTTTCAACGCGCCCTGGACACACTTCCAACCGCTTCTACAGAAGTTGCGGAGCCGACCTACTTTCCAATCCGCCTGAATTTTGAAGAGTATGAAGATTACACACCTTCCGCTTTTTACGCCTCCTTTTATAGAGAAATCCGCAAAGAAATTGAGGCGGTTTTCCAAAAACGCGGAAGTACACCAGTTGAGCCGCTAAGCCAATTTTTAGAGAACGCGAAGATAACCGACCACGTTGAAATGCAGGAGTTTTTTGAACACCTCGCGAGTTTTCTTGACAATCAGAAGATCGTCCTTATCATAGATGAGTTTGATGGCATCCCACAAGCCGCAGTGAGAGGCTTCCTGCATTCGCTCCGCCACATCTACCTCCCCGGCAAACCTCGATGTCCTCACAGTATCGGTATTATCGGCGTTAAAAGCATCACACAACTCAGTTACGATCGGTCCATCTCACCCTTCAATATCCAAGATGAGTTCCACCTGTCCAATTTCACGTTGGCTCAGGTCCAAGAACTCCTCGCACAGTACACCGATGAAATTGGACAAGCCTTCGCGCCAGAGGTTATTGAAAGTCTCCATAAACAGACTGCGGGCCAACCCTTTCTCGTCAATCGATTCGCGCAGATACTCACAGCGGAACTCAACATTCCCAAAACCGATCCGATAACGATGGTGCATTTCACAGAAGCACACGCTCGACTGCTTCGCGAACGAAACACCAACATCGATCACCTGACAACGAATATCCGCAAAAATCGCCACTTTGAAAGAATCCTTATGGAAATCATGACATACCAGGAAGGGGTCCGCTTTAATCTACACGATGAACTCATCAGTGAACTCGCAACCTATGGCGTTATCGGAGAAGGACCTGACGGGAGATGTGAGATTCTCAACCCAATTTATCTGCATCACATCATGCAGGCGTTTACGCCAGCAGTGAACGGTTTGGAGCGAGACTATTTCGCAGAAGAAAACATCAACGGCTTTCTCAACTACCTCACTCCTGCAGGACAAATTGAGATGGAACCGCTCTTGGATAACTTCCGGGATTTTATGGCCCGCGCAGGCTTTAGGATTTTGCAGGTCCCCGAAACCCCGCAAGAATATATCGGGAGGCACCTACTCCTGACATATTTGGATGCATTCGTCCAGACAGTGGGCGGCATCATGTCGTTTGAAGTACCAACCGGGCGCGGGAAGATGGATCTCCTTATCACCCACAACCAGCAAAAATACATCGTCGAAACCAAGATTTGGCGAGGCGACGCTCGGTATCAGGCAGGTAAAAAGCAACTCGCCGCGTATCTCAAACTGGAAAACGTACAGGAGGGATACTATGTCGTCTTTGATCACCGGAAAGAACCGGAACCCCGCGTAGAAACCGACCACTTTGACAGCTTAACAATTCGGAGTTACGTCATCCCTGTCATCCAAGAAGCACCGTCACACGCGCTGATATAAACACCGTTCTGTGAACCTTTATCAATCAGCGAGACTTCCCCTCGATTTTGTCTCGGCATCCTCCACCTCCATTTTATCATGTTCAACAAACAGTACGTCAGCAATTTCCGTGAATGCTTCATCCGTCAAGGGTGGAATATCCAGCAAAGCCACCTGCTTTATGATTTCAGAAGCGATCACGTGTTTTTCAATCTCAGGAAGTTGGTTGAACGCTTCCAGTATGTTTTGTGGGGTTACATGCATCTGAGACCTCCGGGTAGAAAAAACATAGTTTGTTGTGCCAAGCATTCGACAGCCTTCAATTCCTGTTGGATTTCCTCATCATCGTATTCAGCAATCGGGATGTTTTCCTGACTCAGAAGTCGAATAAAATCCCATAAGTGGAGTTCTGCCAATTTTGCAGCTTGCCCTAAAGAGAGAATATTACGCTCGAAAAGAGAGAGCGCAAGCAACCGTTTTGTCTCCTCAGTCAGTTTCTCTTGATTATAGCCGGAAATAGAAAGTGGCGTTGAAAGTTCACTTGGGACATCCAACGTGATAGAAAGCATGATTCTTACCTCTGTATCGCCCAAATGTAGTTCGTTTTTGATTACAAAACACCGCCCATAGCTACCCTAACGTTATAACACATTTCACAAGAAAACATCATTTTAATTTGACTGTATCCAAATTTTCTTTCGCACTTTGTAAGTGCACTGACACTTTTACACTGTCAACGTAACCACATCCTGCTTTACAATCTCCTTGATATGTCCATAGCCAGCAGATGCCACCAATTCCAACGTCTCTGGCGATAGCCGATCCAGAATCGGTTGCGGAAGGTTATGCCTGCCAGTGAATTGTGGAAAATACCGCAGAACAAGAAACCGACGATCCCGATCCTTCGGCTTCCAGCGTAGCACGCCGTGCGTGAGTAATTCTGAAATGATTACAATATCGCCCGCCTTCGGTGTAATATTGACGAAAACAGGGTCGTCCATCGGATCAATGCCGTCTTCTTCGTCAAGCACCAGCAGTTCCTCCGGTCGCGAAAACTCGCTTTTATGCGAGCCGGGGATGACGATGAGTCCACCATCTCCGGGATAGACATCCGTGAAATACGGAAAACAGACGAAGTTGTCGCAGTAGATACGTCCGTTATCAACTTGGTAGCGTGTGCTGTACCATCCGTAGTCGTCGCGTGCACAGTGGAGTCCGCCGGGGTTTACCTTTGCGCGTTCACCAGCCTCCCATAAATCGTGTTTATCGTGCTTCAATGAACCCCTGCCAAATCGCGGTTGGTTGTCGGTCAATTCCTTGATAATCGGCCATAATGCGGCGTGCATCGTTAAGCACTCTAACGATTTATCGAAAGCGAACCCGTGCTGATGGAGTCCTTTCTGCTCAAAGCCGGGTGGCAATTCGTCAGACGGTGTCGTGATGTATCGATCGACGGCTTCAGCGGCTTCCGCCAACGCATCGCCGGTGATGACGTTTTCTAAATGGAGATATCCTGTTACATCAAAAAGATAACGTTGTTTCGGTGTCATATTTTTAATATACCTGAGACCGAAAATATCGTGCTTTTGTCAAATAACATTATTAAGACCGAAAATATCGTGCCTTTGTCAAATGGCATTATTGTCGATATTTTCGATCTTGATATTTTCGGTCTCGGTTAAACGACGTGGTTTGTGCTTTGACGCTTCTTGCTCAAGAGCCGCCCTCCACTTCGTTTCGGGCTACGGTTTCGTTAAAGTTGCTACTAACAAGATTTAAAGTTTTTTGTAAAAAATCATCCTGACCGCTGATGGCTATTTACAGTGCCATATTAAAATCTGTGCCGGTTACGTTTCCTTTCACGTAAGCATCACGGAAGAGGGTTTGGCGTTTTGGTGGCATCTCTTCAAGTAACGCCTGTGGTGGTCTGGAGAGGCTCCACCGTTTATCGACCGAGTTATACGCGTTGAAGATAGCGACCCGATCGGTATCAGCGTTTTGCCACGCTTGTCCACTGTGCGTAATTGCCTCCGTAAAGATAATAACGGATCCAGCAGGACAAGAATAGGTGTCCCAAAACTCCCAACCTTGCGTATGTGCACCTTCTGGCGCGGTATACGCCGCTTTGTGACTACCAGTAATGAACATCGTGCCGCCGTCGCCTTTCTCGACAGGATTGAGTTCCCAGACGACGCGTGTCAATCCGCTATACGCTTGACCCGGCAGGCATGAATACTGGTGGCAATCCCCCGGCATCCGCCACAGACCGTTGCCGTTATGTGGACTAAATGTGAACGGCGGATCGTCCTTTGTAGAACGCAACGCCATAAAACTCATCTCCATACGGAAACCGTAGCAGGTGTCCGAAGCGAGGTACGGTGATGCGAGAAACTCGTTCCCGAATGCTACCACCACCGGATGATCCGTTAACTTCTCTAAGGGGCCCCCGTAAGTCGATCGATGGTGTTGTGGGATCGATTCAGGTTCGTTTTTTAAGCGGTAACAGAAATCGCGCATCTCTTCAATCTCGGACTCCGTCAACACACCCGGGACCAAAAGCCATCCGTTCTTGTCGAAAAGATATTTCTGTTCTTGTGTTAAAGGGACAACAGGTCTACCATCGGCATTCGTCTGCGTGATGTCAGCAGGTGCCGTTGCCAATGGACTTCCTAAGTCTTTGTTGAATTTGCCTAACTGTTCTGCCATGAGTGTTTCCCCTTATAATTGCACACAACGTCGGTACATTAGTTACAGCGACATATAATTAATGGATACGTCCACCGGTGAAATAGTCTGGGTTCGCACCGAGTTTCACCAACAGTGGTGCTGTGATCTCGTCAAGTCTCCCAATTACATCAGCAGACAGAGAATAGTTAAGCACATTCAGGTTTTCCGTCAGTTCATTTATACTTCGAGTACCAACGAGCATACAGGTGATACCGGGTCTCGCCATCGCCCAAGCAATCGCGAGTCGTGCCATCGGGACCTGTTCAGCCTCCGCGATTTCTCGGATAGCCTCTAAGGTCTCAAACATCTCTTCCTCGGCACCCGCTTCACCGTGCGAAGCCTGGGGACGGTCGTCCCGAAAATGGCGGAACCGAGCATGTACCGGCGGTATCTCTTCGGCACTCTTATACTGACCTGTCAAAATTCCCTGCAGCAGCGGCATATATCCCAAGATACCGACATCGTGTTTTCGACATAGAGGCAGCAATTCCGGTTCTATTGCGCGTGACAAAAGGTTATAGCAGAGTTGGTTCACCGCAATAGATGCCCCAGTCTCAAGTGCCGCCGTGAGTTGCGCCACACCGAAGTTGCTGACACCGATCGCACGAATAAGACCATCTTCCTGCAGGTGCGTGAGTTCAGCCATACTCTCTTCGATAGCGATCTCATCATCGGGCCAGTGGATCATATAGATATCAACGTAATCGGTTTGCAAGCGTTGGAGACTCGCTTCGCAATGTTCGCGTATCGTAGCAGGATCGGGCTTGCTGACCTTCGTGCCGATGACTGCTTCGTGTCGTCTGCCTTTCAGTGCAACGGCAAGTGCCTCCTCACTTCGTCCGTTGTTATATCCTTCCGCTGTATCGAAGAAGTTGATACCGGCATCCAGAGCAGCGTTCGCTACAGCCGTAACGTCCGACTGCGCTTGCGGTCCCCAGTAATCGCCACCTCCGTAAGACCAACAACCGATTCCCATCGGTGAAATCTCGATTCCGGATTTTCCAGCTATGCGTCTTTCCATTTTTCAACCTCCATACGATCTTGGCAGTATTACCTTTTAGAATGACCTCCTAATTACGATTTTCCGTTTTCAACGATGCCCAACGAGTTGTGACCGTTGAAGGTAGAGGTTCAACCGGTAAGCTGTCGTCAGGAATAATCTTACCGTTCCGGATCCGGTAAGAAACTTTAAAATTTGCTTTAATACCGACAAACAAGTTCCAATCGATGCCTTCTATTATCTTGGCGGCTAATAAATTTTTTCCGCGTTTCAGCGGTACAAGGAAACGCTCTGACATATTTTCCGCCTTATCAAAATTCCAATGTTCAGATTCATAGATAGCTTCACCGTTGAGCCAAAGTTTGGCATAGTCATCATAGCCGAGATGCAGCATTACCCCCGAAAACTTTTTGTCAACTTCAAGAACAATGAGACCATAAAATACGGCGTTTGAATTTCCTGGTGGATTCAATTCGGCTCCATCAACGAGATTGCCTATATTACTTGTGAATATTGGCTCTTGCCCGCCGAGGAATCCGGTCTGCCATGCCAAACGTCCACCGAGAAAAAGTATATCTTCGGGTTTCGCTTTGCCTTGAACAATTGCCTCTTCAAAAACGCGTTTACCGGTAAATCGAGAGAGAAAATCGGTCTCTAACGCGCGTACATCATCACACGGAATTCCGTCACATGGGACAGATGCGTAGAACCACGGTCCACCAATATAATCCAGGTTCTGTCCTTGTGCAAGTGCGGTAGTCGTCATCAGGCAGGTGGCCATCAGTATCATTCCGATAGCGAGATACTTTTGAAATATACACATTTCAGTTTTTCCTCTTTACGTGTGACGGCTGCAGGTTTCTACGCTGAGCAGCCGTCTTTTTAATTTTTTAGCAACGAATTTTGTCGAATGTGCTACATCGTCTGGCAAAGTTCTGTAATCAACGCAGCGTTTTCGCCAATCTGATCATTGAATTGTTGATACATACCGAGCAACAGTGCATCAATCGGTTTAGAATTTTCTAAGGCGAATTTCACCTCTTCACGTATCTGCTGCGGACTTCCGATGGTCCGACCCGCTGCAAGCACCTTGAAGAGGAGGCACGGTTTCTCTGTCCGTTGTATCGCCTTGCACATCTCATCGCGATCTTCGCGTGCATAGATTTCACCGAGAGGGGCGTAACCGAACTTCTCTCTAAATTTTTCGCTACCGCCGTGAAGATTATAAAGTCCGGTCATGTAATAGTCTATATCCCACGCCTCGTCTTCGGCGGTGTGCAGGAGCCTTGGATCATGCACGGATAGCCCGACCAGAACGCCGGTATCACGAATCCGTTTGAGGATATCCTGTAGGAAATCAAGCCTGTTCTCTCGCAAACATCTCTGCCCGACACCACCGCCGTGTGGCGCCATACCGAACGGTTTGTGTTTCGCCGCTTCAAAAACGTGGTCGGGATCTTCGTACCATCGGGAACCTTGACTGAGGCAGAACCAGCGTATCGTACCCCCTTCATCTCGGTAACGCTGTAGATCGGACATTGAACGGTCTGTCATGCTATTCTGCCAAGCATTGATCCCAACTTCTTCTGCCCGTTTAAGCGTCGCCACGACCCGTTCTGGCGTATGATACGCCTGCTGATGCTGCGACAAGAGTTGGTTAAAGTGAGAGTAGCCGTAAATCGGGTTGTCTCCAATCACCAATTTACTGATCTGGTGATTACAGAATGAGACTTTTGGTAAGGTTGTCACTGTTTATCCTCCAAGCGATAAAAGATGCTTTCAAGGCGTGGTTAATCGAACAGAAATCCTTCCAAAACGGATGCGTCAATTGCGCGCACGAGATGCATCGTTAAATCCAACGCTGCCATATAGTCATCGGTATTAATGATTGAGACGTGGCTATGGATATAGCGGGACGGTACACCGAGTACAACGGACGGTACACCTCTACTGAATTGATGAATCGCGCCGCCATCTGTCCCACCGGATTGACGTACACCGATCTGATACGGTATTTCATGTTGCTTCGCGGTTTCAATCACAAAGTCCGCCAATTTTGGGTTGACGATCATTGAAGAATCGATAATCCGAATTTGTACGCCGCCGCCGAGTTTGCCTTGTGTGTTTCCGACGCTTAAGCCGGGGGTATCATCTCCAGGGGGTCCCTCAAGCACGATAGCGAGGTCGGGTTCCACACTCGCCGCCATTGTCCTCGCGCCTCGCAATCCGATCTCTTCTTGGACACTTCCTGCCCCAATAACAGTGTTCGGGTGCTCGTCGAGCCGCAAAAGCGCGTCAATCACGATCGCAACACCGACGCGGTTATCAAACGCTTTCGCAGTGAGCAGTTTGTCATTTTTCAACCGCATAAAGGGACCGTAAGGCGCGATCGGACACCCGGTGACGACACCATATTCTTCTGTCGCCTGCTCCTCGCTCTCGGCACCGATGTCGATAAATAGGTCTTTTATATCTAAGACTTTATCACGCGATCCTGAGAGCAGATGCGGTGGCGTTGAACCGATAACGCCCGGCACTTTGCCGAACTTCGTTGTGATATTAACGCGTTGTGCTAATAGCGTGTGTGCCCACCATCCACCGAGCGGCAGAAATTTGACGAACCCTTTATCTGTGACGTTTTGTACAACAAAACCGATTTCATCTAAATGTGAATCGAGTACAATTCGTGGCGTTTCAGCACTGCCAGCGCGCGTGCAGAAGATACTTCCGAGTCTGTCTGTCCCTATCGGACCCACATCAGCGACGGCGTTCCGAAAAACATCCCGCACTTCTCCCTCGTAACCGGGGATCCCATCCGCTTGTGTTAATGATTCAAGTAATTCGATTGAAGTTTCGTTCATATTTGTATTCCAGGGCCATTCAATTGTACCTATTCACTTTATATATATGGATACGTCTTCCTCTGTAGGAGCGAGCTGCGCTCGCGATCTTTCCTAAGAACGGGCACATATGTAAAGCAAAACCATGATCCAAATCGTACAATTGAAT
>JAJDXV010000015.1 GCA_022823085.1 Candidatus Poribacteria bacterium
ATTCAATTGTACGATTTGGATCATGGTTTTGCTTTACATATGTGCCCGTTCTTAGGAAAGATCGCGAGCGCAGCTCGCTCCTACAGAGGAAGACGTATCCATATATATAAAGTGAATAGGTACAATTGAATGGCCCTGGAACAGGCAGTAGAAGGTATTGATTTTTCTTATGGGGAACGCTATGTGCCGGATCGCCGTCCCTTTTTCTCGGAAGGCGGCAATGTCTACCGCCTGGGTCAACTGTTCCACTCGCGACGGATAATGGATATGGATGGCGGGCTTAAAGTCTTTGGAAAAATTGGTAAAAACACTTCGGTTGGCACCCTCGGCACGTATCACCGAAACAACCAAAATATTATCCTACAAGCATCACAACCGCTAACAGCAACATCCAATGTCAGCGCAGCATTCCTTTCCCATCATCAACGAGAGGCAGAGGTTAACAATGTTGGTTACTTGTCAGGTGATGTGCGACACGGTAAACTTTCAGTGGGTTCTACTCTCGTCCAAACTTGGGCAGACGAATCAGACGGAAGGCGTGGGTTTGTCAGTGTAGGCTACAACGGTTCGCTCTTCCAACCCTACCTGTCCGCATTTTTTGTTGATCCGGATTTTGTCAATAGACTTGGTTACCGCCCGTTCACCGGCTACCGCGGCATAGGTTTGGGCAGCTTCATCAGGAACGAATGGCGCGAAGGGTTGATTCGTAGTGCGCGCCTTTCTGTTGAAGGTCAGGCTTCTAACACTTACGAAGGTGAAGTCTTCCGGCGTGACCTGTCCATATCTTCACTTATTCTAACGCATAGTGATTACGCACTTGCCGCTGGCTGGAGAGGTGGGCAATTTGAAGAATTCAACGATAGCGTTTTCAGCATCGGATTACGTGCGCGCGCTTCTGACAGGTTCAATAATATGGGTATTACCTACAATTGGGGTGAACAAGCAGGTGAGCGGATTCATCGCATCAGCGGAGATCTAAATCTCCGTGCTTACGGTTTCACCGCGGGGTTCTCCTCACGCGTCCAATGGCATTTTGAGCGGCGATACCAACAGATTCTAACGCTTACTTATGATTTCAATCCTGCCTTAAGCCTCGGCAGTCGGTTGATCTGGCAGGTAGAGGGCGTTAATATCTATTTCGCGCTGCGCCGTTCAGGCTACGCTGGCACGGACTTCTTTGTTATTCTCGGTGACCCAAACGCCTTGGAATTCAAACAGCGTTTAGTTGCTAAGGTGATTCGCGCCTTTTAAAATCTCACTAAATGAAAAGACTTCGCGACTCTGATAACATGTTCTTGCATGAGATGGCCTCCTGAAAAGTTGCGTATACTCTTAGGATGCTATCTTATGCCCTACGTAGTGTGTTTTCGCTTCTTTTGCAGAATTATGCACACTTTTTTTCGTAGTTCGCGTCACTATAAGTGAACGGAATTGATAAAGTGCTTCTTTGCGATTTGTAACCATACGGAAATCGTATAAGCCCCCTTGTTGAAAACAGCCTTTCTGGAGATATTTGATGAAAAACGACGATGTTGTGTTGATCCAACGCATCCTTGCGGGTGATGAAACCGCTTTTGCACGTCTGGTTAGAAAGTACCAGAAACAGGTCCACACGCTCGCATGGCGGAAAATTCGGGATTTCCATATCGCTGAAGATATTACGCAGGAGACCTTCCTGCAAGCCTATCAGAAATTGGAAACCTTGGAAGACCCGACACGCTTTCCAAGATGGCTTTATGTGATTGCAGATCGGCTCTGTATCGCGTGGCTCCGAAAAAACCAACGGCAAACCGAACCCCTCGAAGAAGCCGACCTCTCAGGAATAGAGACAGAAGCATATTCCCGATTTGTCGCAACAGAACACGCGGAAACTTTTGCTGAAGCGCGACGCGACCTGGTCGAAAAGCTGCTTGCGAAACTGAAGGAAAACAACCGAACAGTCGTCACGCTTCATTACCTTGAAGGCATGAGTTATGCGGAAATCGTCAACCTCTTAGGTGTACCAGAAAATACGATTAGGAGTCGTCTCCGCCGCGCCCGGCAACAGCTAAAGAAGTACGAATTCATGATTCAAGAAGCGTTAGATATCACTATTGAAGGCGAACATCGCCCGCAAAAACATTTGAACGGAGATTTCGGAATGAAATTAACCTTTGAAAGAGATAACCTTTTAGCCTCCCTACAAATGCTGCAGGGAGTCGCGAATATCTCACCTATTGCCTCAAATGTTCTCATCCGTGCGGAGGGAAACACGATTGAGTGCATGGCGACAGACATGGAAATCGGCATCAGAATGAAAGTTGATGGGACAGTCAAAGAAACGGGCACAATCCTTGTCCCCGTTGCGAAATTGGCGGATATCGTTAAAGCGTGGCCCGCTGAGAAACCGATAGACCTGACCACAACAACAGGCAACCGGATTGAAATTACTTCTGGAAACGGTGTTCACAAAACCGTCAAACTTGCCGATGAAGAATTCCCACAACTCCCTTCCGTTGACAAGGCAGCATTCGCTATTTCCGGAGAAACACTGAGGTCTGTTCTTTACAAAACTGAATTTGCTGCACCCGCGAAGAAAGCCCGACAGACCTGCCTAAACGGACTTTATTTTAACCTGCTTGAGGACAGAACAGAGATCGTTGCAGCCGATGGTATACAACTTGCCCTCGCACATTGCGAACCCTTTAAATTGTCTGAAGAGAGCGATGGATTCATCGTACCGCTCAAAGCCGTCAAAGAGATTGAACGAACCTTCGCCAATTCCCCAGAGGTAAGGATTTCACGCATTGAGAACCAGATTCTCTTTGCGGATGAGCGCGCTGCGGTGACGACGCGATTGGTAGACGCTGAATACCCGCCGTATGAGAAGATCATTCCGATGTCTCCTACGGTGCGGACAGTTGTCCCGAAAGCACCTATTTTGCAGGCGATGCGTAAGGTTTCGTTGGTGTCAGATCCGAAAACCTTTAAGGTCTGTTTAGAAATAGATGAACAACAGATTCGGATCTCGGCGAAGACCTCTGAGACAGATGAAATACATGAGACATTAGCGGTCGAGTCCAGCACTGGAAGTATCCGTATCGGTATGAATGCTCAGCTGCTGATAGAGACACTCTCACACATTGAAACGGAGTCTCTGATGCTTGAGTTCGCGGGCGCGTTGGAACCTGTTATTGTTAAACCGATTGGTGCGGAAGGACATCTCTGTCTCATCACGCCGATGCTTTTGGAATCTTAAGCATCTCACTTTGAAACGGACAGAAGACGCACAATGCTCCTCGTATGGATTAGCCGTCCAAATACCATCCCGAACTATTGGAACCACGAAATCTCTGAGCCCGTTTTGAATCGAGATGAAACCAAGGACTATCCCAACTCACAGATTCCCAATGAATTTTTAAATTAAATGATGTTCCTAACCCTGATACGCCAAGAACTTTTGACCCATCTGATGAGCGCGCGTTTTTTCGCTGCGGTCATCATTACACTCCTACTCGTTGTCGCCAATACCTTTGTCCTGATCGGTGCACATGAAGAACGTCTCGCCGACTATAGCCAGAAAGAAGCCGTAAATCGCGAGACAGTCGCCGCAACACCTGCCTATTCGGTCTTGAAGTTGAAAGTTCAGCGTCCTCCGAACCCCCTGAGTCTCTTTAGTGCCAGCTTAGAGACGCGTTTTGGCAGCGATATTGATATAGCATTTAACAGTGTGCCAGCCCTATTGAGAGTTGGGCGCAGCTCGGCGGGGCAGACTGGGGACGTGTCGGGCTCATCGTTCTGATTGCCTCCTGCTATGCTGGCATCTTCATCGCTGTTGGGCTTATCGTCTCCGCGATGACACGAGAAAGCCGGTTAAGTCTCATTGTCCTGTTGCTAATTTGGGTGACCGCCGTAGTGTTTATGCCATCAACCCTCGGCATCCTCTCAACAAAATGGATGCCCTCTGTCCAAACACACCATCAATTTCGGATGGCAAAAGGTACCGCCTTCGACCAAATTTTAAGCGATTTCCTCAACAAAAGGGAAACTTTAAAACAACGCCGTCAATCAGCAGGAACCTCTCAGGAAGGAGTTGCAGCGGTAAACACTTCAGAATTAGAGATCCAGCGCGAGTTCGTTAGCAAAGACATGGAGACACGGGAGCGGCTTAGCCGCCAGCATCTCGCTGCACAAAGTGCGCAAGTCCTGCACGCGAGACGAATAACTCGGTGTTCCCCCGCGGCGATTGTTCAGTACGCGCTTGAATCCATGGCAGGCACAGGCTTTAATCGTCATTTGCAATTTTTAGAACGCTGCCGCCTTTATATCCAACAGTTCCGAGACTTTATCGTTGAAATGGATCGGGCGGATCCAAAAAGCCTTCACTTCGTCGGCGTTCGGAAAGGCATGTCGGAAAAGCCTGTCTCACCAGAGGCTATCCCGATATTTGTGGATAAGTTAACTTTTCAAGATACACTCAACTCAGCTATAATGGATATATTGTTGCTTGTTTTACTGCTCGGTATATTTCTTTCAGGCGCATTCCTCGTCTTCCTTCGTTCAGAGATATAAGCCACAGCAAGAGGCACAGCGAAAAAATCAGGTAATTTTACTTTTTTAAACCGCCCCCCGAAAAAGTCCGCTCTTTAAGTTAAAATCTAATTGAGGACTATCTATGCGATCAGATATATCAATGTACACCGATTTGAAAGATGAGGAACTCATTCAACTTGTACAAACAGGTAATGAGTCAGCATTTACAGAACTGATGTCGCGTTATAGTCCACGCTTATGGAAAGTGATTATCGCAAATTCGAGGCAACCCCGCGATGCCGAAGAAATTCTCATGGATGTCTGGAGAGCCGTCTGGGAGAATATTAGTGGAATGCGAAGTG
>JAJDXV010000040.1 GCA_022823085.1 Candidatus Poribacteria bacterium
AGAAAGGTCCGTTAGCGGTTCAAGTGCCAGTTGTCAAGGAGAAGAACAAGCACAAGGAAAAACCGAAGAAAGGCAAGTTCAAACATAAGGAGAAGTACAAGGAGAAGAACAAAGCACCGTCGAAGTCAAGTGCGCTGCCGCTGACGAAAGAACAGCGGCAACTCCGGGCATTCTTTGGTCCGAATTGGAAACGTCACGTCCGCCCTTTGAATCCGAGTCGTACACAACCGAGGTGATAGAGTCCCTTGATTTTTAATTTCAACCGCACTGCTAATTTTTCGCGGTAGCGGGGAATCGCCTGCTGGTGGAGACAGATGTCGACGTAAAAGTTCACGTTGTAGAGGAATAGGCATCATCCAAACTTTCTGTGTGTCCTAAACAGAAGACAGCGGTTCAAGGTGAATTCACAAGAAGATAAAAAAAGGGGGATAGACTCATGAAACACATCATTTTTTATCATCAACGTTTTTTGATACATTTTGCGATCAGTGTGATGTTTTGCGGCCTTGCCTTTATCCCTTCAGTCCTCGCCGAAAAGCAAAAGCCCATCGTTCGCTTCCCAATGGAAACCACGAAACAAAAAGGACAGACGACCGAGGTTGTGAAAGCGAAAAATCCCTCAACGCGCCTGGAACGATTATATCATTCTTGGGTTAGAGAGAAAAAGAGAACGGAAAAGGACGCATCTAAGAAACAGACATCGGAGCAGCCATCGGTTTCCGATACCAGCGATACGCCAGCCGTAGCGGTGTCCTCCGGTCTCCAAACGCCTAAACTACCGAAACCTTTTTACGCCGATATGAATAAAAAAGGTGAAAACGAGGGGATGCGTTTCGGCATTCAGGACAAAAATGGTGCCATTTACGCCCTTGAGATAGAGAAAGAAGTCACCGCAGAAGGCATCTCAAACACAATAGGGGTGAGTGTTGAATCCGATATTGATTCCGAATTAGATAAACTCGACGCATTTTTCTCAAGGACGCGGGATGTGCTGCTCTTTGTCCCGAAAAAGATCGGTACCGGTGTCATCTCTTTAGGACGTGGCATCAAACATGTGCTTCGGTGGTAAACGCTAACCGCCTCTTTACAGCTGCGTTGGCGATCTTTATCCTCTGAGTTGGTGGAAGCTTGCTGTATCTGTAGCATGTTGATCTTCAAGGCGCAAAAGAACTTGCCTAGACACAAGATAGCCTCGGAGAAGAGGAGCAGATGTCAGCCGTAGAATCCCAAACAATTAAAAGAATTCTTGTAGTTGCTCCCACACGTCTTCTGAAACCGGTGTCGTGGCAGCAGCGAAGTTTTGCGCTACCTCTGACGCATTCTTAGAACCTGTTAGGCTCATCGCAATCCGTGGTTGACGGAAACAGAATTGAATGGCGAGATTCAATAAACTTAAATCGTTATCCGTTGCCCACTGCCAAAGCCGATGTGCTTTTTCGGCATCACGACCATCTAAATGTGCCTTTTCGACGGAGATATCCGGTTCAACCCCAGAGAGCAACCCCATCGCAATCGGACTCCCATTAATAACGCCGATGTCGTTTTCAGCGGCAAAAGGTAACAACCATTCATTCGCAGTTTGACTTAAAAGTGTGTAATCCAAGTACGTTAGGATCACATCAACCACACCGGTTTCGATGGCGATCTTGTGAAATTCGTGTTGCCGCAGGCCGAGTCCGATAAACTTAATCAACCCCTCCTCGCGCATCCGCTGCAGTTCATCTAAGGCACCGTCTTTTGCCACGACAGGGTCCATACTATCCGGGTCATGCACTAAACAGACATCGAGATATTCCGTATTTAACAATCGCAGGCTATTCTCAACGCTTCGGCGTGTACCGGCAGCACTATAATCACCGCGCCACTCCGGGTGTGTCCCAGTTTTCGTAGCGAGATAAATCTTCTCCCGCCAACCGCTATCAGCGAACGCAAGTCCTACACGCCTTTCGCTTTCACCGTAGAGCGGTGAAGTATCCAGATAATTGATACCCAGATCGATCGCTCGGTGCACCGCCTCGACAGCTTCATCGTCGGTGACATCGCCTCTGCCGAGCCCCGCACCTCCCATACCGAGACAGGTGACCTCTAATTCCGTGCGTCCTAACCGCCGCCGAGGCAACGGATGCGTTTGTGTTGTCATAATTCCGCCTTTCTTGATAAGCGTGCACTATAGAATTACTCGCTTTTCTTCTGAAGAATCTGTTGAACCTCTGTCTTCAAAATCGGGGTGTTTGCCTGCGACATACTCAACTTCCTTTTCGATGCGTGGCCGCAAGCGTGGTTTAAGCGAATCCGCAATGACGAGGTCAATCTTCTTCTGAAACAGGTCTTCGAGAAAAATACGGAGCTCCATATACCGGTCAAATGACACTTCCTCAAGTTCTACAAGTAGATCGATATCACTCTCGCTATGAGCAGTGTCTTTAACATAAGATCCGAAAAGTCCAAGCCGTTTCACACCATAGGTTCTCAGCGTGTTCTGGTGACTGAGAAGCGTCTGTTTAATCGCACTTTTGGTAAGGATTTCTGTATTCATGTTGTGTGTTCCGTGTTACGGCACGACAGGATATGTCTACAACCTTATACCATTTCCAATTGAAATGCTTCAATAAACAACGCGTAGCATAGGCTGTTAGCCTGTGCAGTCTTCTGCTGGGTTTCAAGCCATCTGTCAAGGCAATATAATCTTTTAGAAATGGTATTATTCTGATGTAAATTTTCTGTGTAAATGCCCACGGCGGGCATCGGGATGAATCACGCTCACCCACTGCACCCCTTTAACAACATCGTCCGGGATGTGTCCATGCTCAACGCCTTTAGGCGTAACAACCAAATCCCCAGGACCGATACGATAGGATTCAGACTGACCCTCAGCCGTTCGGAGCGTCACCGTTGTCGTGCCTTCCGTGAAGTACCAATACTCATCGAAATCGTGGTAGTGGAGTTCAGTCGGATTTTCTTTGGAAACAGCGAAAGTCCCGATCGTTGTCATATCTGGCGTATCCAAGACTTCTCCGAGCACTTCGTCGATGCGCTCCCCTTCATTCAATCGGATGACACAAAGGTTCGTGTCCATTAGATAACTCCAATATTTTTCAAATATTGCAGCGAATCTGCGACCCGTGCTTTCGCACCCGCTTCGTCAAGCTCCTCGCCTTCGATGCCCTCTAATTCCATCGTAAAGGGCCCGTAGAAACCC
This sequence comes from Candidatus Poribacteria bacterium, assembly GCA_022823085.1. Lineage (GTDB taxonomy): Bacteria > Poribacteria > WGA-4E > WGA-4E > WGA-3G > WGA-3G. The sequence continues at coordinate 3,200 of JAJDXV010000040.1, forward strand.
GCATCATTCAATACTTGGAATACCGCCTTGTAATCAACCACACCTTCACCGAGTGCTGGGAAATGCCACGTCCGATAACCGCCGTTTGTATCCTTAAGATGAACCGCACCGACGTGTGGAATAACCTTCTGAACTTCGCCAACAGCCGTCACATTGTGGTTATAATAATAGACGTTCCCTGTGTCAAAATTAACACAGATATTCGGGTGGTTAACGGCTTGCATCGTCTCAAGTGCGATGTCACCGTTGTGTATCAAATCCGGATGCGTTTCCAGACAGACCTTAATCCCGCCAGGCGCGGCGTGCTCTCCAATCGCGCGGAGACGATCATACACGGCGTTTTTGTCCGTATCACCAGCATTAACGCTGGCAAAGATGATCTTCACACCCATCTTATCGGCGATCTCCAGTGTCGGTTGGAAATCTGAGACAGCCGTTTCGGACTGTATGTCGCATCTGCCGAGCAGGCTGGTGGCGGTCAGTCCGTGTGCTTTCAGTTCCGACTGAACCGCACTAACGGATTCAACCGAAGGTACACCGATTTCCACATTCGTTAGACCGATTTCCGCCAAGTGTGCATACGCACCCTCACGAAACTGTCGATAACTCGCTAAATTACAAGCAATAATATTTTCCATTTTTCCTCCTCTTATTTATCTTCCAATCTTCCATGTTTTTACTTCTGTATTAACATCTGGCGTGTAGCCGTGAAATCACCAGCTGTTAGCGTATAGAAATACAGACCACTCGCCACAGGTTCTCCGAACGTGTTTTTACCATCCCAATACGCCGCACGACTGCGGTTTTGGTACTTACCCGCAGCTTGATACCCAAGCGGCAATGTCCGCACCACTGCACCATTAATAGTATAGATATGCAGTGTAACATCCGCATCCTTCGCCAAGTGATACGGTATCCACGTTTCAGGATTGAACGGATTGGGGAAGTTTGGCAAAAGGGCAGTTTCTTTTGGTGTCAACGCTACGAGGAGTTGTTGTAAGAATAGGATACCACGTTGTGAATTCATATCCGTGAGATTCAATTGCTGAGCAGCGGATACCCACTGTTTGACATCTATAGCAGTGAACATTTCTAAGGTTTGGGGATGTATAGACGGGGCAGCACTTGTGCCTAATGCACCAGCAACCAAAACGAGATCAGCGATGTTGACCACACCATCACTGTTGACATCTGCAGCGTTTGGTCCTGTCTCGCCGAGGTTTGAGGCGACTAATACCAAATCGGCAATGTTAACAGTACCATCACTGTTTACATCGCCTATGAGTTTAGTGGGTTCAGTGATCTCTGCATTTTCAACCAGAGGCGCAAAGGTCTCACCTCTGCTGTTGGAGAGAAGGACATCAGATAATGTTAAAGTGGATGCCTTCACTGCGATGACTTCAAATGTGAGTGTAGCGAGGGTGCCGTCCCCCTCGCTTTCGCCGGCAAGAGATGCGGCATTTAATTTCACAAGACTCCCTTCCAAAACCGAGTCGACAAAGAATCCTCCACCGGACAGATAATCGCTGTTCTTACTTTCCACATAACGGAGCGCGGTGTCGTCGAACTGCACAGTTGCCTGGTACCCTGCGACATTTTTGCCGTTCGTAATTTTTAGGGACAAATTGAGTTGTTGACCGATATTAGGAGATTGCACACTTGCAGGCAAGAGGCTCACCGTATCTGATCGGTTTCCTGTATCGTTATCGGTAATTGGTTCAAGAGGTGGTGACGAAATTTTGTCGCTATTCCTTAAAAGGAAATTAGTGATGAGTTCAGCTGCAACCTTGCCTTTAGGGTTTGCCTCGTTAAAGGTTTGATAGACAATACCAATCCTTCCACGATTACCATCTCGCACAATAACCGGATCCGCTCTGTTGGCTTGTGAAGTACCCGTGTCACTCGCGAGAACTTTTTCAGCAAACCAATCCCCGGTAAGTTCATCAAGGTGAAAAGCTCTATCGGATTTAAAATTCGTAAGGCTTGGAGTAATCTCTTTGCCATCTTTCGTTACGACCATTGGGGTATTATTTTGCGTCCCAAAGTCCCACATTGTGATATGTGGAATATCCATAATGGCTTGTAAAGCTTGGACATTATTATACACATTGTCGCTGGACACATAACCAAAGTAATCGCCATGGTTAAGAATAGTATTTCCATCAGTTGATTCAATCCAATTTTCTGCCACAGAACCGTCCGGCTGACTATTACCGGATGGATAAATAGAAGTTGGTAGGGTCCCGTAGAGGATTAAAACATCTACGTTACCATCTGAAGTTGTTTGGAGCATCCAGTCTCTAACAGAATCTTCGGTTTGAACGACTTCGGCTCGAATACCTTCTGAAGAAAGCAATTGCTTTGTGATTTGAGATTGCCGCTTGGCATCCTCAAGGCTCATCCAACTAACGTCCCCTGTATACATCAGAACGTTAGCCATATCATATTCGCCTTGAACTTGTTCTTCCACTAAATCAGAGTTTTTGTTTGGTTGTTCAGCCTCAACTTCAGCATTGTCGTCAAGATTTATTTCCCGGAATATGGGGCGTGATTTTAGGAAATCAGCTTCAAATTTTAAAAGCTTCATTCTGTCGCCCCAATCTTCTGTTGTTTGTCCGAAAGCAATTATAGTTCCATTTAATGTGTCTTGATGACCATTATGACCAGGATCTAAAGCAAAAGCATGACCTAGTTCATGAGCAACAAGAGCAAGGTAATGATTAGGAAACTCACGCAGTGAATTGGCTTTTATAGTTGCTATACCTCCAAACCTTCCATGAAGCCATGTAAAACCCATACCTTGTTTGTCACCCCAATTTTTTACAGTTACGCCGCCAACAATTATTAAATGCACCACATCCCTGCTTTCAACATTTAGGTCATTATTAAATTTAAATGGTAATTCAGGTTTTATAGTTTGAAGATACTCTTCATAAGCACTTGGTCTATTATCATAATGTACACTTTTGTGTTTACCATTTACCACATGAATAATGAGTTTGCCGGAATTATCTAATTCCAAAGGAAAAGTATAATCTTTGTATCCATGCCTTGTCATTTCAGATTGGTAATGCCTCTGAATATCCTTCAGCATTCTATCATGCTTATCTATATCTATATCACCAGCATCGGAAGGCTTGAAGTAAATCACCTTAACATCAAAAGCGGAGTCCGCAATTAAACTAAACAAACAAATAGTTAAAACGAATACTAAGAACACAATTCTGATACGCATTTGTTAAACACCTCGCTTGAAAGACGCGTTAAACGCGCGTTACTGAAAATTTATTTGACAATTGTTTGTTCAAAAATCGCGTATGTCACGGGATCTTCCGTAGCACTGTATTACTCAATAGAATCTCGATTCCCAACAGAAGAACCGCAGGTATCAAGAAGTATCCCACCAACTCTTTGCGAACGATGGTGTTGATTGTCTCGAATTTCGTCTTTTCAAATCTGTCAATCTCCGCATAAATCTGCTGCAACGATTGCGTATCTGTCGCGCGAAAATAGCGTCCGCCTGTTGTTTGGGCGATCTGCTTTAGGGTGTCCTCGTCAAGATAGGTGAGCACCTCTCGGTATCGCTTGCCGAACGTCGTATCAGCATAAGGGATACGCGCACCACCTTCTTTTCCCATACCGATGGTATAAACCTTAATCCCGTCAGATGCTGCAAGCGATGCTGCCGTTTCAGGATCAATGCTGCCAGCGTTATTTTCGCCATCGGTCAAAAGGATAACAATCTCGGTTTTCGATGCTAAGGCGCGGAGCCGATGTGTCGCCGTCGCAAGCGCATCACCGATAGCTGTTCCATCCGCTAACTGCCCAATCTCTACATCGCTAAGGAGTTCCGCCAGCACTGGGTAATCTAAGGTCAAAGGACAGAGCGTGAAACTTTCGCCCGCAAAGATAACCAATCCGATACGATCGTTTTCGCGATGGGCAAGAAACGCTTTGATAACCGATTTTGCAGTTTGAATACGGTTTGACCCCGCAAAATCCTCCGCACGCATGCTTTCTGAGATGTCAAGAACTAAGAGAATGTCGATACCCTGCGCGATACTCTGCTCACGGCTTTGCGACAGTTGCGGACGCGCGAGCGTGATGATGAGCAGCGAGAGCACAATGAATCTCAGTACCTTTAATAGCGGCAGCGCTTTGACCGAGAGGGATTGCCGCATCTTCTGAACACCCGCTGCGAACCCGTGGTTAAAGTCAGAAAAACGGATAACAGGCAGGATCCGCCTTCTCGGCAGCCATCGCAATATGATGAGCATCAACGGGATTACAATGAGCAAAATTAAGAAAATCGGAGATGCTAATTGCATGCACACTAAACCCTTTCTGTTCGAGACACCCACCCGTTACCAGGAAGTCCGGACGTGTTTCGGCGCGAACCTTGCTGTCGCATTAGGCTGAGCCCACATAGCACGCAAATCCCGATCCCGACAGTGTTGACGAGAAGAAACGTTATCCAGTCAATATACGGCAGCGAGGTCGCCATAAAGTATAGGATATAACCGAAGATCGATGCAAGCGGTCTCAAACGTCCTGAAAAAAGTGTACTACCGAGCGTAAGAAAAATCGCCGCTTTACCACAGAGTGCTAACGGTAGTAGCAGCGACAACGCCAGCAACATAAACGGAACACCCACGATTGAAACCGTCAGAAACGCGAGAATCAACGGTATCACAACCAACATCAGGAGACTGAAAAGTACGCTTCCAATCGGTCGATGTGCGAACAGGGCACTCACGGCGTTTACCGGCTTCGGAAATATAGCGACTATCAGCAGGTACATGAGAAGTAGAAGCACGAACCGAGCAATTGTAAATTGGAAACCCGTTACGTTATCGGTCGCCCAAATGCTGCTATACGGGTGCATCACAAGTTTCACGACAGCAGGCACTATCTGCCAACGGTTGCTCACCTGCAAATGCGCTATGCGTTCTATATTTCCGGTGACCTGTCCACCAATAAGGTGGAGTGTGCCGTTCACCTGCGCCCCTGATCCGAGTTCAACATCGCCACCGAATACCAGGACGTTCCCTGTAACGCGCCCGTGTAGTTTCGCGTTCCCGGCGATTATGACGAGGGTCGTTGCGACGGCATCCGGTGCTAACTCATAGTTGTTAACAACCTTGAAAATCCGCTGCGTTTTTTCCCACGCTGTGTGTGTTTCTTCAGAGGTTTCGCCGTTCTCCGAATTTATGGCTTCAGCTTGCTGTATCCGATTGTTGGGAACCTTTTCCAAAGTCTGTTCCGGACGCTCAGCAGGCTCTACGCGGTTAACTTCTTGCGTTGAACGGTTCGATTCGGTTTTTGGCACACTTGCGTCTTGTTCTTCTGAACCTTGGACGAGAAGCGTGTTGTACCCGGAGTTGAGTTGTAGCCGCCGCACATCGTTGTGCTGATCTTCTAATGCTACAGACTGTCGAAATAAGAACATCACGCCAAAACCCGAAAGTAAAAAGATAAGTACGATTCCTTTCATAGTTTCCTACGCTTTGTATTTAATGAATGTATGAGAGTATTATAGACAAATATTTCTCTTATGTCAACATAATATAAATTATCGGCAGGGCCATTCAATTGTACCTATTCACTTTATATATATGGATACGTCTTCCTCTGTAGGAGCGAGCTGCGCTCGCGATCTTTCCTAAGAACGGGCACATATGTAAAGCAAAACCATGATCCAAATCGTACAATTGAAT
>JAJDXV010000011.1 GCA_022823085.1 Candidatus Poribacteria bacterium
AAAGCAGTCGTTTCTAACACAATAGAGACCCAAAAACAGGTTTAGAAGCCAATCCTAACATCTGTTCGGGAGCTCTAACGGGAGAACACTGCCAACTTTTCATAACTTATAATCTGATCAAACTGTCCAAACTATAGTAATATATACAGTGTGTATTGTTACGCGAAAGGTTGGACTACTGTTCTGTCATGCTTATTTTCATGGCTTGTAGGTTGGGTTGAACGCGGTGAAACCCAACAGCTTCAGGCAATATAGCCTATCATTTTTCACCTGACACAACACTACTCGTCGTCAAAGATGATGATTTGTGCAAGTAAACTGCCTGCTTGATTGTTGTTGCTTGGGTGTTCGTTCATAGCAAGAAAGATAACACCGTCGGCAGGGGCTGGATTGTCATAACGCGATCCGACTGCGAAAACGGTGTTTCCGATCTTGGCGATGAGCGCGCCAATATTGGTGCCCGGGAGTAGGTAGCCATCGGAACCTGGGGTTTTCGGGATGCCGTCAGCACCGCACCAACCGGTTCGATTCTGCAAATCTGGGGACCAAGCACCCTCTCCATCAATAACGAGTCGTTGCCCTTTTTTCACACGCACATAACTCTCCTGCCAAACAGGACTCGGACGAGCCGTGCGGATAACAGTTAATGCCATATATCCCTCCATTTAAGTAGTGATAAGTTGTTGGTTATAAGTTATAAGTCTGGCTTGTACTTTATCAACGGTTTCTTGTGGATACCACCGCAATTTAGTAATAGCAGTTACAAGGATACGTTGATAACATCCGAAGGTAACTTATAACTTATAACTTATAACTTATAACTTATAGTTATTCTTTCTTTCGGATAGTGATATTGGTGATAACATCGTCTTGTGCGATACTATCAACGACATCCATTCCACTAATGACGTTCCCGAAGATGGCGTACTCACTGTCAAGAATGGTTTCATCTCGGCAGATAAAGAATTCGGATGCGTACGAGACGCTGGCACCCTCTTCTTTTGCCATAGCGACGATGCCTCTCGACATCTCCTTCGCACCGTTTTCAATAGCGAGCGTTTCGCCCGCAGCGAGTTTTGAACCTGCTTGGATGAGTAGCTCTTCTACGCGGTAGAATTTCTCACCTTTGTAATATTCCACCTGCGCGTTTTTGATGAAATTCTTGGATGTTTCTGGAGCCTCGGTTGCAAGAAATTCAAATTCGATACTGCCTTTTGCCGTTTCAATAACGGCTACCGATGTCGCAGGATCGATCTGCGGTTTTGCAGCAGTTGTAGTTGTCCCGGTCCCACTGCGACGTGCGCGCGGGGCGGGTGCTTTCTTTTCTTCTTGTGCGCAACTCAACACGAAGGTCGCAAATAGTGTCGCCAGGACCAAAAGTGCTGCGGATGCGAACTGCCGATGTTGCTTATTCTGATGTTGCCTTAACATATTTTGACTTCGCCTCCAATCGGATTTTTGTCATGACATCGCCTATCTCTAAGCGATCGACGACATCCATACCTTGAATTACACCGCCGAAGGTGGTGTAATTACCGTCAAGATCGGGTTGGGGTTTGAAGCAAATGTAGAATTGGCTCCCGGATGAATTCGGCGCGGAAGTTCGAGCCATCGCCACTGTGCCTCTAAGGTGTGGACGCTGGTTCGGGTTTGTGTACTCGTCGGTGATGGTCCAGCCTGGACCCCCTGTCCCGTCGCCTTTCGGACAACCGCCCTGAGCAACGAAACCTTCAACGATACGATGAAATGTTAAACCGTCGTAAAACTTCTGGTTGATGAGTTTAATGAAATTCTCCACTGCCACCGGGGCAGCATCAGGGTAGAACTCGATTACGAATATGCCGCTATCGGTTGTAACGACCGCAACCTGCGCTTCAGGCGTTAAGGGACCCCCGAAAGGAAGGGCGCAGCCAGTTATTAGCGTTAATAATATCAGAAAAAATATTGGACTTTTGTATAGCAAACTTTGGTAACCTCCACGCTGTGCCAAAAGATGGCGTCTGACTTGCATTGACACTCCTTTTCTGGACGGTTAGTCGGTCTTAAGGCGACCCCAGAAGGTTGCCAATTTAGCGTTCGCGTCAACAGATAATGTGACCGGTGTCGCCATATCTTGAAGCAGCTCATCCTTGGTTAAAGCGTAATTATAGACTTTGATTTCATCAAGCGCACCGGTAAGGAACCGCTGACTTGCGCCGCGGGCACCGATATAAACAGATTCGTTGTTCGGTGAGAGTTCGCCCTTACACGGCATCTCTGCTTCGAGTTCACCGTCAATATAGAGTTTAATGTCGTCACCGTCCCATGTCCCAGCGAGGAAGTGCCATTCGCCATCTTGGATGCTCGGACCAATATTGTCGTCGTTACACGGTTCGGGGAGGTCAAAGAATTGGAGGATCGTCCCGCCGTTGTACAGTGCCGCGAGATTATATAAACCGGAGACCCAAGCGGAGCCTTTCTCAACGCCGCTCTGGATCGCCTCGCCACCTTTGACAAGTGCCCAGAACTCGATCGTGATCGCATCAACAATATCGAGGCTCACACTGTCGGCGATTTCACCAGCAGTTTTGCCATCAAACTCCATCGCTTTTCCGAAAACACCGTCAATCAGTTTGGGATTACCCTTATTAAAGGTCGCATCGTTACCAAATTCGGATAAATCTTTTACAACGTCCCCTTCTAACGCGTCGAAGGAGAGATGCAGAACAAGGTCTTGCGCACTACAAACCGTCGTAACACTTACCAAAATCAGCAAAAGTAGCCCAAAGATAATCTTCATTTTCAAAATTTCGCTCCGTAAAATAGATATTCGCTTGATCGCTAAGCGATTTTTTTTCTCAGGTTCTTGTGCGGAAGATTGCAGCTGACTGATTTGAGAACCTACGGTAACCAGCAACTGCCGAAGGGTAAATTTATATGCTTTAACAGAAGAAAAGACAAGAACCTGCCACACAATTATAAATACTGTAGCAGAAGTGCCGAAAAAAGTCAAAGAAAATGTTTTTTATACCTGTTCACGGACGCTATCTGCTCGGCGCGATTTTCTGTAGAAAGGATCTCCGAATATCTTTTCGACATTTTTCGTGACAAAATTTTTCGTGACAAATTGAGTGCGGATTGGTATAATGAGAATAATAGAAAATTAGAGGCAGCTATAACAACGTCCGAACAGGAAAGGGAATTATGCAGAAGTTAGTGTTTAACGGGAAACCGACACATACGAATTCGCTCGGTATGCAATTTGTACGGATTGAACCGGGAAGTTTTATGATGGGCTCAGAGGACGCATCGCTATCAGATGAATTGATGGAAGGGAAGCCACATCTCCGCGATGGCGATTGGGATGAGAAACCGGTGCATCCGGTAACACTCACAACACCGTTTTATATCGGCAGCTTTCAGGTGACCAACGCACAGTATGCGGCGTTTGACCCGACACATCGAGAGTCGCCGAGCCTTCAGAACGTCGGTTTTTCAAAAGATGATGACGAAGCAGTTGTGTTTGTCGATTGGCACGAGGCAACGCGCTTCTGCGAATGGCTCTCCGAAAAAGAAGGCGTTCCATACCGACTGCCGACCGAAGCGGAGTGGGAATACGTCTGCCGGGCAGGTACGACGACGCATTTTCATACCGGGGACACACTCCCCCCAGAATTCCATAAAAACGTTGGCGAGAGTTGGTACCCGGATGCCGGACGAAGTCGCGGCACGGAGGAAATCATGCCGCTACACGTCGGGCGAACGCCGCCTAACGCCTGGGGTGTCTACGATATGCACGGAAATGTCGAAGAGTGGTGCCAAGATTGGTACGGGACCTACGAGCCGGAGCCACAGGTTGATCCGGTCGGTAGAGAAGGCGGTCTGTATCGTGTGACACGCGGTGGCAGTCATTCGACGTTACTTTGCTATCTGCGTTCTGCGAACCGGATGGCAGCGGTCCCCGAAGATAAACACTGGTACATCGGGTTCCGCGTCGTTTGTGCTGAAATGCCGCAGACATCGCCGACACCTCTACCGAAGGTCGCACGCTGGGGACGTGAGGTCAAACAGGAACCGGCAAGCGCGCCTGCACCAGAAGCACCCTATTTCGCTGAACCCTTGACGTTCGTTAAAATTCCGGACGGCTCGAATGGACCGCTCTTTTCAGCACATAACCACGTACCCGCGATAACAGAATGCCCGAACGGTGATATGTTCGCGGCGTGGTATTCATGTGTGACAGAGCGCGGACGTGAGCTAACGGTTGCCGCAAGCCGACTGCGTTTTGGTGAATCGGAATGGGAACCTGCTGAGCCGTTCTGGGGACCCCCGGACCGCAACAATCATGCGACGTCTCTCTGGCGGAACGAGAACGGACGGATGTATCATTTCAACGGACTCTCGGCTGCTGCAACGTGGGGACCCTTGGCGTTAGTGATGCGTTATTCCGACGATAACGGTGCGACGTGGTCGAAACCGCGCTTTATTTCACCAGAGCATCGGCTCCGACACATGCCGATCGCCTCTGTTTTTCGGAGGCAGGACGGTTCTATACTCCTCGCTTGTGACGCGGTGAGCGGCGGCAACGGCGGCACCGCGATATGGCTCAGCGACGATGATGCAGAGACGTGGTACGACCCAGGGGCTGGACAACCGATCCCCGAATTCGCTGCTGGAAAACAGGGCGGTTGGATCGCTGGTATCCACGCTGCTGTCGTTGAACTCACCGATGGTAGACTGATGGCGTACGGACGCGGTGATACGATTGATGGACGGATGCCGAAAAGCGTCTCGTCGGATGACGGTAAAACATGGCATTACAGCGCAAGTCAATTCCCGGTGCTTTCCGGTGGACAACGGTGTGTTCTCCTGCGACTTCAGGAAGGTCCCATTTTCTTGGCATCGTTCACAGGCGATCGTCGAGAACCGACCCCGATGCCGATCATTGACGCTTCTGGAAACGAACGACTTGTTACCGGCCTCTTTAGTGCATTATCTTATGACGATGGCGAAACGTGGGAACACATTCGTCCCATCACAGACGATGGCGCAGACCGGGAGATCGAAACGATGGATGGACGACGTTTTACGATGGGGCTCAACAGTGCTGAACCGGGCGGGTACATCGCCGTCTGCCAAGGACAGAACGGGATCATTCATCTGATTAGCAGCCGCCTACACTATCGATTTAATCTCGCGTGGCTGAAAAAGGCACCCCCATCAAAATTTTAAGTAATTGGGCCCCTGTTCTGCCTTCCACTACGTTTCAGGCAGGTTTCTGATCGGCACAAGCAGCACGTTTGGATTAACGTCAGTAACTTAACATGAGTTTGATATATAGCAAATTGTAGACGCAATGGACATTTTCGTAGGGGTTAGGTTGCCTAACCCCTACGGGCAAGAAAACCTCGTCCGTACAACGATCCTAACATTTTGTTTTTATCAAGCTTACGTTAATAGAATGTAGCCCAAACAACGTGCGGGGCGGACATAAAAGGAGCACATTGTGTTATCCAACCGACTTGATAAACCGCAAGGAACATTTAAATATGTCATTGAACCAACTCGATAAACCGCAAGGTAAACTTAAAATTTTGCATCAGGACGTAGAAGTTAGCACAGAATTACGGGAAAGCAACGACATCCTTGACGATCCCGATGCCCTGAAAAAACGGATCGCAGCCGACGGGTACCTCCTGATACGTGGACTACACGACAAAGATGCTGTTCTCGCGGCACGAAAACAGATTCTCGAGAAACTCGCAGCGAAAGGGATGATCGCACCGGAGACACCCTTAATGAACGGCATCTTCAACCCAGATTATCCGGAACCGACATCAACCGGATCAATGGGGAATAAGGCGTTGACGCAGCTACCGGCATTCAAAGCCGTCGTTGAAGGCGCACCGGTGATGCGCTTCTTCAAACGGTTTCTCGGTGGCGAAGCACGGACGTTCGATTTCAAATGGCTCCGCACAGCAGGACCAGGATCGGGTTCCCCTATACACTACGATATCGTCTTTATGGGGAGAGGCACGCAGGAACTCTATTCCTGTTGGACACCGTTTGGCGATGTATCGCTTGACATGGGACCCATCGTCTTCTGTCTCGGTTCTAACCGATTTGAGAAAGTTCGTGCCACTTACGGACAAGCCGATGTTGACCGGGATATGATTGAGGGACATTTCAGCGACGATCCACTTGAAATCGTTGAGAAATTTGGGGGGCATTGGGCGACAACGACGTTCTCCGCAGGCGACGTTATCATTTTCAGTATGTTCCTTATGCATGCCTCCCTTGTTAACACATCAAATAAGATTCGGATAACCGCAGATACGCGCTACCAACTTGCATCGGAACCGATTGACGAAAGGTGGATCGGTGAAAAGCCGAAGGGACATTACGCGTGGAAGCAGGAAGACGCAGAAATTGAGTCTTTAGAGACATCTCGGCAGAGGTGGGGCGTCTAACGTTTTGTAATGCTATTATGGATAGCACTAAGGAGTAGCCAGTAAACAATGAACAGTAGCCAGTTAAGAGGTGTGCGGATAACACAATATCTCTTTTCTGGAAACTGGAAACTGGAAACTGGAAACTTGAAAAATATGAACAGTGATCCAGGCACACACGATACCACAGCAACATCCCAGGTTCGTAAACCGAAATTATTTTTACCGTTCATTCTCATTTTGATATGCGCTATTGTAGTCGGATTCGGGATAAGATACTACAAAAATAGACCGAAACCGACGACTGAAGTCGCGTGGGAGGTCTACTTCAGTGAACTCGGGGCAAGCGGTAATCCGTATTCTCTGGAAAAACGACTTGTCCATAGACTCCGTGCTGCTCAGGCACGAGTTGATGCGGCACTCTATGATTTAGATGCTGCTCCGGTCGCAGATGCGCTAATAGAAGCCTATAACCGCGGCGTACAGGTACGAATCGTCACAGAAGCGGATAATATTGATGACTCCGAAATTCAACGATTGCAAGAAGTCGGGATCCCTGTCGTTGACGACGGTGATAATGAAGGGTTGATGCATCACAAGTTTATCGTGATTGATGAGCAGTACGTCTGGACAGGTTCTTATAACACCACTTATAACGGCGCGTATAAGAACAATAATAACGTCATACTCATTGATTCCGCGCAGCTGGCGTACAACTTCACGCAGGAGTTTCGAGAATTGTTTCTTGAAGCACAGGTTGGAAGACCTTCCGGCGCGTTTGTGGCGTATCCGAAAATAGTATTAGGCGATGGGACAGAGGTTGTTACCTATTTCTCACCAGGAGGAGACACGATCTCGCCACTGATTAAGGAGATCGCGTCCGCGGAGCAGTCAATCCATTTTATGGCGTTTTCGTTTACACATGATGCGCTCGGAAATGCGATGCGGGACCGCTTTAAATCGGGGATCGAGGTTCGCGGTGTGTTTGAAGAGCGGCAAGCCAATAACGAATATTCCGAATATAAGGCAATGGAAAAGGCAGGGATGTCTGTCGTTTTGGATAAAAACAGAGGGGCTATGCATCACAAGGTGATCGTTATTGATGCGGAGACAGTAATTACGGGATCGTATAACTTTTCCAAGAACGCCGAAAAACGGAATAACGAGAACCTGTTGATTATCAAGCGGAATAGCGAGATTGCAGCGGCATACCTCGCCGAGTTTGCGAAAATCACGCGTTAGGTACGCTACTCTCTCTCGCCTAATATGACCGTCCGATGTTGCTGCCTACCGTTCCTGTCGATTTTGAGCTGAACCTTCGTTTCCGGGCGTTCACTTGCAACACATCTCAATAGTTCATGATACGAGCGTACAGGCACTTCGTTAAATTCGAGGATAAAATCTCTCGGTAAAATTTTACTTTTGTGTGCCGGGCTGCCTTCAATGACTCCGGTAACGAAAACGCCGGACTCGCTTACGTCTACCTCAACACCGAGCCAACCGCGCGCCACCTTACCGTGTTCTATGATTTCTTCGGCAACTGAACGTACCATCTCTATCGGCATCGCGAAGGTAATCTCCGGCGATAACTTTTGGACGAAAAATTGTGAGGTATCCGGATCACGCGCCTTCTCGAAAAGCATGCCGGTTGGTGAATTGATGCTATAGGACGGTTCTGTCAGCACTGCCAGTATCATTCCGACGATCTCTCCTGACGTGTTAACGACTGCACCCCCGTTGTTACCGGGCGTAACCGCAGCATTGATTTTAATCAATTTTCCACACAATTGATCCGGTAAAGTATCCCAACCACCAACGATGCCGAAAGACACAATCGGGCTATCTCCGTAGGAACTGCCCATCGTTACAGCCCAAGAACCGGTATTAATTTTTGAGGAATCTCCCCACTTCACACGCGCTGCAGTTTTAGATTTTTGCGGATGTGTGATTGCCGAATGTGCGTCTGCAACTCGGAGGACTGCAATATCGGTGAATGTATCAATACCGACAAGTTCTGCTGTAGAGATCTTTTCATTGTTAAAGACGACCTCAATCTTATTTATTCTCTCTAATTCAAAGGTCGTTGTCACGATATGTCCATCGGTATCAATAACGATGCCAGAACCGATGTCTTGGCGGATAAATACCAATTTTTCTCTGTCCGGCAGCGATGGCATCGCCGTTTGCTGCGTCGCCACGACCTTGACAAGCGCAGGACGCGCATCAGCGACGACCTTCTGGAATTCCTTTTCAAAAAGTTTCAGGACGTTTTCATTTGCGATACTCGGTGTGACTGCATAGAACAGTAGACTGAGCATCCCGATGATCAATTGTTGGCGTTTTGATGCTATAATATACATGCTTTTACCCTTAATCGCTTATGTACAGAAATCGATTCTGAATAGTTATAAGTTATAAGTTATAAGTTTAGGACTTACACATGCCGCTCTTTTGTACCACAAACTTCCCAGTTTGTGCTACCAGAACGCTGTGTTTTCAGACAAATTTCATCTAATACAACCACTTACAGCCAAAATTGCGTAAGTCCTAAAGTTAAGAGATTGCGGCGATTCCCCTTGCTGCGACAGCCACAAGATACCTCTTACCAATAACTTAAAGCGCAGCGTACCAACAACCAACAACCATAATTAAAGTCCGCCGCTGGTGGAAGTAGTGGTATAACTTACCTGCTTTAACATATAACGTTGCTGCATCGGTTGTGTCGGTGTTGAGATAACACTGCCTCGCAGGAGTTGATTCCTATCTCCGACGACACGCCTTGAGGGTTCTACCGGAAACACCTCCGGCGATGTCGCTATCTGTTCCGTTCGAGGTGTCGGTGCAACTGACGCTGGACGGAAGTCTTGATAAAAATAGGTGCCAGTTGCGGCGAGGATCACGGCGATAACGCCACTGAGTGCCCACTTCGGACGACGAAACACGTCAAATAGCCGGTGCCAGCGTGTTGCCAAAACGTCTTTAATGCTACCGGTCTCGCTATCTTCTGTCCTGAGCCGTTGTTGCAAGGTTGACATAAAGTACGGCGACGGCTCTATCTGCGGCAATTGCTGTACCGCATTAACGGAATCCTGAAATTTGGCATACTCGCCTTGACACGCTTCACATTCTGTGAGGTGATTTTCAAAATCCTGCAGCGTCTCATAATCAAGTGTGTCCTCAAGGTGGGCGGAGAAGTGTTCCTCAGCCTGTACGCAGTTCATAATTTACTCCTAAAACATCAAATAAACGGTTTTAACTTTTCTTTCAACATGAGCCGGGCGCGGTTGATCCGAGATTTCGTTGTACCGCTCCGAAGTTCGAGTACCTCACTGATTTCATCGTAACTAAGACCTTGTAAGTCGCGAAGCACAAGCGGGAGTCTGTACTGTTCTGGTAGTTCTGATATCGCTTTTTGGATAGCGTTCTGCAACTCTTTGCGTTCGAGTGCGACTTCGGGTTGGAAAGCCGGATTCGCTGGTGCATTCCCGATTAAATCAATCTGCTCCGTATCTCCGTCACTATCGGTTCCGCTGCTAACGACGTTATCAACCCTGTATCGGTCACGCCGCCCGCGATTTCGTAACTCATTTTTACAGAGATTCGAGGCAATGTGATACATCCACGTTTTAAAATGCGCACCCTCCGATTTGTAGCGATTTGCAGCTCTAAAAATACGGATGAAGGTCTCTTGCGCGAGATCCTCAGCACTGTCCCTGTCATTGATGAACCGAGCGATAAAATTGACAAGCGGCTGCTGATGGCGGCGCACGAGAAGCGTAAACGCGTTTTCGTCACCTTTTTGATAGCGTTCCATTAATTCATCGTCTAAATCAGGCATCGGATACCTCCGGAGGTGCTTGTCTATAATATACACCAAACCCTGGATTTGGTTGCAAATTTTTTTCGATGGCTACGGAAAATCGTATATTTCAAGGCACGTCTTGACCTGAAAACCGGTTTCGTGTATGATTGTTTTGTATCAGTTACCAGTTACCAGTTACCAGCTACCAGTTAAGAGAAGCATAGGTTAACCGAGTACCTCTTTTCTGGTTACTGACCACTGGTTCCTGTTTACTTCTTCTCACACTTTGCAACTTTGGAACTTTCTTGCTGGTAACTGTTAACTGGAAACTGTTAACTATAGGGAGGTAATTATGTTTGATCAGGTTTTACAAGAGGTTGAAGCACAGTGTCGGACAGAACGGATCCCGATGTTAGGTCCAGAAAAAGCGAAATTTCTCGCGGGTTGTGTCGAAGAAGCGAAGCCGTCCCTCATCGTCGAATGCGGCACGGCTATCGGTTATTCCGGACTCTGGATGTTACGCGTCTTGAAAGCTGCCGGTTCTGGACGCTTAATAACAGTCGAAATAGATGCTGACCGCGCAGCGCAGGCACGCGCCAATTTTGAACGTGCCGGAATGACCGACCTCGTTGACTCACGTATCGGGGACGCCCAAGAGGTACTGGAAAGTATCCAGGAACCCGTCGATTTCCTGCTCCTTGATAACAACTTCAACAACTATTTCCCGTGTTTTCAGGCAATCGAATCTCGTCTGACGAACCCCGCTACCGTTCTCGCAGATAACGTCGGCATCGGTGCCGATGCCATGGCGGATTATCTCGGACACGTCCGCGAACATTATGAATCCGAGACACACTGGTTTGACATCGACCTCCCGTGGGTGAAACAGGACGCAATCGAAGTGAGTATCTATCGTCGTTAATTATTTCCTGAACCAGTAACCAGTAACCAGTGGCCATTAAAGAAGTCCGTAAAGTGTTTTAAAGTTAGGGAAGTCCGTAAAGTTGTCAACTTTGAAACTTTAGCACACTTTGCAACTTTGGAACTTTCTTGCTGGTAACTGTTAACTGGAAACTGTTAACTATTTTGGGTGTTTCTTCAAATCTACGGAGGAGAACGTGGAAACCACAAACCGCTTCACCGAACCGCAAGGAAAGTTAGAAATCTAAATCTGAAAGCCCGAAACGAAGTGGAGGGCGAATCTACGGAGGAGAACGTGGAAACCATAAACGGCTTCACCGAACCGCAAGGAAAATTAAAAGTTGATTTTATGACTGTCGCACGCTTACCCGCGCCAGACGACAACGTCGCTATTGCCACACAAACATTAGACGGTGGCACACACATCCGCCATAACGGACAGGAGTTCCAGCTATCCCATACCATTTTAGAGGGGCATCGCTTCGCGATCCAGCCGATTTCGGAAGCGGCACCGTTGCTGTCGTGGGGATTACCGTTTGGATTCGCTACACGCGCCATTGCCCCAGGGGACTACGTCTGCAATCAGAAGATGATCGATTCGTTGTCTATTCGGAATCTACCTTTTGAATTACCAGAAACACCGAACTTCAGCGACAAGATCGCACCTTACGTACTAAACGCAGCAGAATTTTGTCCCGGTAAGCAGTTGGCGCGCTATACGGACGAGCGTTGCTTCCTCGGCTATCACCGTCCGGGGGGACGTGGTGTCGGCACACGAAACTATATCGTCGTTATGGGGACAACCGCGCGTACTTCCGGTTTCGCGAGGAAACTTGCCGATATGTATCGTAGGGGCGAGGTCACCTCGTCCGTGCAAAACGCCTATCCGAACATAGACGGTATTGTCGCTGTAACACACACAGAAGGCGGTGAAAGCAGTACCCCGAATAACATCGATATGCTCCTCCGAACGCTTGCAGGTTTCACCGTCCATCCAAATATCGGTGCAATGCTGCTCGTTGACTACGGCACTGAGGCAGTTACAAACGAAATGCTCCAGTCATACATGCAACGCCAAGGGTATGCCTTAGATGATGTCGTACACCGTTTCTATCGGTTACAAGGGGGTTTCGACGAAGATTTAGCCAACGGTGCAGAGATTATTAACGGATGGTTGGATACGGTGAACAGTGTGCCGCGCACTGAACAGTCTCTGGAATATCTGAAAATCGCTTTACAGTGTGGCGGCTCCGACGCGTTCTCCGGTGTGTCTGGGAATCCGCTCGCTGCTTACGTCGCGAAAGAGGTGATTCGTTACGGCGGGTGTGCTAACCTGGCAGAGACCGACGAACTGATCGGTTCGGAGGCTTACGTACTGCAGAACGTCCGCAACCTGACCACCGCACGCACGTTCCTTGATACGATTGAACGGTTCAAAGAACGCGTCGCATGGCACGGACACTCCGCAGAGGGAAATCCGTCTGGCGGCAATAACTTCCGTGGACTTTACAACATCGCCATTAAATCTATCGGTGCAGCGATGAAACGGCATCCCGATGTCTGTCTCGATTACGTCATCAATTACAGCGAACCGATGGAAAATCCGGGGTACTACTTCATGGACAGTCCCGGCAACGATTTAGAGAGCATCGCAGGGCAGGTCGCATCCGGCTCCAACATGATTTTCTTCGTTACTGGCAACGGATCCATCACAAATTTCCCCTTCGTACCGACAATTAAGATCGTCACCACATCCGGAAGGTATGAGATGCTCACTAAAGATATGGATGTGAACGCTGGGGCGTATCTGGACGGGGCACCCATGGAAGAACTCGGCGAATCTATGTTGGATTTGACGGTAGATGTGGCATCCGGTGAACGATCGGTCGGCGAGAAAGCCGGACACTCGCAAGTCTCGCTCTGGCGGGATTGGAAGCAGACGGGTCCGGTGGATTTGGACCCTCTATTGTCGGAATCCGAATTGAAGTCGGGTGAACCGATTCCGATTGAAACTTCGGTAGGAGCGATCTCCGAATCGCGACTTCCGATCTCCGAATCGCGACTTCCTCAAGCGTTGCAATTCCGCGCGCTTCAAACGGAAGCCGGATGCCGGACGGATCAGGTCGGGTTAATCTTGCCCACGAGCCTCTGTTCCGGGCAGATCGCACAGATGATTGCGCACCGTTGTAATGAACAGAAGATCGGCGAGAAGCAAGGTATCTCACGCTTTGTTGCGCTGCCCCATACCGAAGGTTGTGGTGTCTCCAGCGGACGGTCCGAGGAGATTTATACCCGTACAATGATCGGACATCTCACGCATCCCACGGTCGCCCTCGGTCTGCTCCTCGAACACGGTTGTGAGAAGACGCACAACGACCACGTCCGACACGAGATTCAGAATCTCGGTATATCACCAGAGCGCTACGGTTGGGCGAGCGTACAGTTAGATGGCGGGATT
Source organism: Candidatus Poribacteria bacterium (assembly GCA_022823085.1). Lineage (GTDB taxonomy): Bacteria > Poribacteria > WGA-4E > WGA-4E > WGA-3G > WGA-3G. Next base: position 13,610 of record JAJDXV010000011.1, read on the forward strand.
GATGCCGTTATTGAGAAGGTACAGGATTGGTTCTCGGAAACGCTTGCGGATAAACCGACTGTTCCAGTTGTCGATGCTGGGTTAGAACACCTCTGTATAACGGTGACATCAACCGGTGAAGCGATGGAAGAAGTCTCTCAATCGCTAACGGAATTAACTTACAGAGTCGTCGCTGCGGGTGGCACAATCATCGTGCCAGCAAATGCGACGTTTATCGCATCAGAGTTGTCCCCGACATTGGCGTATGGACAGCGGGTTGAAAAGTCAGGTTTGCACGTCATGGAGACACCGACGGATCAACCGACAGAGACATTGACAGGATTAGGTGCGACCGGTGTGGATTTGGCACTCGCACATATCGTCGGTGCGCCATTGCAATCGCATGTAATGGTACCGCTGATTCAGGTCTCTACGGATGCCACCACGCAAGCCACCTACGGCGCGGATTTAGATTTGGAAACTGCCGATGTTGACGCGTTATTGGCGTTGATTGTGGAGGTCGCATCGCGTCAGTATACACCGAAGCTGCACGGCAAAGGCAACACCGATTTCCAGTTAACGCGCGGATTGTTGGGGATTTCGATGTAAACGCGTGTATCACACGGATAAAGCATGGAAATTTGCTCTTAGGAACACTGACCTATACGAGTGAATCCTATGTCCACCCCTTATCATCCTCTTCATTTTCAAAACTCCATGCTTTAGCTTGGAGATGTAGAAAATGCAGGGCCATTCAATTGTACCTATTCACTTTATATATATGGATACGTCTTCCTCTGTAGGAGCGAGCTGCGCTCGCGATCTTTCCTAAGAACGGGCACATATGTAAAGCAAAACCATGATCCAAATCGTACAATTGAAT
>JAJDXV010000145.1 GCA_022823085.1 Candidatus Poribacteria bacterium
GCCATTCAATTGTACCTATTCACTTTATATATATGGATACGTCTTCCTCTGTAGGAGCGAGCTGCGCTCGCGATCTTTCCTAAAAACGGGCACATATGTAAAGCAAAACCATGATCCAAATCGTACAATTGAATACCCCTGTTTAGTACGGCAGGATTCATTTTTTCGACAGGATAGGTTTGTGGACATAGCACTCCGCTGGAGTGCAAGAGAAGGAGACCTCTTTCTCTATAGACATATTGCTCCGCTGGAGCAAAGAGGTCCCTTTAGAAATAAAGCCCTCTTCACGCCAGAGGCGTGATATGTCTATAGAAATCCATAGTATTCGTCCTGCACTCCAGCGGAGTGCTATGTGTTGACGAAGGATTGATCGCAGGAAATCCCTTTATAACGGAGTGCTGCCAAAAACTTTACACACCCAATTTAGTAAAAATGACGATGTCTCACAGGTTTATCTCAGTATCGATCAGCGGTACAGCAGACCGCCGCCCTGTCATCAGTTCATCAAGCATGGCGTGGAACAGTTCGTCCAGCCGTTCAACTTCTCGTTCAAGGGCTGCGGTCTTTTCATCAATTGCCTGAAAAACATTAGCGATAGCGCGTTGCTCCAGAAGTGGTGGAAGAGGTATTTGCAAGTTAACCAGTGTGTCTTTACTTAATCGCTGCCGACCTGTCGTACCTTGCATCTTCCCCGCAAGCGAAATCCGAACATTAGGAAGCAATAGATAATAGAAAAGATAGGATATATCGCTAACGCCTTCTATTTCCCTAATTGGAATTACTTCAGTTGTTGCAATGCCAAATGGCGTTGGCAATTCCTTAATGATACACTGTTTCCCGTTTTCAAAAGAGGGTGTGATTTTAGGTAGGAGAATATCCCCTGGTTCAAAATAGGTTCCGCTTTTTAGTTCATCGTTCGTTTTGAGGATAAATTCTTGAGAAAATAGTTTTGCGATTGGAATCAATTCCATAGGCACAAACGGGACTTCGTTATAATCCGAATATCGTAAATCTCTCGGTTTCTTCGTGAATACAGCAACCTTTTCCAAACCTACTATCTCCCAACTCTCAGGAATCTCGCCGATTTCCGTCTGCTTGCGCGGTTCACCCTTCGTGCCGTGTGAAAAGAGGACATCCATCAACGCTGCTTTGCGTTCGCGTTCTAATGCGATCTCGTGTTGTCGGGTGAATTTTGCTTCTTGGATTGTCTGTAAAACGCGGGCAATTGCGCGTTGTTCAGGAAGTGGAGGAAGTGGAATTTCCAAGTTAACAAGTGTTTCTTTGTTTAACCGCTGCCGACCAGTTGTTCCTTGCATTTTCCCTGCCAGCAAAGTACGAACATTAGAAAGCAGCAGGTAGTAGAAGAGATAGAATTTATCACTAACACCTTCTATTTCCCGAATTGGAATTACTTCAGTTGTTGCAATACCAAATGGTGTAGGTAATTCCTTGATGATACACTGTTTCCCATTTTCAAAAGATGGTGTAATTTTAGAAAGCAGAATATCTCCCGATTCAAAGTAAGTTCCGCTCTTTAGTTCATCGTGCGTTTTGAGTATAAATTCTTCCGAAAAAAGTTTGGCATTCGGGATCAATTCCATAGGGACGAACGGAATTTCATCATATTCTGAATATCGTAAGTCCCTCGGTTTCTTTGTAAATGTAGTAACTTCCCCAAGGCACAACATTTTCCAATGTGATGGTAAACTTAGTTCGCTCATTACTAATCTCCCGATGCTTTTTGGATGTCGCGATATACCTTAACTTCATGAAAATATTTGTAGGGAGCATCAGGATTTTGTGATACCTGACGACGTTCACCCCATATTATCCAAATTAGTTCACTACCTGTTTCTGCTAAATAACGTTCCAATAAATCTTGTCTTAAATATGTAAAACGCTGCATTTCGCCCCACCCTTCACCATAGCGAAAGGTTATTGAAGCGCGCTTACCACTTTCTTTTTCAAATAGGTCAAAACTCTGAGGTTGCCCACATAAGTCAAGGGCCTCAGCAATCTGCCGAGATGGAATTGCAACACTCCGATTAGAATTAATCGCACTACGGTGGTCCTTCCAATTGTTTTCCCTTACTGGAACCAAGACTTTAAACGTCCCATATCGCGCTTCTTCAATTCCAATTGAGAATTCAAAACCTTGTTCGTTTAATTGAGTGCCTATCGCTTCCCAGTCTTCTTTTTCAATTAGGTCCGTAATACCCCGTAAAAATTCGATTAATTCTTCGTCAGATACGGGCTCACCGTTGCGTAAAATGACTTGCTGATCTTCAGGTGCTGAAACTGTTTCAACATTAAATGACACGTCTTCCGAACTGTTCTCTGGATATGTATCACACCACGGGACTTCTCCAGCATAAGTGTAATAGTCTCCTGGGCAAAATGGCAAGGAGCTCCTATCTATTTTTTCCTGCTTCTTCAAAATCTCAACAATTTCCTCAACATCTTCAGATTTTACGATCAACCCATGCAAAAAAGCAAACATATCACGATTGGCTTGATCGTCTTTCTGGCTCATATATCCTTTCAAAAGAACCCAAGGTCCCTGTTCTCCACAGAGATGATCGACTTTCAAATATTGGGTCAAATCTGGAGGTGAGGTCTTGGCAATCCATTCTTCAGCAGATACTTCTCGGTCTCCTAAAAAGTCTTCCGTGACTAAGTTATACTCTCGTTGCTTATCAGGGAAACTTGGATCAATGTCCACTCCTAAAGTGCGTTCTTCGCTATAATAATCTCGAAGGAGGCCATTATCCTGTCGAAATCCTGCCAGTTCATAAAACGCTATCCATGAGTACTTTTTACCGTACCGATCTGTTTTTCGACCATCCGCTGATCGGCCATACCTCTCATTCTCTTGATGAATCCATTTGTCAATTGTTCCAAAACTGTTCAATGAATATCCTAAATCATATATTCTCCAGAAGATATTTGCTCTAACACGCTTGTATTCTGCGTGCCTAAAATCATAGTTACCTCTATCCTTTACCAAACATCCAAGTGTGTAATTCGCAAAATCCAACTGCAATGGCGCGGGACCTTTCTCATGTGCACCCTTATCCCTCTCTTCGCTTTCACCCCATTCACGAATTCCTCCATCTGTAAACGGTTGAGTGATACGTGCTCGTTCATCCGCTGTCAGCAAATCCGGCTGATGTATCAAAGCGATGTCAATCGTTCGCCTTGCATAATCACGGGTTAAGATGTGTGTTGTTGCATGTGAAGCATCAGGCTTAAACATGTTTTCGTATAATTGTTTTGCATACTGAGGTAATATCTCAGTTACAAAACTGGTATCTTCAAAGTCGTTTTGACATGCCATTGCGATGCCATAGGTGGCAGCGAGCATCCGCTCAGGGACATAGGGATCGTTAATTGAAAAAGACTTTATTACCAAATCAAAAAACTTTAGTGGGAATCGTCTTCCATACCAATAAAGGGCACGGGTTGCCTGATCGCGCAGCGGACGCACAGTTGACGTGAGTATCCAAACGATGTACTCTGCATAAAGATGTAAACATTTGACGCTAAATTCAGATAGGTCTTGATTGTCCTGACAGGCCTTTTCAAATTGCATCAGTTTCTTTTCAAAACTGTAACGATAACGGTTATGTCGGACATACTCTGTCCAACTTAGGTCCCGTTCCGACATAGACAGTGCCGCAAGTCGTTCTGACCAGAATGAGGCGTTAAACGGATGGTCAGAATGTCCAACGGTAGTTTCTGCTGATTGGAGAAAGAACTCACGGTTTTCCTGATACTGGTCAAAAAGGTAGGCAACGAGGCGTATACAATTTTCTGTTATATCTTGGGGTGAAATTTCAAACAAAGCACGAATTGATAAACTAAATGCCTTTTTATTTTCTGGAAACTCGTGCAGAAAATGTCCTGTTTCGGCTGGTACAAGTGCAGCCAGACACCTGCAGATGTCTTCGTGCATCGGATGTAAGGTTTGATGATCTTCACTAAACAGTGCTGCCCTCACTTCCTCACTATTCAAGAATCCTTGCACATCATCAACTTGTTCAACCAAGTATTTTGCAATCAGATACCCACCGAGTAGGTCATAGGTAAAATGCATGACTTCACCAACACCTACCCAATCCCGATAAACCAGCAACCCTTCGCTTTCTATAGCACGTGTTTTTGATGACGACCAGTCCAGGTGTTCACGGGATTGGCCATCTACAATATGTACCAATTTGTCAAAAGGGATCTCGCGACTTCTATTTTGCCACAAGTGGTCCGCCATCTTGTTCAAAGCAGGTTGAACTATAAGTGTTTTTGGATGACGATTCAGACGATCACATATTGCTTTGTTGCATTGCTCTAAATATTTATCAAAAATTTCAAAAAGCGTTTGCTCGCCTACATAAACTTGTACCTCAGTCTTGCGTTCGCGATTTTTCGTTTCACAGAATATCTTAAGGTGGAGCGGATGTTCAAATTGCCTCAACGGTGCTAACGTGATAGCTTCCGCCTTAATCTTGTACGCGTTAAAATACTTATCAATAGCTTCATGTTTTACTTCCTCGGTATAAAAACCGTAAGCATAAACTAAATTTAGCGAATCTTTATCTTTCCAAATCATCTTTTTCCAAATGTACTCTTTTGAAGTGGCATCTTTCCAAATCGTCTCTTTGTAACTCTCGCGGCATGTTGTGATTAACACAACGTTCTCTGCCTGTGCGATCTCCTGAACGAGTCCTGTTAGTCCCAATTCCCATATCTTTGAAAAAGTGCCGTTATGTACCGATTCATTAAGCCCATCAATTATCAACGGGATACGGGTGTGGTATGCTTCGGCAGCGGCTGATAGTGCCTGCAAAAAGTCATGCCAACTATAAGATGGTGGAATGTCAAAAATTGTCCGTAACTGTGATTCAATTGATTGTTCGGTGGTAAAGAGATTACCGCGAACAAATAGTGCAGGTAACCTGTTTTTCAACCGGTCATCACAGATATTGCAGGCGATGTGAGTTTTGCCAATTCCAGCATCCCCGAGGATATGTAAATCCGACTTATTGATAAGTCCTTGTTTCCAGATTACGTCTGGAAAAAATTTATCCAATAATCTGGAAACTAAATGTCGAGGACCATAGACAATCGAGCTTGCATTGTCTAAAAACCGTTCTTCATCTTCTTTTTCACCAATGTACTTTATCTGTGATATGCCAGATTCCATTGTAACTTTTTCATAGTTATCAAAAACTTTGCGAAGTTGACCGAACACTGCTCTCCAATCTATGGCTTGTGCTGCAGTAAGTTTCTGTTTATTCAGGAGCTTTCTGGCCTGTTCAAACTTGTCAATTATGTTCACTAAGGCATCTTGAAGTGATTCAGAAACCCCAATGACCTTTGCCTTTTCCTCTTCGCCCCACTCAATTTCACTTGGAATCGGACGTTTAAGATCGTCAATTGCCTCCTTAAAATCAGGGAGATCTTCCTCCAGTTTTTCAATCCATTCGGTAATTTGGTGCACGAATGCTTTATCGCCTAAAAGCGCGTGAATTTCAGCATCTACGTCAGTTTCGGTATGCAAGGACGAATCAAATTTATCACCTACACCTGTCATCTGTTTGTCAAATTGCCTTTTAAACCAGTCCATATCAAATTCAAGTTCGCCAAAGAAATAGTATAACTTTCCCCTAAAACGCGGTTCACTCAACCAGTTGTTGAAGTCACTATCTCCCCAATGTTCAAGTTCAACATCCACATTTTGCTGTGTATCCTCGAACCAAGTTTGTTCATCTGGCGTAAAATTGGTAGGCGTACACAAAAACCATTTCTTCAAACGCGGATGTGTTTCACAAGCTTTCTCAAGAGAATTTTTGATGGATGTTTTTCGATTACTGCTTCTCAGGCGTTTGTCCGGATAGTAAAACTTGGCTTGCCAACCCCATTGATCTCCATTTGGCAAAGTGAGATAGAATTCAACGCCGTCACCACCACCGCTATCATCTATTGAAGTAAAACATCCTTTGTCTCCATAAAGCCCTTTGGCAATCTGGTAGCATAATTCTTCAAAACTACGGTATTTATCATTTTGGTATGGTTTGAGTGTTGACCAATCAATCATGGTTCACTCCTTTTTTATTCAATTTGCCTTCTCCCCATAGGTGTCAATTTAGTGATTTTTCGTAGCATTTTGTAGGCGTTATTATAGACATACCACCCCTACGGGGTTCAAGAGTTGGTGGAGACGTTTTTCTATAAACATAGCGTTCCTACGGAACTCAAGAGGTTTTTGATGTCTGAAAAGTTTGTGTCTAAGTTCCGGTTCGGTTGGAAACCGCACCTACCGGGCCTGGGTCTGAGAGGGTTGTTGTTTCTAAAATTGACGCTTATGATTCAATTTGCGTTCTCCCTGACATGCTTCTGTATACTTTCGCCGATAACCTTTGCAAGGTCAACAGGGACGGCATTTCCGATGTAGGACGCTATGCGACCCGTAACGATTGGAGAATCGGGTTCAATAAATTTGTAATCTTTTGGAAAGGTTTGCAGCAAAGCAGCTTCTCGAAGTGAAAGAGCTCTATGCTGTTTGGGATGTCCGAATCGTCCGCTGCCCAAATTAAGAAATTGCGTTGTTATTGTTGGCGCGAGCTCATCCCATTCCATCCGACCATAAACCGTCGTATATCCTTTCCCTGAATCCTTTTTGTGACACGGTAGACGCAGTGCTTCATCCCAATCTTTCCATGTCCCCCCCGGCTTTGATTGCTTAATCCGTTTTTTATTTATATCCGAAAGTTGTCTTGAGCGATGAAGGGGGTCTGATTCATGCTCCTCACCATCCTCAATTTCAGGGAGATCACCAATGGCATCTTCAACAGTTTGGAAAGGACGCAATCCATCCTCTGGAGAATTGGAGTGTATTTTGGGAATGAGTTCAACTTCGCCCCAAGTCGAGGCAAGTAGTACCAGACGACGACGCTTCTGCGGAATACCGTAGTCAGGGCAGTAGACTATTAATTTCGGATTGAAATGATAACCAAGTGAACCCAGCTTATTACAAAAGTTCGTAAAAATCTTTTCTTTTCTAATGAGCGGTACATTTTCAAAGGCTATAAGTTGTGGTTTAACTTCTTCAATCAACCTTCTAAACTCATCAAGTAAACTCCACCGTTCATCCGAACTTCGATTTTTATTTTTACGAGTTTGGGCTGAAAAAGGTTGACATGGGGCACACCCAACAAGAACTTTGATACTATCTTCTGGATATAATTCAGAAAGTTCGGCACCCGTAAATTCACGAATGTCCTTGGAGATAAACTTTGCTTTATTGTTTTCTTCAAAGGGATTATTTTCTTCAAAAGGGTATTTGCACGTTTTGTCAATATCAAGCCCGGCAACAACATTTATACCTGCTTGTTGAAGACCGTACTTCAGACCACCAACACCACAGAAGAGGTCCACGGCTGATATGGATAACGGAGATTTTTTTTCTTTCAATAAATCCATAACCTACTTCCTGCTTATCGAGGCTATTTAGAGCTTTTTCAAAGGCTTCGGTGGAGAATTTGAAGACTTTGAAGCGGAATCCGGTGATTTTTCAACTGCCTTACTGTTTTTGGCTTTTGCCTCAGCATAGCCCTCGGCGTAGCCTTCTGCATAGCCTTCTGCGTAACCCTTTTTTCTCGCCGCCTGAATACGCTTCTCTTGTCTTTCAAGAAACCAGTCTGACAATAACATGATGAAGTCAACGCCTCCTACTATTATTCCAAACAGCATAACATGCACTGTGTGGATTGTCAAACGAAAAATAGAGGCTTTCAGTTTTCATTAAAGTGGGATGTAAGTAATCCGGTCAATATATTCGTCTTCGTCAGAGGCACCAGCGATGAGAATCAACTCGTCAATATTTTTTCCCATTGGCACTTCGAGATTAATCGTGAAAATGCCGGGAACATGGTTTCCTGCTGCCTTATGGTCAGAGAGATGTTGCGGCATACTTTTCCGATTGTTTGTTATCAAGCTAAATTGGTTCTGTTCACACCACACTAAGATTTCTGGGTCTGGCGTGCTTTTTGGAGGAGCACCTTCATCACCAACTGCCAAGACCGTCAATGATGGTTCATGGTAAAGCAATTGCGTACGGTATTCCGGGGAAATATTTTCGTCTATCAGAAACCGACGCATCTTTATTCCTGTTCATTTTTGAATGGAGATTGTGTTGTGCTTGCTGTATCATTTTTTGGGATGTTCGGGTGTGAGCTATCAGAAACAGCTTTCCTTTCTGCTATAAGTTCACGCAAGCGAACAGCCCCGGGCGGTGGATTCTCTTCGTATTCCTCCCGTGCTGTTTGGCAATATTTCAGATAATCATCCAAATACGCACCAACTTTTTCTTGATTTTGAAGATAATATAAGATCGTTGCGTAAACCTGTTCCACTGTGAGTGAATAATAGTAGTGATTGGCGATGACTTCTGGTGTTTTGCTATTGTGAATATATTCATATAGAATAGTTTCAATACCTACCCGTGTTCCCTTGACACGAATATCATTTTCCGCCAAAAATGTAAAGTTATTTTCAAGCGGATAGATCTGTTGGAAATTACGGATTTGCCTGAGAATACTGTTTTCAACGGGTAAAAATAGGGTATGCCTATTTTGAATTAGATATTCAAGTTGGTTCAATACTGTGTGGGCATTCCGTCCATAAGTAAGTCCGGTTAGCAAACCTAACGTCAAGAATTCTTTTTGTCTGAAAGAAATTGATTCCTCCCAAAGTGTAAACAGAAAATCAACTGCAACGTCTAATGCCGACTGTCCATTCATTCGTTCTTCACCTAAGGCAAGCACAAAACTGTTGTAAGGCTCAGAGAGCTTCCAATTTGAACGTTTAGCCACTTCCATTAACAAATCTGCATCAAATTGCGTGTGATAGTAGCGAGAACAAACAAGTTTTATCGTCATTTCATCGTAGTCAGCTTTATCAAGGTGCTCTTGTTCTACGCAATGTTCCAGTAAAACTTGTGTCCACACACCGTCAATTTGAAAGTTTGTCCCTGCGTCGCTATTGAGGCTTGTTTTCGCATAATGTCTGAGTCGTCCATCATCCGAAAAAAGTAGGTGCCCTGGTTGGCTTGCGAGAAGAACAGTATCAAGGAAATGCTGTTGTAGCATGTCATTGAGTTCTCTCCTGCGTAATTGGTTCATCTCTGACCCAACGGTGGCTTGACCAACTTCACAGTTCTTCCTAATCCAGCGAATAATATCTTTTACATATTCTATTCCTTGCTTCACTTCCTCAGGATTGATAATTTGTTTTATATACTGATTTCCTTTTTTACCAACTATCATTCCCTCGCGTTTAGACCACATTCCCTCTCTTTCACTGATAATGATCTGTAATTCATCAATTGTTGATTGAGCAATGCATAATTTTCCGAATACGCTGACCACAACATCCGCAACATCCAAACTGTGTAAAGTTATTAGGGAAATAATGTCTACAACAAGTTTAGGGTTGGAATCATTAAGCCGGTTAAGAATGCTGCTTCTTTCCTCAATATCACCAATACTACACCTAATCCCTAATTCAGAGTTACCCATAAGGGTACCCCATGTATCTAAACTATTACTACGAACTAAATTAGCAAAACAACCGATTGTTATGTTTTCTTCTTTGTATAGTTTTTCAATTTTGAGTATGTATTCGTAATGCCGATCAATCCGGTTAGTTACTGGTTTAAATCTCTCTTTATCATCAATTGCGTCAGAAGTTTCTATTTTAACCCTTTCCAGACCTTGATCCGTTGGAAACAGAGGCTTGAATCTACGACAACTCTCTTGAAAGGCATAAGAGAATTTGCTCTTGATATCAACGATTTTTACAGGTTCCTCCCCACTCCTTATCACCACATTTTTCTCTGTTCCGAGTAATTCTTGAGCGAAATGGTCATTCACATCACGTTCATTGCGTGCGATATCTGCATCATGGCGTTCTTCAATGATATTCCAATAGTTCTCATCTGAAATATTGATTTGAACAGCTGTGTCCCTTTGAACTTGCGTAGGGTTTAGCACTTCAGGAATTTCCTTTTCAACTAAAAGGAAGATACCGATATATCTAAGGTGAGCATCCGGATTATCGAAATGCGTTCTACGCACTTCATACATGATCTTTAGTGCTTTTTCCCATTGAAATCTTATTTGATGTAATTGGGCGAATTGAACACATATTTCCAAAGAAAGATCTTTAAGGAATGAAAAATCCTTGGAATCAGGAAAACTTTCTAACACATTATCAATCTCCGTCTCTTTATTTGATCGAAAAAGAACCATTCCTAGACGAATGCGCATATTATTATCATGAGGGCATTTTTTTAAATATTCCTTACATACCGTTTCGGCTTGGTTCATATCGCCGATTTCCTCATAAATCACAACCTCCATTTCGGAGATGTTCTCAAGGGGGCCATATTTCTTACGAAGTTTCTGACATATCTCAAGAGCTTTCCCGATTTCTCCTGCGCCATAATAACTTTTGATTAACCACTGTGTTAATTTAGAATTTAAGTTCGTGTCAGCAAGTTTTTCGTAAAGCGTAGCAGCTTCTTTAAATCGTTCATGGATGTAGAGTTGGTCAGCCAACATTACAATATCAAGAAATTCTGCGCCATCCTGAACATAGTTATACGCTTCTTTGAGTAGAGAAATTGCTTCATCGCGTTTTTCATTCGCGCTATAAATGCGAGCAGCGTCAACAAGATTCGCTATGCTCATTGGTGTTGACTCGCGCATCGCTATTGAAATTTCTAATGCATCATCAAAACGCTTATCAGCAATATAAACATTAATGAGCAAATGTCTTGCTTTTTCTTGAAGTTCTGGAAACAAATCTGTCTGCAAAAAATCGTTAAGTTTTGTTATTGCTTCATCTAAACGTTCACTCGCGAATAAGATATTAGCAAGTATAATTGGTGCTTCAGGTACTTCCGGTGCGGATTGGATTTTTTCCAAGAGTTCAACAGCTTTTGGTATATTCCCACACTCAAAAGCTAATAACGCACGATTTTTTATTAAAATTGGATTCGATTTTTCAATTTCTAAGGCTGTATCAAGGTCTTCTGTTGCTTCAGTCAACTCACCAAGGTGAAAATAGGCAATTCCTCTGCTAATGATCCAATTTGCTTTATAATTCTTTAATTCTGTATTGGAAATGGTATTCCATGCCTCAGTAATAAATCCTATTGCCCGTTGTAATTGTTCCTTTTGTGAATCAGTAAGTTGACTGGTTCCCACTGCAAGATTATCTTCTAATGCTTGTTTAATCAAGATAGTTGCAAAAGCAGCCTTAAAGTCAGGAGCGTTTCCATCGTCCTGTGCCACTGTGATTTCACCCCATCTTTTCGCCACTTCGTATTTCCCGCGTATTGTGGCGATTTCACTGATAGCGTAAGCAATTTGAGGAGAATTCTGCAAAGAGTCAGGAACTTTAGCAATTACTTCATCAAGCGGTTCTTCCTCAGTAGAAATTCCAATGAGAATAACGTAAGCATCCGTATTTGAAGGATTCTTTTCCAGCGTCTGATTTGCGTATTCTTCTGCGTTTTCCACCTCTCCAAGTAATAGATGAGCCAAAGCACGGTTAGAAAGAGCCCTTTCGTCCTCACGATTGTATTGATGTGCCTCAACCAACAACTTTGCTGCTTCTTCTTCGTTATTTAGGGCAAATTGAGCAGCTGCCATATTAGTTAGAATACTAAACTTTAGATCATCCGAAGCATCTTTCCATGTTCGTTTCTTCAGGGTTTCTAATAACTCAAAAGCAGTCGTAGGTTTATTATTAAGTAATTTTCGAGCATTGTCTATTTTTGCATGATGTTCTTTTGCAACTGCGGTTTCTATTAAATCGGAGATATTTACATTGAGTTGGGATTTAACATCACCAATGCCATCTAAAATCGCCCCGGCCGTTTGCTTAAGCTCCTTATTATCATTTTTAATTTTTTCGGTGTCCTCTTTGATAGCTTGGATATCCACAGAAAGACGTTGCGTCACTTCATTTCGCACATAGTCAATTTTACTTGACAATTCAGTTAACGTTGTACGGGCATCATCTTGATTCTTTACGTTATCTTTAATATATTTAAAAACAGTTCGATTGAACGCTTCCTGATTGAATGGCAGTTGTGCATAAAAATCAATAATCACCCTTTCAATAATAGGACGAATTCTATGTTCAAAATCCATTTTGGGCAATTCATGGTTGGGGACAATAATACAGTTCAGAAAAAGCGTTGTGATTTTCTCGATTTTTTCACTTCCATTTAGGTGTGTGAGTTGGACTATAGCATCGTCTTTAAGTGAAGTAATAACTTTATCAAGTAAATTAGAATCAACTTCAACTGTTTTTGGATCAGTCAGATCAGCAAAGTCCGATGCATATCGTTTAACTACCTTAACAAAAGACTTTTTGAAAAGTTCCTCTGCTGTAGTGTTACAAAGATGTTTTATGGCGTGGTTGATACCACCAGCAATAGAAAATCCAGTGCCTACAATATTATATGCTGTGAAGACTAAATCGAGTATTGTCATGGATTTTATCTCCTATCAGATGTCTACCAACATTATAGCATATTTAGACTGTTAAATCAAAATTTAGGAAACCGCACAACCAGCATAGTTTTTCTAATTCTGTTCCTTCAATCCAAGCTGTGCCAACACATCTGCTAACGCCTTATCCGCCTTCTCGCGGGCAATGCGCGCTTCTGCTAAATCTGCCAAAATTTCATTCACCGGACGGTGTTCAACCTTGTCACCGACATCTACAAACTGCGACGGACTCAAGTTGTAATCGGTTTTCTGGGCATCTTCCAATGTGATAACATTGCTCAATTTCTCACGAGACTCCCACGCCTGATAAACCTCTGTCGCTGCAGCAATCCCTTCATCGGTCAGAATATTTTTCGGTTTCCCCTTCTCAAAATATTGGGAGAGGTTGATGAGTAGAATTTGCGCTTTACGTTCTGTGGGTTTGCTGCGGTTTAATAATAAAATAATCCCCGGTGCCGTTGTGTTATAAAACAGGTTTTCAGGCAGAAGTATCACGCTTTCAATCAGGTCTCCCTCAACAAACTTTTTGCGAATATCGCGTTCCCGATCAGCGTTTTTACTCCCCGACCCGCGAGAGACTGCACCCGTATCCAACACAATCGCTGCGCGTCCGTCGTTCTTTAGAGAGGCGAGTATATGCTGGACCCATCCCCAATCTGCGGAGGAGCTCGGCGCGATGCCGTACGAAAAACGGTTCCAATTGTCGTTTTCGTAAAAAGCGTCGTCATACTCTTTCTGATTCCACATCGGATTCGCAACCACATAGTCAAACCGTTGGAGCGATGAACTGTTCTCGGTGAAACGCGGGTTGCGGAAGGTATCCCCGATCTGAATATCCGCCCCGATAAAATCGTGCAGGAAGGCGTTCATCTTCGCCATCGCGTAAGTTGTCGGTGTGAGCTCCTGTCCATAGATTTGTGGTGCTTGACTCTTTTGATCCGGATGTGTCTGTGCGAACAGCAGACGCGGCTTGATGAGCAGACCGCCTGAACCGCACGCCGGATCGTAGATCGTTTTGTAGGGTTCTGGGTTAAGGAGACGCGCCATTAACCACCCGACCTCTTTCGGTGTATAGAACTCACCCGCGCTCTGTCCCTGCCCTTCAGCAAACTTTCGCAAAAGATACTCATACGCACGTCCAAGGATGTCCGGCTCCGTGTCCTGCAATCCAAGCCGATGTCGGCTTAGCACTTCAATCAGTGCCTCCAGCCGTTCCTCGTCAAGTGTACGTTGTCCGCTCTGGCTTTCGTTGAAATCCTTGACATCAAGAACGCCTTGCAAGAGTGGATTCAGACGTGCGACCTCGCGCATCGCCTCAGTGCCAAACTCGCCCAAATGACCATCGGCGGGGTGGTTGCGGAGTGCCTTCCAATGATATTCCTGCGGGATGTAAAAGCGAACAATCGGGTTCCGTCCGGATTTGAGTGCATCCCCGTGGTCTGCCTCAACAATTTCCCGTGCCAATTTTTCATCACCGAATTCTTCTATCTGTTTTGCAAATTCGTCATCAAAGACATCGGAGAGGCGTTTATAGAAAATCAACGGTAAGATGAAATCCTTGAACTTCGGCGCGTCGCTCGCGCCACGAATCGTATTCGCTGCATCCAATAGCCAAGTTTCGAGGGTGGATATATCCAAGTGTTCTTCGTCGCCGGACGGAAAGGGGAGTGTGGTTTGGGTCGGTTCTGTTGCGATCTTCTTTTTTCCCAATGGCTTGTTTCCTTTGAAAGAATAGTTATCAGAAGGCGCGGTGACAAACCGCGCCTATCGGTTCTCGGATTAGCGTTTGAGGGCTGCCCATTGCGTTGCAAGTTTACCTTTCGGTTCAAAGTGAGCATCGCAGAACGCCACACATTTCATCAGATACAACTTCAACGCATCGGAGAGAGACAGAGACTCACCGACTTCATAACGCATTTTCATGAACTTATACCTAAAGAACCTTGATAAACCTTGAGCTAACACAACTTTTGATAAATGTCAGTTACTGCATTTTAACAAAACTGAGCAATTAGTGCAAGGTATAACCCACAGTGAAAATTACGATTGACGCAGCAGTGGATGTCTGCTAATATGCGGAAACTCAGTTTTTACAACAGACACTTAAATCCGACTAATATCTGAGGTATCAACATGGAACAGTATCTACAGATTCAGAAACCCGAACTTGACTATACTTACGAATTTGAGGTCGATCAACTCTCTGAGATGTCTGAATGCTTGGAGGCACACGGTTTCGCAATTGTCAAAGATGTCTTGTCATCTGAGTTGGTTGACAGTCTAAAACAAGCAGTCTTTGATGGTACAGATCCCAACGGCGATTTAGAACACGGGCAGAGCCGGACCCGACACGCTTGGATTGAGTCTGGACCGGGTGCTTGGCAGCTGCTCGGATACGCACCGTTTATGAAAATCCATCGCCACTTAATCGGCACCGATGAGATGACTGTCCACCGTTCTGCAGCTATCATTCGGATGCCAGGGTCCCAACCCGTTGCATGGCACACCGACTGGTGCGGGTTCTCAACGGACGCACCGAAGAATTCGGGGGATGTGTTGAACCGTGGATTATGGCCCTCAGGCAAATGGTTCTACTTGACAGGTTCTCGGCCGGAACACGGTGGGTTGTGCGTAATTGAGGACTCACACGTAGAAGATTGGGAAGGCCCCGAAGGTTTCAAAATGACACAAGACAGGCGTTCTTTCTATAAGGAGGGTGAAGAAGAAAAAGCGTACGTCGGTTTCGATATTCCGGGGTTAGTACCGCTTTTCACGAATCCGGGGGATATGATTGTGTTTGCGCATCGGACGTATCACGGCGCGTTCCCGAACCAGATTGATGAGATCCGATTGTCATGTGCAATCGGCTTTCGGCGGCGAGACCACCCCATCAATATTCCGTGGGAAGTCCCGGACGACGGTAAACAGTTCTTAGCGGATTTACCGCCACATTTTCAGCGATACACACACGGATACACCAGTATCAATACCACTTGGCGCGGCTAATTGTCCGACACGCCAGATTATACCTCACCGTCCCAATAACTTAGACTCTTATCTCTGCGATAAATCTTTCCGACGGCATAAGGTAGCACCTTGTTAGAATCTGGATATTCACTAACATCGTGCGGCGTAGTCGTCCCGAGGATGAATAGCACGACCGGCGCATCGGTTTCGTTCACAAATTTATGTGCACCGATTGTGCCGGGCGGAAACGCGATGAAATCACCTTCGGTAACTTCCACATCGCCGCGCGGCGTTTTAAGCGTACAGGCACCTTCCATGACGTAGCACATCTCCTCGCCGAAGTTGTGAAAATGCATCGGGAAACTCATCTTGCCGGGTTGGAGACGGATCACACGGTACCCCAAATTCTTGCCGCCGATGAGCGGGTCAATATCTTTATCCTCAAAGTCGTAAGGGTGCGGCGCGTTTTTATAATGCCACGCGATTTCATCAATATGGATGCGGTTGATATAGACATCACGCCGCGCTTGGAGGCAGTCAATCAGGTATTGACGCGCATCTTTAAAGATAGCGTGTCCATCACCGACGAGGATTGTGTTGAAACGGAGTGCTAAAATTTTTCGGAGTTCAAGTGCCGCTTTAGGCGGTTCACTGAGTTTGGCATCAGCGAGTAGACTTAACGCGCCCATCGGCTCACCAACCACAAGGTCTCCGAACAGGACGGTCTGTTTCTCTGGAAAATAGAGTGCCATTTCACCCGGACTTTTTCCGTGTTCGAGATGGACAGCGTGTAAGCCTGACACAATAGTTTCCGCATCTTTAATCGTTCTCGCCGGTGTAATGCTCAGCGCGTCTGCATCGGCTTCATGTACAATCACATCGGCACCGGTCAACGCTTGAAAGGCAGCGGCTTCGCGTTCATGATCGGCATTGGTCAAAACAATCAACTTCGCGCCACCGAGCACCATCAGTTGTTCTCTATCGGCATCGGACATCGGGACAGGGTCTATGATAATATTTCCATCAGGACGTACCCACAAATGCCCATTAAAATCGATTTGGCGTTCCTGACTAAAGACCCCCCAACTGTACATATCTTCAAAAATTAAGCGTTTCATTTTTTTATTATTCCTTGCGGTTATGACACAGTGATCTGGAATGTAAAGCTTTTTCCGAAACCGGCTTTCCACTTCGTTTCAAGCTGTGTCATTTGACCTCTTTTGATGACGCGTTGTTGTTTTCCTTTGAGACGAATCCGTAAACCTCAAGCTCATGTATGAAGGGCCTACCAAACTTTATTTGCGGTACGATCGCGCCACGCCTCGGATCATATTGACTGGCTTTCTTTTCATCGTCGGTGGTACCAGTGATGTAGATGCGGATAGCATCCGTCACAATACCGTTGACGCGTCTTTCAATAACCGGACTCTCGTTGTTCTGGATATGTTGAATCGCCTGCCAACGTCCTTCGCCATCTAATTTCTGATATATCATGGCGTTTATAATATTCGTGCCGCGGATGGCAATGCGATGGATCGCCTTTCGGCTCGGTAACGTCAGATGGATCCAGCGTCCTTGCGCGTAACCCCTCGTCTTCAGATCGCCATCTATCATTTTCGGGGATGTACAGGTAACCCCCTCTGTAACCGCGTAGTTAAAATATTCTTGTGGTTCGATCAACATCTGTAGCACTTGGGATTGGCACCCACAAAGGGTCCCTACCGTGCAGAGTAGTAAAAAAATAAAAAGGTAGCACCGCATTTTTCTTCCTCTCTGTTTAGCGTTTATTACATATTATACCGTATTTCCGTTTTTGTTTAAACCAGAATTTCGCGGAAAGCGTTGCTTTAAAACCGCAAGTGAGATATAATGCCCTACGAAAATGAACCTTTAAGTTATGCCTACAGTAGTGTGTGGTATCCACTGCGCCTATTGAATCAGGCTCCACACAGGAGAAAACTATGTACAAAAGCGCGATTTTGGGATGTCGTGGACGTGCCCGCGGGCAT
The DNA here is from genome assembly GCA_022823085.1 of Candidatus Poribacteria bacterium. Lineage (GTDB taxonomy): Bacteria > Poribacteria > WGA-4E > WGA-4E > WGA-3G > WGA-3G. Next base: position 17,558 of record JAJDXV010000145.1, read on the forward strand.
GCACGCGCCTATCAACACGTCAAAAAGGGTAAACTCGCCGCTATCTGCGATATGAAGGAAGACCTACTCAACGATTTCGGCGATGAATTCGGGATTGATGCGCGTTATACCGATCTCGACGAAATGCTCTCGAAAGAAAAACCGGATCTGCTGCACATCGTCACGGCACCGGTGTTACGCGGTAGCAACGAACGGATCCGCTACCCGCTGATGAACCAAGCGTCCGAACACGGTGTCCCCGCGGCAATCGTTGAAAAACCGATCGCCGTCGAAAGCGAAGATTGGCGGCAAATCTCTGAACTCGCCGACCGCACCCAAACAAAGTTCGTCGTTAACACACAACTCAATTTCCACCCAGAGAACCTCACACTCAAGCGGGATGTTGCTGAAGGCAAAATCGGTGCGATCAAATTTATTGAGGCGAGCGCGCGAAACCCACCCGTTGACCAAGCACCACACGTCCTACAACTTGTGTCCTCCTATATTGATAACTCTCGACCCGTAAAGGTACATGGACAAATATCAGGCGCAGGTCAGCTCGATTCTGCTCAGCCTTCACCTGCGAACGCCACAGCACTTGTAACTTATGCGAACGGCGTACAAGCCTCCGTCGCATTCGGACCAGAGATGGCACCACGTGTGCTGCCCGATACCGGAAATAACAGGCACAAACGGGTATGCGTGTTCGGTGAAACAGGGTTCGTCCACTGGCGGTTTGAGAGTTGGGAACGGAACCTACCCGGCACCGGTTATGAAGGCGGCGACATGAGCTACGGCGGACAAGATGTCATCGCCCAAGGTGGACTCACCGATGCAGTTTTTGAATGGCTCGACGATGAGAATAACATCCATCCGACGCATCTCAAGCAATCCCTCGCTGAATTCAACCTGTTGCTCGGTATCTACTATAGCGGCCTGACGAACACTGTCGTCGAATTGCCGTTTGATCCACCGGACGGTATGATGGATATGTTCCGCGAACGGCTTTAATTGTGTCATTTCCTGGCAGGCGAGGTACGCAGCTTCGCCTGTCTTCACGCAATGCTCGCGACCTATTTGGATATCACTTAGAAGGAACACCCCCGTGTCTGACATCATCTACATGGACAACCATGCCACAACACCAATTGCCCCAGAAGTGCTTGAAGCGATGATACCTTACTTCACAACGCACTTCGGCAATTCCTCCAGTACACATCCTTTTGGCGTTAAAGCAGCGGATGCGGTGGAAAAGGCGCGGTATCAAGTCGCCGAATTGCTCGGTTGTTCCGCGGAAGATATCGTCTTCACCAGTGGTGCCACCGAATCAGACAATCTCGCCATCAGAGGGATCGCCTACGCCTGTCAAGAGCAGGGTAACCATATCATCACAAGCACCGCAGAGCATCACGCAATCCTTGATACATGCCACGCTTTGGCAGCAGACGGATTTGAAACGACATATCTGCCGGTGGATCAATATGGAAGGGTGAGTCCTGATGATGTGGAAGCCGCGATAACGCCAAAGACCCTCCTGATGAGTTTTATGTATGCGAACAACGAGGTCGGCACGATAAATCCGCTAACCGATATTGCTGCCGTCGCTGCGAAACACGGCGTGCTTTTCCATTCGGATGCTGTGCAGGGGATCGGACAGCTGCCCTCGGATATGGAGGAACTCGGTTTAGACCTCGCTTCATTAACAGCACACAAGATTTATGGACCTAAGGGGATCGGTGCACTTTACGTTCGACGCAACACGCCACAACCGCATTCGCTTTTCTATGGAGGCGGCCAAGAAACAGGAATTCGACCAGGAACATTGAACGTCGCGGGGATCGTCGGTTTAGGTGCAGCCTGTGAACTTTCTAAAAAGTACATGGCGATAGGGAAAAATAGTGTTGCGACTTTACGCGACACGCTTCATCAGAAGTTGAAGGCAAATCTGGACGATATTCACCTCAACGGACACCCTGAACATCGGCTGCCGGGCAATCTGAATCTCTGTTTTGCGGGCGTGCAGAGCCACGCGCATTTGGCAGGACTTAAACGCGTCGCTGTATCAACGGGGTCGGCATGCGATTCGGAGTCGGTGAAGGCATCGCACGTCTTGGTGGCAATGGGAGTTCCGAACGAATTGGCGTTGACGGCTGTCCGTTTCGGCTTGGGACGCTACAATACCGCCGAAGAGGTCGATATTGTCGCCGATGAAGTCATAAAAGTCGTCAATCGGTTGCGGGCATTGGCACCGGAATGGTAATATCCTAAATCCCTTGCTCCGCTTGCGGGTGATTTTGGGAGGCGTGCTTGGCAATCAATTCACGCACAGCAGGCACTAACTCTAAAGGAACCTCTATCAGCACATTGGATTCATTCTGCAATGCCACTTCAGCTTCAGCAACAGCTTCGTCCTCTGTCTGTTGGTCGTAGTATGCGATGACGCTCTGGACACGTTCCTCATCCCAACCGGGCGGAAATTCGTTTTGTTTTTTCATCGTCTGCCTCTTTTTTTTCCATTTGTTACCTAACCATTCGTTGCTAAATCAGAATAATTATAGCATAGATCACATCCAGGTTTCAAGTAACTTCTTTCAGTTTTTGTGCTTATGGAGTCGTTGCAATTTTCACCGATAATGTGTTATACTTTTATTGTAAAGCTTAATGCTATAATAGTGAGGAGATATGCACGTCATCTATTGCAGTCCAAACCTACCTAACCCCTGAAGAATACATCGCTGCCGAACGCAAGGCAACGCTCAAAAGCGAATACCTGAGCGGCGAGACCGTCGCGATGTCGGGCGCAAGTGATACACATAACCTCATCACGATGAATACGTCAACGGCACTTTACAATCAACTATCAGATCGAGGATGCAGAATCTACGCCAGCGATATGCGTGTCGGAATTAGCACAGGCGTTTCCTACTTCTATCCAGATATTGCCGTTACTTGTGATAAACCCCACTTCGAGGACGACGTTTTCGATACACTCATCAATCCACAGATTATTATTGAAGTGCTTTCTGATTCAACCGCAGGCTACGACCGAGGCGAAAAATTCATACGCTATCGGCAATTAGAATCACTGCAAGAATACGTCCTCATTTCACAGGATCAGGTACTGGTTGAACACTATCTGCGTCAAGGTGAACGATGGATACTCAGCGAATTTAGCACGCTTGAAGACGTACTGCCGCTCGCTTCAATTGAAACTGAACTCCCCTTACGCCAGATTTACAGATTCGTTGAATTTGAAACCGATGCCTCCCTTGAAACCACTGTAGGAACTGGGTGACCTAAAAGAAACGCCCAAGCAAAAACACCCCTACGAAGAGGAACCTGTCTCATGTTGACCGTTGAACAGATCATCGCTTGCGGAGTGGACAAGGCGGAAGCATCAGAGATAGTGGAGACCGTTAATCAAATATTGCCGACGCAGCCCCCGACTGCATGTTGGCAACAAATTTCACGCCATATCCTCACACCGCAACACCCGTTTGCACTCCACCAACTGCTCTACGAGACGGTATACGCCGATTTCGATCGCGCAACGCACGGCTCCCCACCAGCATGGTTTCCGACTGACGAAGACATCGCCGAAGCAAATATCACCCGTCTGATGACAGAATTAGACATCAAGACCTACCCTGAACTCCACGCTTGGTCGGTTGCCAATCGCGATACGTTTTGGCAGATGATGATTGAGAGGTTGGACATCAAGGCGATGGAAACAACCCGCGAACCACAAAAAGACGCAACAGGCATTTCCACACAACTTGCTAAACTCAACATCGTCGAAAGCTGCTTTAATGCGCCTGACGATGCCATCGCGATCATTACGCAACGCGAAAACGACGAGAATCTATCAACACTCACGTATCACGAACTGGCATCCCTCACCAACCGAGTCGCGAACGGACTTGTCGAAATCGGTACGCGACCGGGGGACGCAATAGCGATTGACATGCCGATGAACGCTGAATCTGTCGCCATCTATCTCGGCATCGTCAAAGCGGGGTGTGTCGTCGTAGGCATCGCTGATAGTTTCGCGCCAGAGGAGATCGCCACCCGTCTACGTATTGGCAAGGCAAAAGCCGTCTTCACACAGGACTATATCAACAGAACAGGTAAACGTCTGCCGTTGTACGAGAAAGTCGTCGCTGCAAACGCACCGAAAGCGATTGTGTTTAGCGAAAGTATTGCACAAATCCGACGTGAAGGTGATATGAGATGGCGTGATTTTCTTAGCGACACAGACACCTTTAACGCTGTCCCGTGCCATCCCGATGCACATACCAACATCCTCTTTTCCTCAGGCACCACCGGTGAACCGAAAGCGATCCCGTGGACACATACCACCCCGATTAAAGCAGCTGCAGACGCGTATCTACACCACGACATTCGCCGTGGCGATGTGCTGGCGTGGTACACAAACCTCGGTTGGATGATGGGACCGTGGCTTATTTATGCAAGCCTCATCAACAGAGCCACGATCGCCTTGTATGACGGTGTGCCGACAGGGCGCGATTTCGGTATCTTCGTTCAGAACGCGCAGGTAACTATGCTCGGTGTCGTACCGACCCTCGTCCGCGCTTGGAAAAATACAGACTGTATGTACGGACTCGACTGGCAGGCGATTCGAGCCTTCAGTTCAACAGGCGAATGCTCTAACCTGGAAGAGATGCTCTTCCTCATGGCACTCGCTGGCTACAAACCGATCATTGAATATTGTGGCGGCACAGAAATCGGCGGCGGCTATATCACAGGGACACGTGTCCAACCCGCTCCGCCTTCAACGTTCACAACCGCCGCCCTCGGCGTAGATTTTCGGCTCTTTGACGAAGACGGAAAACCGACCGAAAATGGTGAAGTTTTCGTTGTTCCACCCTCTCTCGGTCTCTCGACAAGTCTGCTCAATGCCGATCATAACGAAGTCTACTTTGCAGGAACACCACAACCGAACCTACGCCGCCACGGCGATGCGGTTGAACGGCTACCAAACAACTATTACCGTATCCACGGTCGCGTCGACGATACGATGAACCTGAGCGGTATCAAAGTGAGTTCTGCGGAGATCGAAGAGGTGCTTAACGTCGTTGACGGGATTCAAGAAACAGCAGCAGTCGCGGTTGCACCGAAAGATGGCGGTCCGAGCCGACTCGTCATCTACGCCGTGCTGGCAGCATCAGAAACAGCACCCGCAAAACAGGAGTTTCACGCAACGTTGCAAACCGAACTTTCCGAACATCTCAACCCGTTGTTCAGGATTCACGAAGTCGTCATCGTGGATGCGTTACCGCGAACCGCCTCTAACAAAATTATGCGTAGACTTCTACGCGACCAACCGTAGCGAAACACCGCGTTTCATACCCGTTCAATCCAACGACGTTCTAAATTTTACCATCCTTGACAATTTTGTAGTAACATGCTACTATTTTGGAAATTCACCTCTATCAATTCTATCAATGGAGCGAAAAATGGAAAAACAGTTCAAAGTTAGAGCAGCACACTGCGACTATCGCGCAACCGAAGAAGAGATTTATCAGACGCTTCGCCGTATCACGGATCCGCTCACCCGCGCTTGGAAACCGATTGAGAACGCCAAGAAGGTGGTCATGAAGTTCAATATGATGAAAATGCACGAGCGGATCATCTACTTCGAGGGTCGCCGCCGAGAATTGGTGGACGATGCAACCTGTCGTGCAGTGCTACGGTTAATCAAGGAGCACACCACAGCGCAGCTTATTGCGACCGACACGAATCCGTATAGCTACGGACACCGGATGCCACCAGATTTCAATTACCTGCACCATCTGAAAGAATTCGACGTGAAATTTGTCGATTCCAACCTACCACCGTTCAAGGTCTACGATGTCCCCGGCGGCGGTTCAATGTTCGATCGCTATACACTGAGTGCCTGTTTCGACGATGCCGATGCTGTTGTTTCTGTGGCGAAGATGAAAAACCACGCCTTCATGGGCATCACCCTCTGTACCAAAAACCTGTTCGGGTTGCCACCGATGATCCTCCCGGAAGGCAGAACACGCAGCTATTACCACCACCTCATCCGGCTCTCTTACGTGCTCCCAGACCTCGCACTCATCACGAAACCTTGTCTGAATATCATTGATGCGTTGACAGGACAATGGGGACGCGAATGGGGTGGCGAAGGTAGAATCTGTAACGCACTTATCGCAGGCGATCACCCGATCTCCACGGATACTGTCGGGATGCATCTGATGGGACACGATCCGGCATCCGACTGGCCGACACCACCGTTCAAACGTGATCGGAACCACATCCTCATCGCTGCACAGCGTGGATACGGGACTGTCAACCTTGATGAGATTGATTGGGAGAGCGAAGTTACCGCACCGTTGGCGGAATTTGATTCTGTCGAAACGGACACAGCGGAAACGGTCGCTAACTGGCGACGGACAACATGCGAGCAGGGATTGGTCTATCAAGAGAACCAGAAACAACTCATTGACCGGTATCGTGATAACTTCATCTATATGCAAGACGGCGAGGTCGTCTGGAGCGGACCGGATCCGTCGAACCTCGGGAGTCGTCGGCAGCTGAGCGGGAAAAGAAAGGACAGTGCGCTCTGGCTCAAACTTGTCGATGCCGAAGAACACGAAGGCGAACGCTTTAACGTCTATGACGAGTGCCTGAAAGACTTTGCCGCGTAGTTTTCATTGTGTATTGGCGAGATTTTGCGGCGTATTCGCCCAAATGCGATCTGCATTCCCAGCCTCGCTCATTATCTGCCGTTTGTATTTGCAAGCAAGGTCTTATGAAGTTTAAGAACTTAATTGGGTAATACAAGAGCCTTTTGCTGTAGGAGCGAGCTGTGCTCGCGATCCCTAATGATTACCGAAATATTTATCTAATTCTTCATTCAACCTCGTCTCCTAAAGGAGGATTCAAGATGGGTATCACCGACGCACAGAAGAAGCAGTTAGACGAGCAGGGATGCATCGTCATTCCAGATGTGCTTTCCGACGAAGAGATTCAGGTCTACAGAGCCGATATACTCCGGTTGGCAGCGGAAGAGAAACAGAACGGATTGGCGCGCCAACACAGCAACGGGTACGGGCAGCACGTCCGTTGGTTGGTGAACAAGGGACAGATGTACGAAAAACTCGTCGCTCGTCCGAAGGTGATGCCCTTCTTTGAACACCTCCTCGGTCCCGACTATACGCTTAGCACGCTTACCTCTAATATCATTGATCCCGGTGCCCCAGATGGTGGCTACCATGTTGATAGCGTGTTAGGGTCTATGCCGGAACCGCTGCCCAGTTTCCCGCTGGTCGCGAACAGCCTTTGGTTGCTTGACGATTTTACGCCTGAGAACGGCGGCACGCGCCATGTACCCGGCATCCACCTCCAACGCATCAAACCGCCTCCCGGCACCACCCATCATCCCGATGAGGTTCGACTCTCCGCCCCGAAAGGCTCCGTATTCCTGTTCAACGGTGCGATCTGGCACTCCGCGGGTGCCAACAAGACTGATCAACAGCGCATTGCGTTAATCTGTTTCTGTTGCCGATCGTTCGTCAAACCGATGTTTGACTTCGTGCATCATCTCAACCCGGAGGTCGTCGAACGTGCCACGCCAACCATGCGCCGCATCTACGGCTTCGATTCCCAACCCCAACCCCCGGACGAACCTAAGCAGTAACAAGAAATATTATGCCCAACCGCCGCGAAACAATAATTACAGCAGAAGCGGATTGATTTTCCGAGTTGGTATTTTGATTAAATCTGTAGCTAACATTTTCTACAGGACTTACGCACTTTTGGCTATAGGTGGCTCTGTCAGATGAAATTCTTCTGAAAACACAGCGTTTTTGCGTCACAATCTAACAGATTGTGGTACAAAAGAGCGATATGCGTAAGTCCTATTCTATACAGATGCCGTCCCTATAGGGCTCAAGAAAGGAAAACGAAATGTCCCTAAAAATGTCGTAAAAACGTCTTGATATTCCAAAAGATTTATGGCACAATTGATTTTACATTACGACAATCTGCCTAAAATTCAACACAATTGTAGGAGATCATGAGATCAGCCCATTATACCGATAATGTTTTCATCAATTGCCCGTTTGATGTAGCGTATAAGCCGTTGTTTGATGCGATGGTATTTACGGTACATGATTGCGGTTTTATTGCCCGGTGTGCCCTTGAAGAGGAGGACGCGAGTCAGGTCCGTATTGACAAGATTTACACTATTATTGCGGACTGCCGTTATGGGATTCACGACATCTCCAGAACCGAATTAGACGAAAATTCAGGATTCCCACGATTTAATATGCCTCTGGAATTCGGTGTTTTTCTGGGTGCAAAGAAATTTGGGATAGCCGAGCAGAAAAGGAAAAAATGTCTCGTCTTGGATAAAGAGTTGTATCGATATCAACAATTTATCTCGGACATTGCCGGACAAGACATTCAAGCACATAACAACGAAGTTGAAACGCTTGTGAGAAGCGTCCGAAATTGGCTCCGTACCGCCTCGGGACGACGAACAATTCCAGGTGGAAATATCATTTGGGAACGTTATCAGACTTTTTTGAGGGATCTACCGCAAACAGTCGAAGAGTGTCAATTAGATGTTGAGGATTTGATTTTTAACGATTATATCTTTGTGATAGGGAAATGGTTGGTGGCTGAAAGAGGTCGTTGATTGAAATATGATTTAAGGAGGTATTGAAATGGCAAGAGAAAGAACTGTCAAACTTCCCCGCCGTAAACGAGGCGGGAAACTCACAGTCCGCCAGATTGAACGTGCAGTAAAAAAGGTTATTCGTGAGCGGCTGGAACGGGAAGCGAAAGAAGCTGCAGAACAGGCAGATGCCAAAGTCGTCGAACCCAAAGCACCTTCTAAAACTGCTTAATGCTTCATCTGTTTTGAATTTTAGGGTGGTTTTGTAGTTGACGACGCGAACGGGCAATGAATGCTTGCCTACTACGAACCCGTTTTAACTGTAAACTCAAACTTGAAGCAGCAGTGGGTTCTGTTTTTCTATTAATCGCGCAGGAATTGGTCCCTCAATCACCCTTGTGGAAAAATATACGGATAGATTATAAAAGAAAATTAGCACCGGATAAAACTTGATAGTGGTGGAAAACCCATGACAATATTTGAATTAATATCTTTCTGTTCTGATGCGCTCTCGATTCCTAACATTATCCAACAGCGCGTTAGCAACAGTACAGCAGAAGATCTTTTCAAAAAATCGTTTGTTGCTGCAGTTAAACAAATCGCACCGAGTCTTGCCCATATTGCTAATCCAAAAACGATTGGAGTAGATCATAACACACTTGATAAAGTAATCGTCTCACTTGAAGACATTGATATAGATGAATTAATTACACAAGCCGGAGATGAAAAACTTGCAAAAGTCACTGCCCTCTTCCGTGATTGTGTCTTCTTACCCGGCAATCAATTGACACCTAAAGAGCTTCTACAGAGACTCCAACCCGTTCTTGAAAGGACATTTACAAATTTCTATGATCGTTTACCGCGAAATCAGCAGGCAGCCAATCAAATGATGCTGAAATCTGATAGAATGCAATTGGAAAGTCAAAAGCATTTAAGCGAACAAAACCAAGCTATCCAAGAAGCTATCCAAGGGTTAGATGCAAAAGTCACAGAGCTTCCAAACAGATATTTGAATATAAGTATCCCCGATCCAGTTGAAACCGCAATGGCAAAAGAGTACCACTCTGAGATTGATGATATGCGAGTTTTACTCGAAACATATCGACCGAAGTCAGCTCTTGATCAATTTAAAAAATTAAAAGAACGAATATGGACAGATGCTCCACCAATCGTGAAGTTCCGCATCCTCACAAATATGGCAGCGGCACATTTTGAACTTAACAATGAGCAGAACGCAGCGGAGTTGCTGCTTGAAGCGTTCCAATATAATTCTGAGGACGAAAAAGCATTTTCTAATAGCACTTTGGCTCACTACTTATTAGGGGAACTAGAGAGTGCCACAAAATATGCAAAACAGACACTGGAAAAAAATCCTGCAAATATTAATGCCCACGTAGTACTTATCCATGTTTTCTCAAAGAAAGAACCCCTTGAAAAGGTCATTACACAAGTCCCTGACTATTTGCAAGAAAAACCGCAAATCGCACATGCGTTTAGTGACATAGCTAAAGAGCAAGGTTGTCTTGAGGATGCCAAAAAATGGAGCGAAGTTACGGTGGAACAGGATGCGGACCCTGATTTTAAAGCTTCTCTGGCTACGATCTTGATTGAACGGGTGTTAGACGATCCTTTTAACATGTATATCAAGCCGCTTGAAGATTCGCAAAAGGAACAACTAGGCCGCGCTGTTGAACTTCTAACAGAAGCATGGGATTGTGTTGCTGACACTGAATTGCGTTCCGCGCGGACAGATTGGATTATCAATAGAAGTACGGCACAACGCCTCCTCGGTAAATCACAGAACGCAATTAAAGATCTTGATGTAGCCATAGAAATTGAACCGTCGGGCTCTATGTTATCTATGTTGTTAAAAAATAGAGCAATATTGGCGTTTGAACAGGGGAATCAAGAGGATGCCATCGAATTCTTGGAAAGAATTCAGTCCGAGCCGGAAACCTTTGAAGCTCAAATCATGATTGCAAGTATTCTTTTTGGAAGCAAACAATATGATGAAGCAATAACAAAGCTCAATAATCTTTTGACGACAAATCTATCTTCTGAATTAAAAGACCAGGCAAACCGTTGGCTCGTCCGGATTTATATTGATACTGAACGTTTTGAAGAAGCAGAACGAATTTTAACGAGTCTCAAGGAATCGTCTCCTACAAGCATATTAAACTTTATCAACGCGGCTCAGATTGCTAATGGAACTGAAAAACGCGAAGAAGCGATTTCCTTTCTCAAAGATGCTTACGAGATTGCTAAAAGTTGTGAAGCGTCTATGGAAATTGTGGAATTGGCGGATGAACTCTTTGATCACCGACAATTTATAGAAGCTGCAACGCTTTATGAAAAATTAGCCGACACAAGCCAAAACTCTCAATTGACAGTAGGTTTGCTTGCAAGTTACTATAACGCGGGTGAAATTGGAAAGGCACTTGAAATATGTCAGGAACTCCGAGAGAAACACGGTCCGCTTGAAAACATATCCGAGAGGGAGGTAATGATATACGAAGAAATAGGGGATATGAACCAAGCCGAAGTGGTATGTAAAGCGTATTTAAACGAATTTCCAAATGATCTTGATATGCAAATTCGTCTTGGTCTCGTTTATTATCGCTCAAATAAAGAGGAAGAAATTGATAATATATTGGGGGGTTTTTCCGATTTCAAGAATTTTTCTTTCCTTGAAAATATCTCTCTGGAAACGTGTGTGCAACTTGCCTTTTTATTTCAGGTCAGATCTCAACCGGAAAAAGCACTGCAGATAGTATACGAGACGCGAAGAACACATTTAAAAAAATCCGACGCTCACCTGAAATATATCGGATTGTTCTATCAAGTAGAAAAACACATTCCTGATGTGTTAAACCCCGATCAAGTTCGGCTTGATACGGCAGTTCAAATCGACAGTTCTAATCAATCGACCTGGTATATCGTTGAAGAACGTGACGACGCAGACATCACACGCGGCGAACGCGATATCAAGGAGCCTTTGGCTCAGCAGCTGCTTGGCAAGATTGGAAACGACGAGGTTGATTTAGGGAAGACACTGATCGGACAAAGGGTTGGAAAAATCACTGCCATTAAAAGCAAATACGTTTATGCTCTCCAAGAAAGTTTTGAAAAATATCCTGAACTATTTCCAGGGGACCAAGGGTTAGGGTCTATAACATTAGACCAATCTTCAGACAACCTTACAGATAATGCCTCCAAGAAGACTGATTCAACAAATATACAGCCAATATTAGAGTTTACCAACAAGCAACACGAAGCCTCACTTGAAATTGAAAATGTATATAAAAAACATTTACCCCCAATTGGGGCTTTCATGAATTGGACCGGTCGAAATGTGTTAGACGCGTGGAGTCTTCTCATAAATAAGCCTGACTTAGGTATCAGGTGCTGTGTAGGCAGTGCTGAAGAAAAGTCTCAAGCACTCACCTTGCTTGAAGAGCCTAAGCCTAAACTGGTTGTAGATATCATATCCCTCATCACCTTACACTGCCTGGAAGCTGCCGATACTGTTGTCAAAACTTTTGGAAAACTTGCCGTTGCACAATCGACTATTGATGGACTGCTACAAATTATCCACGAACAAGAAAGTATGTGGTCGCAACGGGAAGGTATGAGCATTGAAAAACAAGGGAACCAATATGTAAGACACATGATCAACCCTAAGGACGTAAAACGTAGCGTAGAACGTTTAAAAGGCCTTGTCAAATGGATTCGGGAAAATTGTGACGTTCTTCCATGCACTCCTGCACTTCAGATGAATCAATTACGAAAGCGGAAACTTGATGAAACGTTTCACCCAATTTTTTTGGATACGCTTCTCATCGCAACTCAGCCAGGGCACCTGTTCCTTTCGGACGATGAACGCCTGCGAAGTTATGCAAAGACAAATTTTAATAGCGAGGCAGGAACGAATTTCCAAATTGATGGTGTGTGGACACAAGTTGTTTTGGAACATTGCCTAAATCTAAATGTGCTTGACAAAGCTGAGTACGATAAGATGGTAATTCAACTTGTCTGTTCTAATTACTATCACACGGAGTTTGATGTGGATGTTGTAATTGAAGCGGTAAAACAGTCAAATTGGAACCTCACTGAGCCTTACAATAGCTTAACGCAGGTTCTCGGTGGGCATAAATCAGATTTATCAGAGGCATTAAACGTTACAGTTGATTTTCTCTTTCAACTGTGGCAAGAACCAATTCCGTACATCCAGCGCAAATATCTGACGTTCGGTTTATTGGCTGGGCTTACATCTGCTAGGAGGCCACAAGTTGTATTGGAACAACTTGGAGATAAAATTCAAAACAAGTATCTACTAAGCTATCCAATTGAAAATCGAATTCTCACTCAAATCAAGGAGTTCTTACAATTCTATCCTACCATTAAGAGAAATTTCGACTTTTTGTCCGAGGATGACATTCGAATAAAGGGAACACGTATCGGCATTGAAACTGTACTATACGATGCTCTTTACCTTTCACACACACCTGAAGAAATTGTCCAAAGTTTTGATTTTTTAACATTGGAACAAGTTTATGCGACGATTCTTTATTACCTCCAAAATCCAGACAAAATAGGAGGCTATTTAGCAAATAATCTCCAATACAGCCAAATTTTACGGGAGGAATACGAGAAAAATCCTCCACCGGGTGTTGTTCGGCTACGTCAACTTAAAGCAGAGAAACAGGCTAAATCTGATGATTCACACACCAACATCTCTAAGAATAACTCCACAGCACCCTCTCCGTCCAGAAAAGAGCAAGAGTAAAGATGCGTGGGTATCTGATAGACGAAAATCTTTCTCCAGCTTACCGCGATCAATTGCTTTACCATGAACCATCACTAACGGTCTTGAGGGTTGGCGATGAAGGTGCCCCCGCAAGAAGCACCCAAGACCCAGAAATTCTAAAGTGGTGTGAACAGAATAATTTTATCTTGGTGACAAAAGATCCGAATACTATACCAAAACATCTTTCTGACCATCTGGCAGCAGGACACCATGTGCCAGGAATTATCATGATTAATAGCAGTGTGCCGACGAGAGCAATTCTTGATGATCTAATCTTAATCGCCAGTGCATCGCACGAAGACGAATTCCGTGATCGAATCATCTATATTCCGTTCACTTAAGTGAAGTAACTAAGTCTATACCAAAATAATAAGGCGAGGTTGCAAACCTCGCCTGCAGAAATAAGAAAAAGGATAGGACTTTCCAAAATTAGTTCCGTTCAGACATTGACTGCTTGAGTGCCCCCCAAGTCACCGCCAGTTTTCCAATAGGTTCAACCGCCAACGCCAATGTATGCAACCGCCTCACTTCCTCATCACTTAACGCCCCTTCAAAAATCGCTACCTCATCAATAGCACCGGCGTACCAGATACCGCCTAAGTGCTGTGTATAAGCAATTGTCGGCTTTTGACCTGCACCGTAAGCGATACTGATGGGATCGGGTGCCGGAGTCGTCTTTTTCAACTCACCATCCAAGTAGATGCGGACGGACTTTTCGCTCTCAACAACGCCGACGACATGATGCCACTCGCCATCAGTCGGAAACGGGACATAAGCGGACGGCCAATGCTTCGCAGCGTTTGCCGTGTCCGCTCGGATCCAGATGCCGACATTGTTGTTATCAAGCAGCTGGATACCGTAGTTGTATTTGTCATAGATCGGATTTCGTGTACCGAGGGTCGGCTTAATAATCGCTTCCATCGTTACAGAGGGGAAGAAGATGTCCTCAGTCATACGTATCAAATCAACGGCACCATCAAAATCGAGTGCTTCACTGCGAAACCCGTCAATTTGTTTCGGTTTGCCGATAATATTGCCGACGTTTTTTCCGAAAACATCTTCAACGTCGTTTCCTTGAACGGTGTTTTTGTCAAGCGTCCAAAGTGCCGCAAGCCCCATTTTCTCTCTGGGATCCTCGGCTGCTGCGGACTGGATCATTGTGATCGTAACTACGAAACCGACTAAAAGCAGAACGGAGAGACACAATTTCGTTTTCATGATTTGTTCCTCCTGAGATGCAGGGCCATTCAATTGTACCTATTCACTTTATATATATGGATACGTCTTCCTCTGTAGGAGCGAGCTGCGCTCGCGATCTTTCCTAAGAACGGGCACATATGTAAAGCAAAACCATGATCCAAATCGTACAATTGAAT
>JAJDXV010000134.1 GCA_022823085.1 Candidatus Poribacteria bacterium
CTATTATCGTTTCTAAGAGTGTTGAGATGGTTAATGCCACGATCGCTTTATTTGCGAGGTTTCGCGTCAATGGAGACGTTTCTGACATCCTAAAAATCGGGCAAACTCAACTCAATATCATTATTTAGGCGAAAACCCTCAATACGAAGTGGAACACAGGAGATACGCCTTATAATTCCAAGTCTATTTTACCTTATTTACCAGAAAAAGTCAATTGATATACCGTTTCGCTAACACAAAATAGATAAATAGACTTGCAATTTCCTTTTAAAGATGATAGTATTAATTAGGGTGAGGTTTGTGTCCGATTTGTACGGAGGAAGATCGTGTTGTGGTTGAATCGGCAAATTATTCCAAGGTATACGACCACGCGTTTGATATTCGTTTACTTCGTCGTCGGTTTGGGGATGCTGATATTTGGATTTGCCTATTATAACCAGCAAATCTCGCAGCTCAACGCCGATATTGATGCCCAAATAGATATTTTCGCCAATTTGGGTGTCTTACTGCCGAGCGTGAAAGATTTGGAGTTACAACAGAAGTTAAATGACCTCTTCAAACAGGAATCATTCGCTGTAGACAGGGCACGCGCATTTTCTTTTATTATTACAGATACGGAAGGTAATGTCTTAGATACGCGGGGGGTTGACCCGAAATTAGAAGCGAAAATTGATAGTTTAGATATGACTGTCAACGAAAATGTCGAAAATTCGTTGACAATAGATGAAAGGGATTTGCTGCGATCGACGTTGGCGCGGATGAAAAAAAAGAACCCGCCGAAAGATATTCCTGTTCGCCAACTCAATGGGTATGTCTATTACGGTGATGCTGCGTCGGATGAAATCGTGCACCTGCCGTTCGTCATCACCGATGCCGATGGTAAACCCCAGAAGTGGCAGATATGGGGCGATATTGTCACAGCGCGAGACGCAACCACCGAGGAACGTGAACGAGCGGAGATCTTTGTTCAGAACGCACCGGGGTCGTCTCAGATTGAGACGACATCAGAAGGATCCGGTTTTTACTTTTATTATGAGAGGAAACCCTACTATGGGTTGGTGGTCCCTTTCATTGTACCGATAATCTTATTAGTGTTTGGTGCCGTCTGTTTTTTGGTCTATCAACGGATAAAGTCTTATGAACATTCGGCAATTTGGGGAGGTTTAGCTAAGGAGACGGCGCATCAACTCGGAACACCGATCTCTTCACTGATCGCATGGACGGAACTCTTGCGTGAACGGAGCAGAGAGAAAAATGATGCAACGCTCGTTGAACTTGCCGAAAGTATGCAAAATGACATGGAGCGTTTGCAGAAAACGACGGCACGCTTCGGTATGATAGGCACACAGCCGCCCCTAAATGAAGTGAACTTAGACGCAGTATTTGAAGAAGTCCGAACTTATTTTGAAAAACGGCTACCACATATCAGCCGTCGCGTTGAAATTCAATTGATACACCGTGAGGTGCCGCCTGTCCTCGCAAACGCACAGTTGTTACATTGGGTGTTTGAAAACCTGATTCGCAATTCGTTGGATGCTATGGATAAAACAGAAGGATGGATTCAGATTGAACCGACGTGCGATAACCGCTCCAGGAATATTGTGATACGGTATGCCGACAATGGATGCGGTATAGACCGCAAAAATCAGCAAAAAATCTTTGAACCGGGGATGTCCACGAAGACACACGGATGGGGGCTCGGATTAACAGTGGTACAGCGTATTATTCGCGAATATCATCGCGGTGACATCCGCATGGTGAAGACGAGTCCCGAAGGTACGACTTTTGAAATTCGGTTGCCGGTCGCGTAAATCCGAATTAACATAGGATTATAGAGGAAGCAGAATACCGGTTTTTGTTTTACTTTTCTAATTCAGTTAATTTTGGTGGCGTACCGCGACTGAACTGTATGAATGAGTTTTAGTATGTCCCACCACATTTTATGGATTGACGATGAAATAGAGGCGTTACAGCCGCACATTCTTGTCCTACGTGAACGCGGTTATACCGTCACGCCTGTTACGAACGGCGAGGACGGTGTCGCGCTTCTAACGAACGGCGACACGCAGTATAGTGCCGTCCTACTTGACCAGGTGATGCCCGGTAAAGATGGAATGGCGACGCTTGATGCAATCCGCATCGTTAACTCACAAATCCCAGTCATTCTTGTCACCCAATCCAGTGATGAACAGTTTGTTGAAGTCGCTCTCGGCAAGCAGGTAACAGATTTCTTGGTAAAACCGATCGGTGTCGCGCAGATTGTTTCGACGCTCAAACGTGTCCTTGATCAGCAGCAGCTCATCGTGGATCAGATCCCGAGCCGGTATACCTCAGATTTCAATGCTATCCGTTCTACGAAGGAGGCAGCACCGGCGTGGCAAGATTGGGTTGATATCTATGTTAAGTTGTTGCAGTGGGATTTAGTGTCTGATAAATTAGCCGATGGCGGCTTGGAAGAGACGCATCTTGCACAAAAGAAGGAGTGCAATACTGAATTCTCCGATTTTGTGGAGGCGAATTACCAAAACTGGGTCGCTGGCAGCCCAGATGCCCCGCCGTTATCTGTGAATGTATTAGACCGGCATGTTATCCCACTGCTTGAAGCCGGAAAATCTGTCTATTTTATTGTGGTTGACTGCTTCCGATTGGATCACTGGCTGGCAGTTGAATCACTCTTATACCCCTATTTTTCTATTGACCGCCAATATAGTTTTTCGATCTTACCGAGTGCTACGATGTATTCTCGGAACGCACTGTTCAGTGGGTTGTTTCCGCTGGAAATCGCGGAACGCTACCCCGAGTACTGGCAGGAGGAGTCCGATGGCGATACGAGTACGAATCGCTATGAGCGGCAACTTCTTACGGAACATCTGAAGTGCAGAGGTATCAAACTCAAAACGAGCCCCCAATATTTCAAGATTTTCGATGTCCGCGGTGGAAATACTTACAAAAAACGCGTCGCTGCGAATACACGTGTCGGTTTGTCAACCTTGGTTGTCAACTTTGTTGATATTCTAACACATCAGCGTTCGCAGTCGGATGTACTGCAGCAGCTTGCACCGGACGAGTCTGCTTTTCGGGCACTCGCGCGTTCATGGTTTTCGCATTCCGTACTTTTTGAGGTTTTGCGGATGGTTGCGGCACAGAACGCGACTGTCGTCCTCACGAGCGACCACGGGTCCGTCTTTTGCAACCGGGCAACCCGTGCACGTGGGAATCGGGAGACGACCACCAGCCTCCGGTTCAAAATCGGGACGAACCTCGGCTGCGATGATAGCGAAGCCGTGCACCTCCGTGATCCAGAGACGTACAAACTTCCCGCGGAAACCGCAAGTAAAAACTATATTCTGGCAAAAGACGATTACTATTTCGTCTATCCAAACGATTTTTATAAATATAAACGGCAGTTTCAAGGAGGGTTTCAGCACGGTGGGATTTCGATGGGTGAACTGATAACACCCGTTGTAACACTCACACCGAGGCTCTAAGACGCAGTTCGCAAGTTCAGATGAATAGAGATAAATGCTGCCGATTTTGACATGACAATTAACCGTGGTGCCGCTTCAGATAAGGCACAACTGGAGGTAATAATGGAAAAGGAAATACTTATTTCCGATGATGAGTATGAAACGCGCTGTGGCGTACTTGAGGAGGGGGTGCTGAATGAAATTTATATTGAGCGGAAAGCAGCAACGCAGACATTGGGCAATCTCTATAAGGGCAGAGTCGAAAATGTTTTACCCGGAATGCAAGTGGCTTTCGTCGATATTGGGTTAGACCGCCACGCTTTTTTACATATTTCTGACATCAAATTTGAGAGTATTAACGGAGATGAGACGGATGATGAAAATTCTAATGGGAACCGGGGTGTGAGTAAGAGTGCCGATACCTTAGATTTAAAGGCGAAGTTAGGTAAATCGTCACGTGGCGGACGTGGATTCCCGTTTCTTATCAGCGATCTCATTTCAAGGAAAGAAGAACTTCTCGTACAAGTCGGAAAAGAGCCGATCGGTACAAAGGGGGCGCGCGTCACCAGTAACATAACGCTCCCAGGACGCTATGTCGTTTACATGCCGAATTCCTCTAATATCGGTGTGTCGCGACGGATTGAGTCTGCCACTGAACGGGACAGGCTACGCAACATGGCGAAGACGATTAAAGCAGATGTTGAGGGCGGTTTCATTATACGGACGGCAGCGGAGGGCTTAAGCGAATCCGAATTTGCAGCCGAAATCCGCTACCTCATCAAACAGTGGGTTGATGTTTGTGAACGGGCACGACGGAAATCGGCACCTTGCCTTATCAGCAAAGACCTCAGCTTCACGAATAGGATCGTCCGAGATATGTTGACGAAGGACGTTAAGCAGCTCCTCATCGACTCAAAGAGCGGGTATCAGGAGACGATGGATTATGTCTCCTCTGTTATGCCGGACTTGAAACCGAGGGTATCGCTGTATAAAGATGCTGCGCCAACGCTCTTTGAGGCTTATGGCATAGAACGCGCACTCAAGGAAGCACTCAGTGAGAAAATATGGCTTAAATGCGGTGGACATATTATCATCCAACAGACCGAAGCCATGGTCTCTATTGATGTTAATACCGGACGGTTTGTCGGGAAATCTGACCCAGACAATACCATCCTTAGTGCTAACCTTGAGGCGGTTGAAGAAGTCGTCCGCCAAATTCAGCTCCGCGATCTTGGCGGTATTATTGTTGTTGATTTCATTGATATGGAAGAGGCATCGCACCGGAAGCGGGTCTTTAAGATGCTACAGGAGGCGCTCCGCAAGGACCGTGCCCGAACCAACATCCTCCACTTCTCAGACTTAGGTTTGGTTGAGATGACGCGCCAACGTACCCGGCCAAGCCTCTCTACGCTGCTGAAGGAAGAATGCCCTTACTGCGATGGACACGGCACAGTGCTTTCTATTGAAACGGTTGTCATTCAGTTACTGCGTGCGATTAAAGCCGCACATAGCCATACGAAGCACTCCAAATTGCGTGTGATTGCTAACGACTATGTCGTCTCGCATATTAAATCGCAGATGTCGCATAAATTGGCGGAACTTAAGAAGGTGTTGCAGTTGGATTTAACGCTCGAATCTGACCCCGATCTGCACCTCGAAGATTATCGCATTTTCGTCAGTGACGGTGAAGAGATATTTTTGGATTGAACCGAAAACGAAATCGTCGTAAACAAAATGTCAATCTAAGTTGACATTGGGGCGTTTTTGCGGTATAATTTAAGGAGAAAGGAGTGATTTTGAAAAATGTATGCAGTTTTTGCGAGCGGCGGGAAACAGCACCGTGTAGAAGTCGGGAATCTGATTGATGTTGAAAAACTCGATGCAGATGTCGGCGAAAGCGTTACATTCCCGTCTGTCTTGGCTGTCGTTGATGATGACGGTCAGTTACAAGCCGGCTCGCCTTATCTTGAAAACACGGCTGTTACGGGTGAAGTCGTTCAACAGGCACGCGCGAAAAAGATAGTTGTGTTCAAATCGAAACGGCGTAAGGGGTATAAACGTAAATTAGGGCACCGTCAATCATTTACACGGGTGAAAATTACCGCGATTGGTGCGGTGGAGGAAGAATGTAATGGCTCATAAGAAAGGTGGCGGAAGTACTCGGAACGGACGCGACTCGATCGGTAAACGGCTGGGTGTCAAAAAGTTTTCTGGCAGTTTTGTCACTGCAGGGAGCATCCTTGCTCGACAGCGCGGGACACACATACATGCCGGGAACAATGTCGGGCTCGGAAACGACTATACACTTTACTCGAAAATTGATGGGTATGTATGGTTCGAGCGGAAAGACAAATATCGCCGGAAGGTGAGCGTCTATACGGAGTGTCCTGAATATTAGCGCGGGCATCCGCACCGGGAACGAATGACCAGAAGCCTTGCCTTAGGGCGTCGCATCGCGCACCGCCCAAGCGAGGCTTTTTTAATCTAAAACACCAATAAGTTCACACACTTTTGATGCGAATTAAATAAGGGAACCGATATGAGATGTGCAATCTGTTTCATTGCGATGACAATGGTACTCGGCTGCGGTGGCGAATTACAACAACTCGCCCTTGAGACGATGCAAAACGCGAACGTGGCAATCACGTCCGCGGATGCTGCAGGCGCGCAGGAATCGGCGAGCACATCGTTCTATGCCGCACAGGAGATGTTGGTTACGGCTGAGGACGCTATGAATGCCGGCGATGCGGAACGCGCCTATCGAAAGGCACTCCGCGCATATCTCCACGCACGAATCGCAACGGAGACCGCCATCGCACTTGGTGAAGAGGCGATCCTTAAAGAAGCACAGGCACAACTGACGCTCAGTGAGGAAAACGTCGCTGAAGTACGCCAGCGGCTTGAGGTCGCGAGAGAAGAATTTGATGCCTTACGAAGCGACTAAGAAAGTTTACCTGTATGTTTGAGGGTGAAGTGATGAAATTCTACGGATGGTTATTTTTCTGTACTTGCCTTGTCGTTTTTGGGTGTGCGAAGCCAGAGATTAATGAAATTGTGCTTGAGACGCAGTTACAAGACGCGCAGCAGGCGATTAACGATGCAGCGACATCGGAAGCGGAGTCTTTGGTACCAGAGGAATTCGGACGTGCCGTGAAACTCCTGAGTTTCGCACGTGATTCTTATGAGAAAGGGGACCTCGCGCAAAGTGCGGAGTTCGCATCTCAAGCGGAGTTGGTCGCACAGATCGCTATTGCGAAAACACGACAACGTCACGCCCGTCAGCAAGCCGTTGATGTCCGGGAACAGATATATCAACAGATCATTACGGCGCATGAACACGAACTTGAAATTGCGCGTCTCCATCAGGCGATCACGGAGGTACAACTCGCTCGCGCCCGCAGTGCACGTGATAGCGGTGAAGAACAGCGGACGAAACTTTCAAAAGAGATCGCTGATTTAGAGACGCAGCTGCGCCAAGCCAAATTGCGCACGCCTATAAGAATCGCCGAGTCGCTTGCGAATATCGCAGCGGAAATCCACTCCCCTATTACAAGTACCGCAGATTATGAGCGGACCCAAGCGGCGATTGCGTCTGCCTTCGGTCTCATTGAACGGGGCGCATTTACCGAAGCAGAGGATGCTATCGCTAATGCAGAGACGCTTGCAAACGGGCTTTACCAATTAGCAGCACAAAATCGGCAAGCAGAGGCGGCAGCAGAAATGGACGCTCGGATCGAGATTGCGAAAGTAGAGGTCATCCTCCAACGTGCGCAAATCCTCAATGCTGTCCAGCATTCACCGAAACAGTTCCAAGAAGCGAGTACGCAGCTGCAACAAGCGAAACAGCGATTTGATGTCGGCCGTTATGAACAGGCGAAGCAGTCGGCTGAACAAGCGCAGCGGGTGGCTGAAGCAGCTGTCGCAACGGCAGAGACAAAAGAATATCAGCAACGCGCGCAACAGGAATTAAGCGCGCTGATCGCACGCGCTGAAGAGGCAGTTGAGGGTGTCGGGAAAAAAATTTCGGCACAGGCGGAGACCCAAGTACCCCAATTGGAACCGCAGCTCTATAAACTCGCTAATTCGGCCTATGAAAAAGCCATATCAGCATTCGCATCTAAGGAATATCAGACCGCTATTGATGCCTCTAAAGAGGCGGAAGATTACCTGCAGCGCGCCATTGCAAATGCGGTACAAGTGACATCGGCGAAGTCGGACCTCGTCGCCGCTTCAAGACGGGTCCCGAAGGTCACCAATGTCATAGAACGGCGCAATAGCGTACTCGTCCGTATTAATGGCAACGTTTTCGCACACGGCAGCACGCAGATTCAGAAAGAGTTTTTCCGAACCTTTTCCGGACTTGCGAAGGTCCTACGAACAGCGGGATTCGATGCTTATCCGGTCCATATTGAAGTACACACGAGTTCTTTGGGCACTGCGAACGTATTGAAAAATTTGAGTATGGGACGCGCCGATACAATTAAGAAGTATCTTATTGATGAAGGGCGGGTCGATGCAAACCGGATTACGGCGGAAGGATTAGGCGAGACGCAACCTATTGCAAGTGAAGGACACGATAAAGAGGAACGAAACCGCAGGATTGATATTATCATCAAAACAAATTAAAGTATCGTGCAAAACGTGGACCCTTATGTCGTCAATCAGATCGCAATGAGCCTGTTTGGAGACAGGTATATTATCATTTACGGGAATACGATTCAGTTCCACAACCACTGTTACCATGTACGGTGTATCGACACACCGGGCCACGCGTATCAGGGGTTTTACTATTTAGAGGATGCGAACACAGGTTTAGCGATGTTGAGCGATATTGATTTCGCGCCTCCCGGATCCTATGGCGTAATTTTCGATTCGCAGACCGGCAGTATCGTCGGCCGCGAAACGGTGCCTAACCCGCAAAGAAACGGCGTTGATCGATAGATCGTCTGCCGTCTATTGAGATATGAGTTACACCAGTGACAGTGTATCAACACGGCAAGAGACCCTTCTTATTTTGGACTTCGGTTCGCAATACACGCAGCTCATTGCGCGGCGGGTACGCGAACAGAACGTCTACTGCGAAATCCATCCGTATACCTTAACGTTACGGGAGATCAAAGCCATCGCGCCGAAAGGGGTCATTCTCAGTGGCGGTCCCTCAAGCGTCTATAACGCGAAGGCCCCGAGGGTTGATCCGAAACTGTTTGAACTCGGCGTACCGGTCTTGGGTATCTGCTACGGTATGCAGCTCATGGCGGCACTCTTAACTGGCGGAAAGGTGCATCCTGCTGCCGAGCGGGAATATGGACACGCACCGCTTCAGGTACTCAGCGGCACCGACCCCCTATTTTCAGGACTCGCCTCGAACTTTCCGGCATGGATGAGTCACGGGGATCGGATTGAGGTGCCGCCGGCGGGGTTCCAGATCATCGCTAAGACAGAGAACGCCCCTGTCGCCGCTATGGCGAATACGGCGCGCGGGTTTTACGGCTTGCAGTTTCACCCGGAGGTCGAGCATACACAAGATGCGGATCGGATTTTGGCGAACTTCGCACGCAAGATTTGTGGATGCCGCAGTACCTGGACGATGCGGGCTTTCGTCGCACGCGCGACGGCACAAATACAGGAACGGGTCGCAGATGCGCGCGTCCTCTGTGCCGTCAGTGGTGGAATCGATTCTATGGTGCTGGCGACGCTCCTCCATCGAGCTATCGGCGACGCACTTGTATCCGTCTTTGTTGATAACGGATTGCTCCGAAAAAATGAGGCTACTGAGGTCGTTGAGACTTGCAAGAAGATCGGCATCCCCTTGATTGCTATAGATGCCGTCGCACCGTTTCTCGATGCGTTGGTCGGTATCACTGATCCAGAGAAGAAACGGAAGGTCATCGGGGCGCAATTCATTGAAACCTTCAAGGGCGCAGTCGCAGATATAGGACACGATTTCCGTTTTCTCGCACAGGGGACACTCTACCCTGATGTCATTGAGAGTGTTTCTGTGAAGGGGCCTTCTGCGACAATCAAGACGCATCATAACGTCGGGGGGCTGCCGTCTGACATGCCGTTTGAGCTGCTTGAGCCGTTCCGAGAACTTTTTAAGGATGAGGTGCGCGCGGTCGGTGCTGAATTGAATGTGCCATCCGATGTCCTCGGACGTCATCCGTTTCCAGGACCCGGACTCGCTGTCCGCGTCTTAGGTGAGGTGACGTACGAACGTTTGGAGGTACTCCGTGCCGCGGATGCGATTTTTATCTCGGAAATTAAGGCGGCAGGGTTATACAACGATATTTGGCAGGCATTGGTTGTACTGCTGCCGGTGAGGAGTGTCGGGGTGATGGGCGATGCACGAACCTATGAGAACGTCGCTGCACTCCGTGCCGTCACGAGTAGCGACGCGATGACAGCCGATTGGGCACGCATACCCGCGGACCTACTTGCACGCATCTCTAACAGGATTATCAACGAGGTTCAAGGCATCAATCGTGTCGTTTACGATATAAGTTCAAAGCCGCCCAGCACCATTGAGTGGGAATAGCAATTAACTAATACACCTGCGCTGCGGCCCGCGCCGCAGTTCCCGGTTCCACGTTGTGTCCGGACGCGATCAGTAACTTCTCCAATGCGTTGAGGACAAGCATTACATTCCGTTCATTGGCAGATTCACCCATCAATCCGATCCGCCACGCTTTTCCGCCAAAGATGCCTAATCCTGCACCGATTTCTATTCCGTAGTCTGTAATGAGTTGTTTCCGAATAGTTGCGTCATTGATGCCTTCTGGGATACGGAGCGTTGTGAGCATCGGGGCGCGGTATCCAGCTTCCGCTGCCGGTTGTAGATTGATCGCTGCTGCGCCGGCGAGAAGTGCGCGCGCGTTAAGTTCGTGCCGTGCATAGCGAGCTGCCAATCCCTCTTCTAAGACGACGCGTAACGCTTCCCGTAATGCATAGATCATTGACATAGAGACGGTGTGATGGTAGCCGCGTGTTTCACCGTGCCAGTATTTTTCCAAGAGCGTCATATCGAGATAAAAGCTCTGAATCGGTGTTTTTCGATTTCGGATTACCTCAACGGCGCGTTCACTGAAACTGATAGGCGAGAGTCCGGGGGGTGCGGCGAGACATTTTTGGGTACAGCTGTATGCGATATCGATGCCGCGTGCATCCATGTCGACAGGTTGTCCACCGAGGGATGTCACACAATCGGCGAGGAAGAGGGCGCCACTATCGCGCGTAATCTCAATCGCATCCGTTAGCGGTTGGAGGATACCGGTAGAAGTCTCTGCGTGGACGAGTGCGACAAGTTTCAGTGTATCCGTTTTCGCAACGGCTTCTGCAATTCTTTCGGCAGGGATATGTGTTCCCCATTCCGCTTCTACCGTTGTAACGGTGCCACCGCACCGTGTGGCGATGTCAGCGATTCGCTCGCCGAAATAGCCGTTGATACCGACAACAACACCGTCACCGGGTTCGATGACGTTGGCGAGTGCGGCTTCCATCCCGGCAGTGCCGGTGCCTGAGACAGGAAGGGTCAGTTTGTTTGTTGTGCCGAAGACTTGGCGAAGCAGTGCCACCGTGTCATCCATCACTTCAACGAATTTGGTATCTAAGTACCCCAACATCGGGGTCGTCATCGCTTTAAGTACCCGCGCGTTTGCCTCACTCGGTCCGGGGCCGAGTAGCACGCGCGGCGGAACTATTAATTCATCATACACTTTTTAGATTACTCCTTAGGGGATTTGATTGAGGAGAGCACATAAGAGAGGGGATGCCTGACGGCATCCCCTTTTGGTTTGTTGCCTATTTGCAGGCGGGGTTTGTAATCCCGCCTTTAATGATTACTCACCACCACCGCCGCCACCGCGGGTAACACCTTCACGTATTTCCAAATTATTCGCCTGCATGTAACTCAAGATTACCTGAACTTGGCTTTGTGCGTACGTGAGTGCGTTGTTAACTTTTGAGTCCGGAGGTGGAGTGGTTTCGTATTTCGCCCACAAACGGTTGAAATACTCCAACGCGTCATTGAAGTAAGCGTCATCGCTATCTGCTAATACCATGTATCCTTCACCGATCTGTACGAGGCCGAGATCCGCGTACGTGCTGGTCGGATACGCTTCAATAATCTTCTGGAACGCTGCGATGGAGGCTTCAATCTGCGTTTTCTGTTCGTCATCCCTGGCGAGTTTCCCTTCGTTTAGCATCTTGTCTGCCTGATCGTACTCGTAGTAAGCCAGCGCGTTAGCGGTATCGTTGAGATAGCCTTGCGCTGTCGATTTCGATTCGGCCCCGATGCCGGGGGTATCGATCGCTCTCTGGTAGTGAGATATCGCCTCTTGATAGAGACGGATACGTTCGGATTGCTCAATACCTTCCTCTGAGCCGGCGTTGAAGTACTTGTTACCGATGTTGATAAGGGCATCGGCAGTGTAGGCGCTTTCTGGATATTCAGCGGCGAGTACCTCGTTAGCAGCGAACAGCCTGTCGTACCACTGTTGCTCTGCTTCGGCATCGCCTGCTTCTACGGCGGCTTCGCTGAGCAGTTGGGCGCATGTCGAGATCGCATACAACGACTCAGGCGCGCTCTTATGATTCTTATTCACTTGGCGGACCTTGTCGTATTCTTCGATGGCTTTCTCGAATTGCTGTGCAGCGAAATAGGATTCACCGACGTGGTACTGCCAGAACGCTGCGTCCGCGGCGTTCGGATAGCGACGCACCATATCGCGGAACACATCCGCAGAAGCGACAAAGTAGTTGACCGCTGCCTCAGACATCTCACCGTCTATACCGACCTGCATCCTGCCAAGCTCAAAATTGGCACCAGCCATGTAATTGAGAGCGGTCTCAACGTTTTTCGTCAGGCTGTTTGACCCTGGGAAGATACCCTGATCAGCGTACTGCACGAATTGTGAGAGAGGTTTCAAGCTATTGACTAAGTCCGGCGGCAGCTGCGTCGGGTCTTCGGAGTATTTGAACCCTACACCGACAGAATAATAAATCTGACCGGCTTGGAACAGCGAATTCTGGACATACGGAATAACCGTCTCCTTATTTGCTTGTTCAACCGGTGCCGCGATTGTACTGACTTCAAAGAAGGTCGTTGCGGCTTGACGACTCGTTTCGATGTACGGTTTCGTCGATGCTCCTTCGCCGGAAGGGAAAACCGAGCGCGCTTTATCGGAATAGAGGAAACCGAGGTTATATTGTGCAGCGGCTTTCTCCGCCACACTTGCATTCGGGTTGCCCTTCGTCCGAGTGAGTGCTTCCGTGGCTTCCGCGATCGCTTCGTCTAAACGTCCCAATTCGACGTAGAGGGTTGAACGCCGGATACCAGCATCAGCCACCATTGAGGCGACGCTCGTATTGTCTGAACCGCTGTATTCGCCGACGAGCGTTTGGAAGACTTCCAACGCTTTATCGGGCTGTTTCAGATCGTCTTGATAAATCAGACCCATGCGGTAGTAGGATTGTGCTCTGGTGAGCGGGTCCGTTACCAATTCGATGGCGTTCTGATAACTCATCAATGCTTCCTGATGCGCGTTGAGTTGTTCCTCTTGCGCGTAAGCCATCGCGAAATAGGAGCGTCCTTTCAGGTCAGCATCTTCGGTATTTTCGATGATGTACTGATACTCCTGGACGGCCGCGGCGTGGTCGCCGAGCGTGCCGTTGAGTTCAGCAAGCCGTGAATGTGCTTGGAAGACGAGCGTTTTCCGGGCTTCATCTTCGGTTTGACCTTCCAACGCCGTCACTTTTCGGAACGCATCCGCCGCGCCTTTCGGGTTCTCCAACCCTAAAAACGCTAACCCAGCGGTGTAATTTGCACTAATCAGGTTGTCCGCATCGTTTGTGAGCGTAGCAACTTTTTCAGCGGCACTGACGGTATTCTGAAGACTCAGCTGCTTGCTACCGGCATCGGTCGCGGCTTGCGAAATTTGATAGTGACAGACCGCTGCTTGGTATTGCGCGTTCGGGGCAAGTTCACTGTTCGGGAACAATTCTACAAAGAGCAGGTATTCCGCGAGTGCCTCGTCGTAGCGTTTCGCGCTGTAGTAGGTATGTCCAATCTTCAACTGTGTACGGCTGCGCGCTTCTTCCTGTGTACCGGTGTTTTCAACAATCCGTTTCAGAGAAGCCACGAGCATATCCGTATCGACATCTTCACTCGAATTTTCGATCGCGGTCGCTTTGACGAGTTCGATGTGTCCGAGCGTTTTGAGAACCAGTTCGTCGTCGCTTCCAGCGAACTTCGTGTTTGCCTCATCAACGAGTTCGAGGATGAGGGGCCATTTATCGGTTTGGTTCTGCTTCTGTGCAGCATCGCGATAGGCGAGTGCCAATCCGTAATAAGCCTCAATAGCGTTCGGACTGTCGCCGTAGTCCGCGATGACACGTTTGAAAGCGGTTTCGGAGGGTTCCAAAAGTTCCGGTTTCTCGGATGCCGCTTGGTAGTAGCAGAGACCGACGAGGTACAGTGCATCGTCCGCGTATTCACCTGTCGGGTTACCGGCAACCACAGCTTGATACTGGACAGCTGCTTCCTCGAACCGTTCCTCTGCACGAAGCAGGTCAGCGAGTTTGATTTCCGCTAAGGAGCGGTTATCGGCATCAGCGAGTTTATCTAAAATCGAGTTGTAATAGCTAATCGCGCCCTCTTTATCGCCTTCTTTGACGTGGCTGTTCGCGATAAGCAGGAGCGCGCGTTCGTAGTATTCACTCGTCTCTGGGATCGAGGCGTACCGCTCGCGTGCTTGCTGCCAGCTGCCGAGCATCTCGTGTGAGAGTGCTTCGTTCATGGTGCAGGCTTCCACCTGTGCACCACGTTCGCTGAAGTCATCGTACCGTTCTTCCGCGACCCCGGGGAGGAAGGCATCGTCGTTAAACTTAGCCACCGCCTCTTGATACGCCGCGACAGACTTCTGGAGATATTCTGTATTGAAGCCTTCACCCGGATCACCTTCTACGTAGCCTTCAGGTTTCGCGGCTTCATAGTAGGAGCGTCCTTCAAAGAATTTACCCATCAGTTTGACGAGATGGAACTTCGGCAAATCCCGATATTCCCACAACTTCGCATATTCTTGAGCGGCTTCGGCGTACTGTTTGAACTCCGTCCGTTTGATGTCTGCGAAGCGGAGTTGGACTTCAGCAGCGAGGATGTCGAATTCGTTGTCGTTTTTGTTTTTTTCGATGAACTCACGAGCGACTGTTTCGAGTTCTTCCTGCCGTCCGAGATCGTTGAGTGCCCAGATCGCGCCGTACAGCGCGTGCGGGGCAACAGGGTCCTGCGGGAAGTCGTCAATCGTTTTCTGGTACCACTGTAAGGAAAGTTCGAGTGTCGCCATCCCCTCATCTATATCGCCACTCGTCCGCTGTGCCGTCCCAAGATTGTAGTACGCTTCGCCGATCCGGTATGAGGAGAACGGGATATAATCGGTCTCTTCCGGGTGTTCGTTGATAACACGTTCGTAAGCAACGGTCGCCTCGCTCCAGTTTTCTAAACTGAAGTGGCTATCAGCGATACCGATCTTCGCTTCTGCAATGAATTCGCTCTCAGGATATTCTGTCAGCAGCAAATTGTAGGAGACGATAGCGTTTTCGTAATCGCCCTGATCCGAATATGTGCGTCCGATTTCCGACTGGATGTCGGCTTGGACGGCTCGGTCAGCGGTATTTTGGAGGGCTAACTCGTAGTTCACGCGTGCGTTGTCATAGTCTTTTTGCCGTGCGTAAATCGCGCCTTGGTCGAAGTACGCCGCCGTAACAAGCTGGCTTTCTGGGAACTGCGTGATGAAGTTCGTATACCGACCGATCGCTTCATCGTCTCGACCGAGTTGGTTCAAGCTGAAAGCGGCTTTGTACATCGCTTCCGCTTGCAATTCTGGGTAGTTCTTATATTCCTCTGTTGCGATCTTATCGAATTCTTGATACGCCTGCTCGTAATTGGATTCATTGAGGAACGACTGCGCGATAAGGTGCTGCGCGTCGTCCTTAAAATCGGAGTTCGGGAATCCGTCAAGTACGGCTTTGAACGCCTGTCTTGAGTCTTCGTAGTTCTGAAGTTTGTAATTCAGCTGCCCGATACCGTACCAAGCATTTTCGACGAAAAGGCTGTTCGGGAAGTTTTCGATGAGCTGCATGAATTTCGGCTCAGCGAGTTCAAACTGCTCTGTCCGGTAGAGGATATGTCCCCAGAGATAGGTTAAACCCTCTTGGTGTTTCGGAACTGTCGCCGTCGGTGCGACCTTTTCAATGTATTCAATCGCGGTGTCGTAGTGATTGACATCGCCGGACTGTTCAGCGAGACGCGAGTAACTGACCGCGATCCTAAAGTTACCGAGCGTCGGGAAGTCCTTGTCAATAACTTCGGTCTTCACACCACGCTTCGTTGATTCTTCGAGAGCCTCGTTATACTTAGCAATCGCACCTTCATAATCTGCCTGTCCGAACAGGTCTTCAGCGTCGTTGTAGAGCTGCTCAACCTTTTTGGAACTACCCATCATGAAGGGAGAAAGGAGGGCGATAATTAAAGCGAGACCTCCGATAATTCCCAAAATCCTTGGGTTCATTATGTTCTCCTTGTTTACATCGGCGAGCGGAAAGCACGCCTACGAAATTAGATGTTAATTAGCCATCAGCCATCAGCAATCGGCAATCAGCAAGATGGTTTTCGGAAACCATCGGCAAGAATGGCTTTCGGCTATCAGCTCTCGGCTTTCAGCAAGAGATTTCTGATGAAGTTATACTCTCTGGCTGACTGCTGACTGCTGACTGCTAATTGCTATAATTCTATCAGATCGTATCCGACTTCGACAGACATCATTTCGAGCGGTACGTCTAACAATTTGTGTGAAAATCCTCTGAATTCGCTCCGTTTCCGTTGGTACTCTTGGCGTGCCTGCTGACTTGTATTGATACCACGTAGCAGCAGGAGTGCATACCGTCTATCGGTGAGTACATCTCGACCGGTTAGCCGTTCCGAAGTTGCGTCTTGTGCTGGGAATTCAGCATAGGTGAGTAATTCGGAATCGATATCTAACGCGACGCTCGGTACCTTATCGGAATCCTTTTTCTCCAGGGTGGTAAAGATATAACCATCTACGACGCGGTCGTTGGTGAATTTCCAGATGTCGGAGCCGGAATCTACGACAGGTGTTTCCGTCGTCCGTTCACTGTTGAGATTTCGGCGTGTGTTGATGCTGTGTGATGCAGCATTCTCCTGATCGGCTGCCAACGTTACCGCGTTGTGTACGGCGGTAGATGGCGAGTTGGCATATTCGTTCCGATTTTCTAATGGAAAATGTGTGAGCAGGAACGGTGTCGCGATTAACATCAACATTGTTAATCCGAGTACGTAATAAGGGACTGCGTGTTGTCTAATGGAGATGAATCTGCTAAGTCGGAAGTAGTCGGTGTATCGGTACACCTGTGTCCGCAGCTGCCAACCGAAACGCGTCACAGCCGCAGCGATCCGCTGATGCGGGGCTGTCGGCGCGCTCTCTTCAATGCGTTGCTGAAGTCGCGTCGCAAACTGAGCGTAGTAGATGTCCGGGGCTTCTGGTTCGATGTAGAAGTTTTTAAGAAGGTGCTTCGTCTTTCTTAACTCCGTGACCTCTCGTTTGCACGACCCGCAAGAATAGATATGTGATGTCACGTCGGCAGCTTGCTGTTCGGGTAGCCTGCCGTCTATATAGTCAGATATAAGGCGTTCTATTTTCTGACATTTGGATCTCATCGGTTTTCTCCACGAGGCTATGGGCTTCCAATTAGAGTGTTCTGGCATCCATATACGGCTTGAGCAGTATTCGGAGTTTCTTACGCGCATAGTGTAACCGTGAACGGACTGTCCCTTCCGAGCAATTAAGGATTGACGCAATTTCCGCGTGCGTGAGCCCTTCAAACTCATGAAGGATAACGACTGTCCGGTGTTTAAGCGGTAAACTGTTCACCGCGGCTGTAACGTGTTGCCGGAGTTCGGATTTTTCTGCTTGCGCATGCGGATCGTTCGCAACCTGTGCATTCTGACGGACAGTCAACTCGTATTCCGATTCCGCAGAAGTTTCGAGCGAGCATTCTCGGCGACGATCTCTACGTCTGACAAAGTTGAGTGCCTCATTCACAGCAATCCGATAGAGCCACGTCTCGAAAGTGGCATCCTTTCGGAAGGTGTGAATCGAGCGGTAGACCTTAATAAAGGTCTCTTGCATGACATCGTCGGCATCGGCGCGGTTCTTGGTAATCTGCACCGCGAGGCGATAGACCATCCGTTTGTATCTTTCGATCAAAGGTGCCAATGCTGTCTCGTCACCTTCACAGAGATCGGCAATGAGTAAGGCTTCCGTTCTATCCACCGAACTTTACTCCTCAAGGTTTCTGACTGACTAATTGGTTAGACAACAATTTTTCTCAAACCGTTCAAAAAAAATGGCTATTAGTGCGGTTTTCTGCGAAAACCTTTCAGTTAACAGTTGTCGGTTTTTGGCAGTCTGAAGATCGCGAGCGTAAGAAACACCCCAGCAAAAACACTCGCTCCTACTTTTCCGATTTTTGATGTATTATAGCATTAATGCAGAAATTGTGTAAATGGAAAAATGGAGGGGTAAGGTGCCTCTTTAACTGCGTACTGATAACTATTTCAAAAAAAAGGCAGCGTATTAGAAATACGCTGCCTTGTTATCGAAATAGCCTCAAATTTACTCTTTAGCTGCGGTTGTGAAGGTAATTTCGACAGCAAGTTCGTTACCGGCGCCGTCGGAGACAGTACCTTTAATAACATAAGTCGTCTCATTGCCGATCTCTTTACCTGCGACGAGTTCGAGTGTGCCAGTTGTGCCATCAACATTACCGAGCCAGCCAACGTTGTCTCCGGCTTCGGTCTGTAGGGCGATATTACCACTGACTTCTTCACTGAAGGTAATTTCGATTCCGCCGTCATTGATTTCTGCGGGATCAACATCTTCGTCACCATGGGAGACGGTTCCGCCTGTGACGGTCGGTGCTGTAGTATCTGGGGCAGTGACAGTATAGTTAAGCGTATGGCTGCCATCACCGTTTGTCCAACTCAGCGTGAGTGCCAAAGCACCTTCAGGGAACGGACCCGAGATTGTACGGGATTTACCGGAACCTGCGACGGTCCCCGCGGGACTTGCCGTTACATCGCCGGGGTCATTATCAAAGGTAACAGTGATTGTGCCATTCGATGCGAGGTCACCGCTCGCGGGTGTCGCATTTGAGAAAGAAGCTGCTGGTGCTTCTCCACCATCATCATCCTCATCACCGCCGCAACCGACTATGAGCGAAAGGGCGAACAAGGCTGCAAATACTAAAGCGAAGGTTCTAAACAATTTTGCCATTAGAGTTAACTCCTTAAAAAATTGTAGGTTTATCAAAATACACCCTTCGGATTGGGTGCCGTAAAAACTTTCGGTTTTCATAAAGACGTTTACGAAAACGCGTCCTTAGGAAACTTCTGGTTCCGTTTCTGATGTTGAGTATACGTTTCAACACCTGATAGAACACACGATTATATTCTCGTTAAGTTGAGTAACGTAGGGCTATTTCGTTCGTTGTCCTTGACGCAAAGCGTTGAGAGCAAACTAATACGTTGAGAACAGAATTTCGTGAGAGCAGTTAACGCCGAAAGTAGAATCGGTGGTGCTAAATGCCTCACCCGAAAGTCTAATGTCTAAACGAGTACCTCAAAGTTTAGCAAAAAGTGCAAACTTTGTAAAGGTTAAAATACGGATTTTTGCTAATTATACGAAAATTCATCTCTTTTGTCAAGAGAAAACTTCATATTTCGTATAATTTTACCTTAAATTTAAACGATGTCAAGCAAAATAAGGTACACGTTTGTAACAATCAAGTTTAAGGACATTATATAGTATACTATAAATTGAAAAAAAAAGCAATAAATTTTTTAATAGTTTTCAGTACGGTTTTCTGCGAAAACCTTTCAGTTGTCAGTTTTCAGTTAAGAGATGCTTTAGGGTGGTTGCTTTTCTTGTAATTCCGAGAAAGTATAACTGAGTACTGAAAACCGAAAGACGACGCAGGCACCGGACTGAAGACCGTTAACTGTGTTCTGTTTCAAACAGTCCTATCTGTTCGGTAGCGGCACTGCTGCTGTATGTTTCGAGGCGTTCTGGATGCGTCAACATATCGATGACTTTATCGACTTCTGTGGGCCCGAACGGGACGGCACCGGTGCGGATCAGTTCGCGGGGGCCTTCACTTAAGGGGTGCTGTGTCTCCCATCTGCATGTGAGGACTTTTCTGCCTTGACGCTGCGCGTATTCTGCCGTGTGCATGGCACCGCCGGTTTTCAATGCTTCTATGACGATTGTCGCCATAGAGAGTCCGCTAATGATACGGTTGCGCTGGATAAGGTTGCCCGGCGAAGGTGTTGTGGGGAACGGGTGTTCGGAAAATAGGCAGCCGTGTTCATAAATTTTTGTGGCGAGCGGGTTATTCCGAGCTGGATAGATCGCCAAGAGGTCGCTACCGACAACACCGACAGTTTTACCCATTCCGGCGAGGGCACCGGCGTGCGCATAAGCATCGACACCGGTCGCGAGTCCACTGACGACAGTGAATCCGGCGAGTGCGAGCTGCGTCGCGAGTGAAAGCGTCAGTTGGATGCCTTCGGCAGTCGGTTCTCTCGTGCCGACGATCGCCACGCACCGTTCACTGAGATCGGTTAATGTACCGACGCTGCAGAGGATACCGGGCGCGTCGGGCAGTACTTTGAGTTGTGGGGGATAGGTCTCATCTTCCGGGCATATCACTCTAACCTCTTGTGCCTTGAGCGCGTCAAGTCTTTGTCGCAGCGGCGCGAAGTTACCAGCGACTGTCAGGATCCGGGAAGCGAGGACCGGGTTGAAAGAGGGCAGACGTGCGATTTCTGGCAGTTCTGCCTCGAAGATCGCCTGTGCGCTCCCGAAACGTGCGATGAGCCTCCGAATTCGGACGCTACCGAGCCCTTCAACGGAGGCGAGTGCTAACCAGTATTCGAGTGCAGTTTTCATAGTAGTTGTCAGTTGTCAGTTGTCAGTTGTCAGTACGATTTTTTTCGCCAATACTTTACGCGTATAGATTATACGTCTGTTTCGAGACTACATTCTCACGCCAGAG
Organism: Candidatus Poribacteria bacterium; assembly: GCA_022823085.1. GTDB lineage: Bacteria > Poribacteria > WGA-4E > WGA-4E > WGA-3G > WGA-3G. The sequence goes on from JAJDXV010000134.1 coordinate 20,595, forward strand.
GCGTGATATGTCTATAGAAATAGGGTGTAGATATTCTTGCACTCCAGCGGAGTGCTATGACTAAAAAATGTCCAAAGTTTAGTTAATTAAAGTATAGCACATATAGCAGCAGATGTCAAAATGGTTATCAGAAGGAATGGTTATCAGTTGTCAGTTAGCGAGTACGCAGTTAAAGGTTTTTCGCAGAAAAACCGTACTAACAACTGACAACTATCAAAAAACCAATTGACTTACACCTTTTAATTAAAGTATACTTAAAGATATAGACCTTGATGAGGAGACAATAATGGAAAATACGTCTATACGGCTGCTTGCGACGAATGGGCTTAGTCGGCACTATGGTGGTGTTATTGCCTTGTCCGAAGTGACCATGGCGGTGCATCCGGGACAAATCTTCAGCCTGATCGGCCCCAACGGTGCCGGCAAAACGACACTCTTTAACTGCGTCACAGGACTCGATAAACCGACATTCGGCACTGTCGAATTCTTAGGTGAACCGATTTCTGGGCTACGACCGGACGAAGTCACGGCACTCGGTATCGGTCGAACCTTCCAAAATATACGACTCTTCACGGACCTCACAGTCCTCGATAACGTCAAGATTGGGAGACATCCAAGAACGAAAAGTACCTTCATCGGTGCAGTCTTCCGTACGCAGCGTCAGACATCGGAGGAGGCAGCGATTACCGAACGCGCACACGAGATGTTGACATTCGTCGGGTTAGATGACCTGAGTGATCAGACAGCCGGTAACCTCTCCTACGGCGACCAACGCCGCGTCGAGATCGCGCGCGCGTTGGCGACTGAACCGAAACTCATACTCCTTGATGAACCCGCCGCCGGAATGAACCCGCAAGAAACACAGGAACTCATTGAGCTCATCTATGCGATACGTGAACAGCGTGTTACTGTACTCCTCATTGAACACGATGTCAAACTCGTCATGCAAATCTCGGATTGGGTAACGGTTTTAGATCACGGCGAGAAGATCAGTGAAGGCGAACCGGCAGACGTACAGAACGACGAACGCGTCATCGAAGCCTACCTCGGTGTAGCGGATGAATAGTTTTCAGTACTCAGTTAACAGTAAGATTTTCTGCGAAAACCTTATTCTCGCTCACGACCTGAAGTATATCGGTGACGATCAGTATGTCAAGCAATTGACACAATTGTTAATGTAAAGAAGATGTTAGCTGCTTTAATAAGGACTGTCAGAACCAAAAACTGACAACTGTTAACTGATAACTGACAACTGACAACCAATATTATGCTTGAACTTAGAGACATTCATACCTATTACGGCAATATCCGAGCTGTACGCGGCATCTCACTGACCGTTAACGCCGGTGAGATGGTCTGCTTGATCGGCGCAAACGGTGCCGGAAAATCGACCACACTCATGACCGTTTCCGGTATTCATACACCGGTTGACGGCGATATACAATTCGAGGGACAAGATATAACCCAGACTTCAGCAGAAGATCGCGTCGTACTCGGCATCTCACAGGTACCAGAAGGACGGCTCATCTTCCCAGATATGACTGTCCTTGAGAACCTCGAACTCGGTGCCTATAAACGAAACGATAAAGACGGGATCACCGCGGATCTCGACAAGATCTTCCAGTTCTTCCCAGTCCTCCAGGAACGTCAGAAGCAGCGCGGCGGCAGTCTCAGCGGCGGCGAACAACAGATGTTAGCCATCGGACGCGCCCTGATGTCGCGTCCGAGGCTCCTACTCCTTGACGAACCCTCCTTAGGACTTGCACCGCTCATCGTTAAACAGATATTTGAGATCATCGAACAGATCAATACCGACGGCACGACGGTGCTACTCGTCGAACAGAACGCACAGATCGCCTTACAGGTAACCGACCGCGGCTACGTCATGGAAACCGGTGAGATTACAATCGAAGGCACCTCGGACGACCTATTAGCCGATGAACGCGTCCGACAGGCATATCTCGGTGAATAGTTATTACACAAGACAGGTTGAAATCCTCACGGAGGAAGTGGAAGCATTGAAGCAGCAACGGATTGTGAACCCATGATTTAGGAGAATAGATAGCGATGTACCCAACGATTGTCGATTTTGGTCCGATCGGTATCCATAGTTACGGACTGATGTTAGCGACAGCATTTATTACGTCTGTATTTGTCATACAACACGAGTTGAAACGGCGCGACTTCGTGCCAGACCTCGCAGCGACTATCGTCGTCGCTGCTGCCGTTGGCGGTATCGTCGGCGCGAAAATTTATGCGGCACTCTTAGACGGTCAGATCACGTTTACTGAACTTTTCTCTACCAGCGGGTTGGTCTGGTACGGCGGTTTCATCGGTGGTTGTCTCGGTGTACTCTTTGTCGTCGTCCGTTCACCGAACCCGACACTCGCAACGATTGATATTGTCGGTCCGGTTGTACTCCTCGGATACGGGATCGGACGCATCGGTTGCCTCTTAGCAGGCGATGGCGATTACGGGCCACCCTCCGACGTACCCTGGGCGATGGCGTTCCCGAACGGCACTGTCCCAACGGACGTTCCCGTGCATCCGACCCCAATCTATGAGACGTTGATGTCGTTTACACTTTTCGGTGTCCTCTGGTCGCAGCGTCTGAAGTGGGAATCGTTTCAAGGGGCATTGTTCGGTATGAGTCTGATATTGTTAGGGGTTGAACGTTTTATAGCGGAGTTCTGGCGTATCACGCCGCGGGTACTCGGTTGGATGACAGCGGCACAGATTTTTAGTATTGTAGCGTTCATCGTCGGTATTGTTATTGTATTCTGGGCGCGTTCACGTCCACCTGTCGTTGCAGAAGTCGTGCAACCTGTTGAAGAACCGATGGGCACCGAAGCATCCGCACCTTCATCCGCAACCCGCAAACGCCGCAGACGAAGATAATCGGCTATTGGCTGACGGATGATTGCTGACTGCCACTATATACCTTTATATATCAAGAAAAGGAATTCAAAAAACACGTGCAAACAAAACGGATCTGCCTCTGGTCGGGACCGCGAAACGTTTCGACTGCAGTTATGTACGCCTTCGCCCAACGCAGCGATACACAAGTCATCGACGAACCGCTCTACGCGCACTATCTCCATACCAAATACGGTACCGACGCTGCAGATAGCACGCATCCCGGCACCGCCGAAGTACTCGCATCCATGTCCACCGATGCGACAGTCGTGATTCGGGATGTTATCCTCGGTCACTGCGATAGACCTGTGCTGTTCATGAAACAGATGGCGCACCACCTCATCGACATAGACCTCAGCTTCCTACAACGGACGCGCAACGTCTTTTTGATCCGAGACCCGCGTGAGATGCTCCCATCGCTTACGAAGGTCATCGGCACTCCAACGCTCGCCGATACCGGACTCAAGACACAACACGATCTATTGGTCTCACTCCGGGCTGCCGGTCAATCGCCACCGATCCTTGACGCACAACTGCTTTTAGAGGACCCGTGTGGCGTTCTGCGTCAACTCTGCGAACGGCTCGGTTTAGCGTTTGAGACTTCGATGTTATCGTGGGAGACGGGCGGCATCCCCGCCGATGGTGTCTGGGCACCGTATTGGTATACGAATGTGCATCGGAGCACCGGTTTCGCGCCGTATCGTCCGAAGTCGGAGCCGTTTCCATCGGAATTGACGGAGGTGTTATCCGAATGTTCGCCGTATTACGAAGTCCTCCGCACCGACGCGATCTGTTAATGGTAATCAGCCAATAGCCGGCGGCTGACGGCTAAAAGCCATCTACCTATTCCCTTGTGCTTCTAATATATTTATCATTTGTTCAAATATTTGTCGCCTTTGCGCTGCGGTTGACGCATCGAGCTGATCGAGCTGCTGGCGAAGTTCGTCCATCGTCATCGGTTTCTCACCGTTATTGGCGTCGCCATTCCTGGGTTCACCGTTTATCGGTAACCCGAACATCAAGAAATTCAGTGCTTCGTCGAACGTTTTCGCAGGCACAGCATCAAGTTCATTCGCACCTGCCTTCAAGATAACCATCTCCAATTTCGGACGCCGCGGCTTGCTATCATCGCCCTCCACCTTCTCACTTTTCTTCGGCTTCGGCTCCTTCGCTTGCAGATAGATCGCTTCAAGGTAAAACAGCGCGTTTTCAACGGGGATGATCAACAGATTCCCGCGAATCACATCGTTCGCTTCTCGCCAATCCCGCAGCTGACGCGTCGTATTTTTATTGATGTCGTCTTCAACCTGTGTAGGACCAGCGATCCCCGCGTTTTCAGGCAACACATAAACGATACGTTCACCGTAGTGCGGTGGATCGCAACGTGTGACCATCCATGCCTTCAACTGTTTATCCCGAGCCCGCGGCGCAAACGGAATCATATTCACAAATTCGATTGATTCCTCACCCGGCAGCTGCAGCATCGCGTAGTACGGCATCATCTCTTGATCCGAGTCTGAGGTATAGTATGCCTCTTTCGGGATCAGCCACGGATTGGTCTTGTTATAGAAACCGTGCGCCTGCTGATAATATTTCCCGTAGAGTGTCGCTTGGATGCGCGTCAGGTAGTCCGGATACCGCAGATGTGCCGCCAAACCCGCTGGCATTTCGGAGAGCGACTTAAAGAGATTCGGAAACGCTTTCTGATACACCGCCATCACCTCTTCATCTTCCTTGACGGCGTAGAAATTCACCGCGCCCGTATAGGCATCAACCACAGCAACACCGGAGTTACGGATGTAGTTGAACGCATCGAAAACCGGTTCATCATAAGGATCGATACTTGATTCCGAGAGTTGCGTCTGATCGTCGGTATGCACTTGTGAGTTGGGATAATATCGGCTCGTCACGTAAAAGTCGATGACCCAGTAGAGTTTACCCGCGTTAATGACGATATACGGGTCGGGGTCATAGTTAAGGAACGGCGCGATATAAGAGACGCGGTCGCGGACGAGCCGTTTGTCGATTCGCGTACCGATCTTCCGGCGAAACATAATCCGGCTCTCCGGGGTCAAATTCTCTGAGATGAGTATCGGGAAGAAATCGAACCGGAGCGCGAAACACAACCGTCGGAACCAACCGCCTATCGGGACACCCCCATCGCCTGTATAGACGTGCCGCTGCCATTCCGGTATTTCCGCCGTTTCATCCGTTTCCGTCGCCTCGTCAGTTTCCTCAGTTTCCGCATCCCGCTCACGATCGCCGCTCCCCGCATCGCGGTTCGTATTGACAATCATATAGTTGCGGATCATCTCACCGTAGTAGATTTGCGGGTATTCAACTTTCAAGTCGTTGTAGCCTTCGTAGTCTATCGGTGTATCCTTGACCCAGAGTTTCGGGAAACCTTCGCCGACGAATTCGTTTACAGGGGCAACGCAAACCCCGTACCCGTAGACGAATGGGTTCATATCGGTCTTCAAGCGGGCCCAGTCTATAATGTCGGGGTCCGGGTCGATCTCGCGGGCCGCAATCAGGACTTGCCGATATTCGCCGTTGACGGTGTACCGGTCAACATCGGTGTACGGGTGGAAGTTGTAGTGCGGTTTGATCTGTTGCTCGCGGAGCGCCTCATGCAGGACGCGGCGATCCCATACCTGTATATTCTTTTTTATCGCCTCGTTCTCTGTTATCATCTCCAATGTTGCTGGACCAGGTTCAAAGTCTACAGTGGTAATGGTATCAAGTTCAAAGGCGCGGCGCGTCTCTTCAATGTGTTTCTGGAGGTAAGGCTGTTCTCTCGTGAGCGGCTCCACGCGTATCCGTGCCACGTGTAGACCTAACGGATAGACATGAATCAGCAGCACGTAGCCCAATCCCCAGACCCCTGCTGTTACGTACCACAACAGCCGTCGTCGCCAGAAGAGGTTCAGCAGGATAACAACGGCGATACCGAGGAGTACCCCGCAGTAGATTTTCGTCGCACCTGCGAGATGGAAGTCTACATAAAACAACCCGTGCAGCTTCTCTAATCCGGTCGTCAAGGGGCGCGTATAGACCTTACCCCAGAGGTTGGCAAAACTCCGCCAACCCGCAACGAGGAGCAGCAGCAACCAGAGTGCTGTACCGTGGAAAATGATGTGTCGTTTCACGCGCGCCATCGTGTGCGCGTCGCGACGGTAATAGAAATTATAGAGCAGCCCCACAACGACGCATGTCACCCACAGCAGCCCTTGTATCCAGAGGCTCATCCATCTGTGCATCGGGTAGTTGAAGAGATAGAAGTTCCGATCTTTGCCGAAGTGCAGTCCGTCTTCAGTGACTGCGACCTCCGCACCGGGGCGGTTGAGGTACCGGACGACGGTATCATCAAGCAGGAGCATCGGAATCGCCATCAGCAGCGCGAGGACAATGGTAATACAGATGACAGCGCGATGGAACGAGAAGGTCTGCGTATGTGTCCAGCGTCGGAACGCACGCGATTCCGGACACAGCACATTCGCTATTGCAGCGTTGATGTTCATGAACCCTGCAGCGACGATAAAGCAGAGCGCGAAGAACCCCCACCGAATCCGGTGAAGCCGCCAGAAGATACCTTCGTAACCGACAGACTCGTACCAGAGGTGTTCCGTGTACAGGAACGAGAGGGGGTAAAACATACTCGCACCGACGAGACCGCCGAATATCCAGAGCAGATATGCCTGAAGTTTACTATACCGATCGCGCCGGTAATAATCGCCCCGTCGGTATCGGAAGATACCCCATATTAAGGTAACGCTAACCACAAACGCGCTAAGCAGCAGCTGCGCAATAGCGATGTTCGCTGACATAATTTTCAGACCTCCTGGTTGTTACATTATAATATAATAACACAATCTGTTCAAATCTGACCAGTGATTTGTGTGATTTTGACCGGTGATTTATGTGATTTTTATGATTTTCCATGATAAGAGGGTCGTTTGAATAGTTATGTCTGTTTCCCTGAATAGGGCTTTCAGTGGAAGGATGTCTGTAATCATGGTAATCAGAGCCGATCATAGTCAATCCCAGTTCATCTTCCAAAATCACATAAATCACAGTTCATCTTCCAAAAATAAAAAAAATGCTTGCATTTTTTTGTAACCTTTTATATACTAACAGTGTTAAATAAAGCAGGAAGAACCCACCTACCAAAACCGAGTCCGATTCATAAACCGGATTCAAGGGTTCAAACCGCACGACAAAATTTTTTTTCGGAATTAATTTGACAAAACTTGCAAATACAGGTATAATTAACCTAAGTTAGTGTGATTAGACGCAAAATCACACCCATTTTTGCCGATATTCGCACCAAACGCAAATTTTTTTCACGAAAAACTTGACATCACATTACCAATGTGGTATAATATAGATACATAAGAGCATAACGTTATTGGATAAAGCATTCGTGCTTACTCCAAAAACACTCTTACAACAAATCGCACAAACACAATATGAGCAGTCCGAGCGAGTTCCACTCGCCGAACCTGCAACATAATCTGATTCGGTAACAGCGAGCCACACTCGCCAACCGAACCCATAGCGGCGCAGACAAGTGGCGACCCTAAACCACAAACAAGCACCGCATCCCAAAAAAAAATAGTTGACACGTTTTCGTAACTATTGTATAATTTACAACGTTTATACGAAAGGTTTGGTTATTTTTGTAGAAAATTATAACGCAATATAAGAACCGAACCTGATTTTTAGAAAGTGCGCTTCAGAAATTATTACGAAAATTTCCGAAGCACCCAAAAAGGTTAGTTCAGAATAGATTTCATCCCTGAATCTGTTCTCGATTTCGATTTTTGTGGGAACCCCGGTAAATCGGTGTTCCTACTGATGTAGAGTGGGAACACCCACTACGGCGTTCCCGAAAGTTAATTGTTTTTGTTTTCTAAGGAGGAGAATAAGTAAATGCAATTGTCAAAATTGACATTTTCCTTGTACTACTATAAGTGCCCCATCTACTCCCCCCAGTGCCGCGACATCATGGTTACGCCAATGGGTGCCGCAACACCCGTTGATTCTACTGCCACTCCTGCTACTGTAATAACCAATCTCGTTACTCCGGTACCCCAAGCGACAGATACAAATGGTAATATCACCTGAGTTTACGTTCAGGATTACAAGATAGCATCTGGAAAGAGAGCAAAATTTCAGATGCATACTGGTTATCTCGCGAGTAATACAGCCGAGTCACCTACCCCATCGATCCAATCTACCAGAGCACCAGTGATGAGAATCACGCCTCCCGATGCGCCTAATGCCGGTGGCAATATTGTCTTCACGATTGATTTTGATGAAGCATTTGTTGACATGGAAGAAGTGGACGGACTTCAAGCCACTGATTTTGGTGTTACTGGTGGAGCAGAGACATCGGCACCGGTTCTTGAAAGGTCGATCTAACAGCCGCGGGTGCCGAGGTCCCACGTCAGATAGGTATGGAGACAGCAAATCCAACGCCCGTAGTAGAGCAGTACAAAGTTCATCTTTCCACAAATCACAGTAAAATTTGACTTTTCCGCAAAAATATGATATATTAAAACCGTAAAACAAAAATCAAAGGAGGCATATATGAAACCCTACATACCAATATTACTATTGACACTCACGCTACCGCTCGTCCTACAAGCAGCACCCGACTATACCATCACGAACAAGCATCGCGTCATCCAAGAGGTATCGCTCAACCAGAACAACGTTCCCATCGGCACCGAATTGCCGCGCCTCAACTTCACGACGCTCAGCGGTGACACATACACCTTAGACAGTCTCACCAGAAAGGGACCCGTTGTCGCCGTATTCCTCACAACCCGATGTCCTGTCGCGCAGCGCTATGCGATGCGTCTAAAACGGCTACACACCGAATTCGCAGGAAACGACAAACACCGCACCACCTTCGTCGGCATCTACGCCAACCAAGAAGACACCCTCGACGATGTGAAAGCATACATCCAGAAAGCAGAATACACCTTCCCCATCGTCAAAGATACCACCGGCTACCTTGCCGAACTGCTCGGTGCCACGATGACCCCGCAGGCGATGCTCATCGACACGACCGGCACCCTACGCTATCGCGGTCCGATTGACGATAACCGGTACGAAACCCGCATCAAACACAACTACCTACGCGACGCGCTCCTCGCCACACACACCGGCGACGCTATCCCCTTACAAGAGACACCCGCGTTCGGATGCACCATCCATCTCCCAGAATCGAGTCTCCCGTCCGAAGTCACCTATAGCGAGCACATCGCCGCGATACTCCAGAACAATTGCCAAACCTGCCACCGCCACGGCGAAGTCGCACCCTTCACACTCACCGATTACGGCGATGCGAAGGCATGGGCAACCGAGATCGCCGTTTACACCGAATCGCGACTCATGCCACCTTGGAAACCGGCGCCCGGATACGGACACTTCAAGAACGAGCGACGGCTCACAGATAGCCAGATCGAATTAATCGCACGCTGGGTAGACGCAGGCGCGCCCCCCGGCGACCTCAACGCCGTCCCAACCGCACCCGAATTCCACGACAATTGGGCACTCGGTGAACCCGACCAGATATTTGAGATGCCCGTCGAATACGAAATCGACGCGGAAGGCGAAGACGAATACCGACAATTTATCATACCCACCAACTTCGAGACCGATATGTATATCCAGGCCGTTGACGTACAACCCGGCAACCGGAAAACCGTCCACCACGTCATCCCCTACCTCGATGTCAACGGCGAAGCCCGTAAACTCGATGCACAGGACCCGAAACCTGGATATGTCACCGAAGGCACCGGCCCAGGATTTGATGCTGCCGGATCGCTCGGCGGTTGGGCACCCGGTGTCACGCCGTCCGTCTTACCCGAAGGTGTCGGCTACCTCTTACCCAAGGGTGCCGATATCGTCATGCAGGTACACTACTACCGTACCGGACACGTCGAATACGATCGGTCGCGGCTCGGACTCTATTTCTCAAAGACAGCAGACACAGCACGGCTCCACATCGGCAGTGCCATTAACTCCGAATTTGTGATCCCGCCCGGTGAGGCGTGGCATGAAGTGTTAGCGGATAGGAACGTCAAGGAGGATGTCTATCTCTTAGGAGCGTGGCCCCACATGCATCTGCTCGGACGCGACATGCGTCTCATCGCAACCACACCTGAAGGCGAAGCGCACGAGCTCGTCTGGGTCAAGGATTGGGACTTCAATTGGCAGGATATCTATCACTATCAGGCACCGTTATTCTTGCCCGCGGGTACAAAAATTAATCTCGTCGCTCATTTCGACAATTCCGCAGCGAACCCAGCCAACCCGCACACTCCTCCCATCCCAGTAGGCTGGGGCGAAAAAACCACAGACGAAATGTGTATCGGGTTCTTCTACTACGTAAAAGCCGACCAATTCTCACCGAATTAATCATTGCAGGCGGGGTTTGATGGAGATTAAATAAATATTTCGGTAATCGTTAAAGATCGCGAGCCTAAGAAACACCCCAGCAAAAACACTCGCTCCTACAATAAGAGATTATTGTATTACCGAATTAAATTATTAAACTTCATGTAACCCCGCCGTCCATCACACCAAAGAACTCACCCGAACCTTCTCCAAATGTGCATACTGCGATGCCCTCAGCATATCCAACACACGGATACCCGCCTCCGACGACACACTTGCAACGAAATGAGCCGTCATCTCACCTTCGACCGCCGAGACCAACTCCGCCAACGTAATATCCGACAACGCCCGTGCCGGCAGATAACCAGCCGTATCCCCCTCCACCTCGTAGATCAAACCCGCCGACTTGAACCGCTCGAAATTCGCCTCCACAACCTCTTGTGAGACACCTATACGCGCCGCCACCTGCTCCGCCGTACACGCACCTTCACCCTTCGAGAACCCTTCCGCAACAACCAGGAACAGCGCAATAATACCCGCACTATTTACATACCCGTTGCTACTCTGTTCCGCGGACACACGCTGGACAAATCCCTTCCCCAAACGCTGAAACGCATTTGCTATCTCTGCACCCAACAGGATGACCACCCAAGTCACATACGTCCAGATCGCGAAGACGATCAACAGTGCCATTGCCCCATAGATGTCGCTATAGTTCTTCCAGACGAGTCCGAAGTAACTGCCGAACGCGATCCGCGCCAGCTGGAACAACGTCCCCGCGACCAACGCCCCCAGAAGTGCAGCACTCCACTTCACCGCAGTATTCGGCATCGCAAGGTATATCAGGAACAGCAGACAATAGACCAGCATCCACGGGAAAATATGCGCGAACACCCAGTTCTTCGCAGTTAAAAAAAACAGCGAAATCAGCAGCGGTCCCACCGTTAGCAAGGTATAGAAGACGGCATATTTCTGGAAGGCTTGTATAATAGGTAACCGCCGCCGCGCACCCCAGATGTCGTTGAGATGCTGCTCTACAGAGATAAACAGCAGCGTTGAGACCAGCAGGAACAACAAGAAACCACCGATACCGAGACCACCAAGATTTCTGTTGGCAAATGCTGAAAGTTCTGCTACAATCTCTTCAGCACCGTACCGGGGTAAGAAATTATCACGAAGTGCCACGATCAGCGGCGAATTCGCATCCGTAACAGCGCCGAACGTCTTCAACAAGAAAAGCGCGACAGCCGATAACGGCACCAAACACAGCAGTGTGTGGAACGCCAACGACGATGCCTGCTGAAGACATTTATCCTCAACAAATTGATGCCAGATATTCGCACCTAACTGCGCAGCGGATGCCCGTAAATCGCCAAGGTAACCCACATATTTTTCCGAAAGGTTGTTTATAGCCATACGCATGACAAACTCGAAACCCGACTTCGTCGCACGTCTGAAACACAGACTCAGACAAAACCGGTTCTTATCCTACCTCATTGGATGTCCATATCCTGCACCGCGCTGGAACCGATGCGTCAGACGGTTGATCCGTCAACTCGGCCCTGACGCGAACATATTAGACCTCGGTGCCGGCAACCGCCGCCGCGCCGATAACGTCATCAATCTCGAAATCGAAGCGACCCCAGAGGTCGATGTCATCGCTGATGGACATCTCTTGCCGTTCAACGACAACACTTTCGATGCCGTCATCTCTGAAGCCGTGCTTGAACATGTCCACTCACCTGTCCGTGTCGTCGCCGAAATCTATCGTGTTTTGAAACCCGGCGGCTATATCTGTATAGCCGTACCCTTCCTACAAGGCTACCACGCCTCACCGCACGACTACCAGCGATGGACCTTACCAGGGATTATTCAACTCTGTACCGCATTCTCGGAGATAGAGAGCGGCACCTGTGCCGGTCCAACCACAGCTTTACACTGGATCTTCCGAGAATATATCGGACTTACCTGTTCCTTCGGGAGCCTCCTCCTTGCGAAAGCGATTTCTCTACTTATCGGTTGGTTAACATTTCCGTTCTTAATCATAGATGCGTTGCTCTCGCGCCACAAGCACGCCCATATTTTAGCATCCGCCATCTATTTCCTCGGCAAAAAAGAGTGAACAGATGAATTCTCCATATTATTCTCCATATCCGTATTATATCTTATTTTGGTATCCGATGTCAAAAAAAATATAGACGGTTTTCATTCAAACAAATCCTGCAAATCACAGTTCAGAGTAAAAAAAAAACGGCGAGGTCTTCCAACCTCGCCAGCGAAAAAATATAATATAGGCAACATACACAACGCTACCGAAGTGTAATATTATCCATTTCCGATTCTGTAAGGAGATCCCTCACGATCTTCAGCGTTAATTTCGAGAGTTTATCCGAAAACTCCGCATCCGTCAGCGTCCGATACCGCGAGGGATGAGCCGATGTGAGCCGTTCATTCGCAATCGTTAACGCAGTTGATAACAGTGGCATAGACACCTCAACCGGTTCGGATGCTGTGACAGACACATCTTCCGCCTCAAGAACCGCACCCGATGTCCCTTCGACAGTTTCGCCCGCCAAAAAACTTTCGCGCCGCGAATTAATTTCGGCTAACACCTGCTCTGAAGCAACCTGATGGGCAAACTTTTTGGAGCCAGCGACAGGTTCCGGGGTCTCGTGAACATGGTTACCGTAAGATACTTTCACCTGCCACCGCGGCGCATCCACCGGACCGAGCTGTGTTTCCGTATATATAGGCTGATCCAGGCCACGTTCTTGACAGTATTGAATCAAAAGTCCTTTATAATTTTCCGAAGCTCCACCATTCGCCGTATTTGTCATATATGCGTCCTTTTGTTACGCTAATAGGATCCGCGTCCATTGTAACTGTTTGAATGATCGCCCGATTTGCGCGGTTTAACTTTCCGCTGCCGTTTCATTTCGATTCTACGACGTTTCTCGCTCGGTTTCTCATAGAAACTCCGTTTTTTGATTTCTGTAACGATACCGGCTTTACCGCACATCTTTTTAAACCGCGCCAAAGCACGATCAAACGCTTCACCTGAGTCTACGCTTACTTCTACTTGTACCATTGCTCTAAGCCTCCATTGTGAGTCTGGGATTGTGTGAATACTGTGTATATTATACCACATTTTAAGCTCGATGTCAAATATTTCTGGCAGAGAAGTTATCGGTTAACAGTACTCAGTTTTCAGTTAAAGAGACATCTGATGAATCACAGCATCTCTTAACTGAGTACTGACAACTGAAAGATTTTTCGCAGAAAAATCGTACTGACAACGCCTTGACATTTTACCTAAAATCCGTTATACTCAACGAACAAAAAAGGAGGCACCACTATCTACGAAATTCTTATACTCTGCTTCGGCGCATGGCTCACCGGTGTCAGCAAAGCCGGTTTCGGCGGCGGCATCGGCATGATCGTTGTCCCCATGTTCACGCACTTCCGGAGTGCAAGAAACGTCATCGGGCTAATGCTCCTGCTCCTCTTCTCGACGGATGTCTTCTCACTCCGACACTATTGGCGACGCTGGCACAAACAAAGCGTCACACGACTCATCCTCGGCTCCCTCCTCGGCATCGCCTTAGCAAGCCTCATTTTAAAAGACATCTCCGATGCCCATTTAAAGAAAGTCATCGGCGGTGTCGCCTGCCTCTTCGCCGTCTTGGAGTTCCTGCGCCCCTACTGGCAACCCCTGCTCGGCGATTCCGACCCCTCCATACCTACAGCCCTCCAATTCAAGATATGGCAAGGGCTACTCGCAGGGTTACTCGCAGGCGCGTTTTCCACCCTCGCACACATGGGCGGACTTGTCGTCGTCATGTATCTCCTCCCGCAACGTCTCAGTAACACCGCCTTCGTCGCCACAACGACCGCCACCTATTTCATGTTAAACCTCATCAAAATACCCTTCTACTACCAGCTTGATCTCTTTTCTTACGAGATCCTGATTGAAGCCACCGCGCTTTTACCCTTCATCGCACTCGGTGTCCTAACAGGCATCGCACTAAACAACCGCGTACCAGAACGCCTCTTTTCCAGAATCGTACTCTTCTTCCTGTTCGCTACAGGCTTACATCTACTTTTCGGTTAATTATCAGTTAGCGAGTACGCAGTTAACAGTACGGCGAGTACGCCTTTCAGTTAATAGTTATCAGTTAAGAAAAAGACTTGATGCGTCAATATCCCTCTTTAACTGCGTACTGAAAGCGTAGCGTACTGAGTACTGATAACTAATACCGCGTAGCAACCGTACTGAAAACTGATAACTATTAAACCGCTTGAGATATTTCTCGTAACCCTATATAATACAATCCAAACAACACAAACGAGGTCAAAAAACAATGCGTTTAAAATGGGGCGTTCTCGGCGCAGGCAGCGTTGCCCAACGTCGTGCAATGCCAGCCATCCAAAAAGCAGACGGTGCCGAACTCCACGCCCTCCTCTCACGAGACACCGAACGAGCAGAACGACTCGCGCACGAACACCGCGCAACCAATGCCTATACAACCGTTGACGCACTCCTCACAGACGACGCACTCGATGCAATATACGTCTCTACACCGGTACACCTCCACTGCGAACAGGTCATTGCTGCCGCAGAACGCGGTTTACATGTACTCTGCGATAAACCGATGGCGCTCACGCCACGCGAATGTCGCGAAATGATCGCCGCTTGCGATGCCAACGGTGTACATCTACAGGTCTGTTTCCTCTTCAGGTTCCACTCCTGTTTCCAGCAAATCCGAACATGGATAGACGAGGGACGGTTCGGCAAAATCGTACACGGACGGATGCCCTTCCTCAAATATTACGAACTTAAACCCGACGAGTGGCGCGCCCAACCTGAACTCGGCGGCGGTGGATGCTTCATGGACCTCGGACCCCATAGTGTCGATCTGCTCCGCTATCTCATCGGTGAGATAAACGCCGTCAGCGCATTCTATAGTCGTACAATACAAGACACCGCCGTCGAAGACACCGGCAGCATCTTCCTACGTTTCGATAACGGTGCACAAGCCTTCACAGACCTCAGCTTCTCAGTTTCGCAGTGCGACATCGTACTTGAGCTCTACGGAACAGAAGGCACCGTCTGGGTCTACAACGACGATGGTTGGAAACTCAAAACCTATTTCGGAGAAGAGCAGCAGGTAATACCCTCCCAATACGAGGACCTCTATCAGGCTCAGTTCGAGCATTTCGTCGACTGTGTAGAACGTGGTGCACCAGCAATCGCATCCGGCACAGACGGATTACGCGCAAGCGAGATACTCGCCGCCGCGTACCGTTCCGCCGAAACAGGACGCATCCAGCAAATTAGTTAATAGTTGTCAGTTGACAGTATTCAGTTAGCATTTTGTGGCGGTTCCTGTTCCTGCGACTGATAGAACATACCTCTTTAACTTTGACCAACAACTCGTCTACAGATACTTTTACGAAGGCACGAGTTGTTGTTGACCAACAATTCGACTCCGATACTTTACACTAAAGCACGAGTTGTTGGTCAAAAAACTGAAAGCGCAGCGTACTGTTAACTGTTAACTGTCCGTGCCAAAATGGCACATATTGCCCATCTATTTCTCCGTTGCGACAATATGTCGCAACCAAAAACCTGCCAAAATGTCACGTTTTCCAACTCGACCGTGATAATACAAGGGTTTTAAACATTGGCATGGAATTTGCTTACATATTGTTGAAGAATCTTCGGACGGTAGTTCTCTGCCGTCCTCTGATAAAACCGATGAGGCGGACACAAACACGCCTCGACTACAATTTTCATATTCAATTATGGAGGAATTCAACGACATGGCACTTGTCCCCCTTGGCGATCGAATTCTCGTCAAACGTTCAGACAACGATGAACAGACAACAAGTGGCGGGATTATCATCCCAGATACCGCGAAAGAAAAACCACAAGAAGGCGAAGTCGTTGCCGTCGGTAACGGTAGGCTTCTTGACAACGGTGAACGCCAACCCGTTGATGTCGCTGTCGGCGACTTGGTCCTTTTCGCAAAATACGGCGGCACCGAAGTTACTTATGACAATATCGAATACCTCATCTTGCGCGAAGATGACATCTTAGCCAAGGTTAACTAGGAAAGGAGTTAAACACATGGCAGCAAAACAACTGGCGTTTGATGAAGAAGCAAGGAGCGCTATTAAACTCGGCGTTGACAAACTCGCAGACGCCGTCAAGGTTACATTAGGTCCTAAGGGACGAAACGTCGTACTCGATAAGAAATTCGGCGCACCAACCATCACCAAAGATGGCGTTACCGTCGCGAAAGAGATCGAACTTGAAGACGCTTATGAAAATATGGGCGCACAGATGGTCAAAGAGGTCTCCTCGAAAACCAGCGATGTCGCAGGTGATGGCACGACCACTGCTACCATACTTGCACAGTCGATCTATCGTGAAGGCTTGAAAAACGTCGCCGCCGGGCACAACCCGATGGCACTCAAGCGCGGGATCGAGAAAGCCGTCGGCGCAGTCGTCAACGAAATCCACAACCTCAGTAAAGAGGTCTCCGAGAAAACCGAAATCGCACAAGTTGCCGCGATCTCCGCAAATAACGACAACGACATCGGAAACCTTATCGCTGACGCTATGGAAAAGGTCGGAAAAGATGGCGTGATTACCGTTGAAGAAGCAAAAAGCCTCGAAACGACACTCGATGTCGTCGAAGGGATGCAGTTCGACCGCGGCTACCTCTCGCCATACTTCGTCACTGATGCCGATCGCATGGAGGTCGTTCTCGAAGATGCCGCTATCCTCATTCACGAGAAGAAAATTAGCAGCCTTAAAGACCTCGTACCCGTCTTAGAACGCACAGCACAGCAAGGCAAACCGCTCTTGATTATCGCTGAAGACGTTGAAGGCGAAGCACTTGCAACCGTCGTCGTGAATAAAATTCGCGGAACACTCCGCTGTGCCGCCGTTAAAGCGCCCGGCTATGGTGACCGTCGGAAAGCCATGCTCGAAGACATCGCCGTCTTGACAAACGGACGCGTTATCTCCGAAGACCTCGGAATCAACCTCGAAAGCATCACACTCAACGATCTCGGAAGCGCGAAACGCATCGTTATCGACAAAGATAACACGACCATCGTTGAAGGCGAAGGCACAACCGAGGCGATCCAAGGACGGATCGACCAAATCCGCAGACAGATTGAAGACACCACATCCGACTACGACCGCGAGAAATTGCAGGAACGGCTTGCCAAACTCGCAGGCGGTGTCGCTGTCATTAACGTCGGTGCCGCTACCGAAGTCGAGATGAAAGAGAAGAAAGCACGCGTTGAGGATGCCATGCACGCCACACGCGCCGCCGTTGAGGAAGGCGTTGTTGTCGGCGGTGGTGTCGCACTCGTCAGATGCCAAGCTGCACTCGATGCACTCGAACTCGAAGATGCCACGGAAACCGTCGGTGTCGCCATCGTCCGTCGCGCACTCGAAGATCCGCTCCGTCAGATCGCGAATAACGCCGGACAAGAAGATTCCGTCATCATCGCGAAAGTCAAAGAAGACGGCGGAAACATCGGCTACGATGCCCATCAAGACCGTTTCATCGATATGTTTGAAGCCGGTATCCCGGACCCGACCAAAGTTGTCCGTGTCGCACTCCAGAACGCAGCGAGCATCGCAGCGTTGATGATCACCACGGAAACCCTCATCGCGGAGCTACCTGAAGCGGAAGCAGCAGCCCCGCCGATGCCCCCGGGCGGCGACATGTACTAAACCGTTAAACCCCGATCAAAAGGCGCGCCCCAAAAGCGCGCCTTTTCTATTTTTCATCGTTTTCCATAAATCCCATAAATCATAGTTCGGACTTACCCAAAAACCGCTCACATTCCCGCAGCACGCCCGCAACAGCAATCGTCCACATACACGGTGATGTCCCATCCGGCAACGCCTGACAGCCGTATTCAAACCCCAAATTCAGACACGGACTGCATGGCATCTCCGAACGGACGATACCCACATCACGACTCCAAGGTCCCCACTGTGCAGCGTTCGTCGGACCGTGCAATCCGATCACCGGTGTCCCCGTTGCCGCCGCGAGATGCATCGGTCCGCAATTCCCGCTCACCACCAACGCCGCATCCGAAAAGAGTGCCGCAAGTTGATTAACATCTGTCTTACCAGCAAGGTTAACCGCTCGGTGTCGCGTCTGCGCTGCGATCTCTGCAGCGGTGTTCACCTCATCCGGCGCACCTGTCAGAACGATCTGCACATCGAACCGTTCCACGAGTGCGTCTGCTAAGGCGACATAGCTTTCTGGGGGCCACCGTCTACGCGGTTCGCCGCGTCTCCCCGCCTCCGGATGGAGCACCACGAGCGGCGTATTCGGCGGCACCTGTTCCTGAGTCAACATCTCACACACCCACGTCCGCGCTGCCGAATCGCACCACACTTCGAGATCGAGTGCCTGCACCGGACACGCCAGTCGTGTTGCCATGGCTAAGAAGTTACGTACTTCATGTCGTCCTTGGATATGCGGCACCGTCTCTGTAAAAAGAAAGTGGCGGTGCTGTCCCGGTGTCTGAAACCCGATACGCATCGGCGCGCCTGTCGCATAAGTGAGCAGTGCACTCAATCGGGGCCAATGCTCCAGGTCGATTGCCCAGTCGAAACCTTCGCCACGCAGCGGCGCAAGCAGCCGATGCACCGGCATCTCGAACCGGATACGCTTGTCAATATACGGACAGTTTCTGAGATAGTTCAGGTTTGTACCTGACGCTAACATCGAAATTTCAGCGTCTGGAAACGCCTGCCGAATCGCACGGATAGTCGGGACAGCCAAGATCGTGTCCCCCAATGCGGAGAGTTGGATAAAGAGAATTTTTTGCGGGCGATAAAGCACCCGCACACGTCTGCAAAACAGGCTCAGTAGACCACACAGCGGGATACCCAGATAACGGTCTAAAGATTGTTGAAAACGGTTGGATTGCATAGAAGTTGGCTGCTTTAGAGCGGGACCGCCTTCGATTTATCACCGATGCGGCGCATCGTAATCTCTTGTTCAACCGTCGGATCGGGGAGTCCGGTCTCGGTAAGCCGACGTTCCAAGAAAGCCGCCATCTCTGCTTTCAGACGCGCAACCACTTCGTCCGCCTCCTCAGCCAAATTATAAACCTCGTCCGGATCCTCATCGAGGTCATAGAGTTCAATATCCGGCGTGTTATAAACCGCAGGCGTGCCACCCGTCTCAACGATAAGTTTCCATTTCCGCGTCTGCCAGCCCCGTTTCTTCATCCAGCCACACTCCGTGAGATAGACCGCCTCTGTCGTACCAGCATCCGTGCCGTTCTCGATCAACGGACGCAGGCTTAAGCCTTCCATCTTTTCACGTTCCGATACGGATGCTAAACCGGCATAGTCGAGAATCGTCGGCGCGATGTCGGTGAGACGCACGAGACCCCCAAGACGCTGCCCTTCTGCGACAAGTGCCGGACAGTGCACAATTAGCGGCACGTGACAGTTCGTTTCGTAAAGTCCGTGGTGATCGTACCAGAGTTCGTGTTCGTCGAGTTCTTCACCGTGATCCGCCGTAATGATGAGCAGTGTCTCCTCAAATTGACCAGCGTCTTGTAAATACCGGAAAAGTTGTGCAAGACACGCATCCAGATAAGCGATAGAGGCATCGTACTGCGAATTGACATACTGTCGATCCCGCCAGAGCCGTTTCTTGGAAATGTTCTCTGGGTCCGCTGGGTCCGGCGTACACATCCACTGACGGAAATAGTCTGTGAAAGGTTCACACGCGTAAACGGCATCCATACTCCGGTTGTCCGGATCACATTCATCGCCGCTATAGAACATCCGCTCAAACGGAAGCGGCGGATGATACGGTGTATGCGGGTCCCAGTAGTGCAGGAACGCGAACCACGGTTTATCCTGCGCCTGCGCCTGCGCTAACAACGCCATCGCTGTCTGATTGACCGCTTCCGCCTTTCGCGCTTTACGGAAACCGCTCTCCCATCGGTAGCCTCGGTACTGACCTTCAGGGAAACCGCGCTGAAACCAGCGTCCCAAATTGTCCGCAGCAACCGTGAAGTAACCCGCATCACTCAGCAGCTCCGGTACCGTCTTAACGTCCGTCGCTAAATTCAGTTTACCACCCTGTGTGATAATTTGGTGCGACAAGACATCTTTACCCGTGAACATCGTCGTATGGGCAGGATGCGTCGGGATATGTGGACTGATACACTTCTCAAAAAGCGTCGATTTTTCCACCAACGCATCCAGATGCGGTGTCGTCAGGTGGCGGTGTCCATAGCAACTCATACTTGATGCTCGGAGTGTATCCAATGAGATCAGGATAGTATTCCGCAAATTTTTACTCCTTAGCGTTATTGCGCTGCGCCGCACGGATCGCCTCACACAGATACGTAATCCCTTCAGGAACGTCATCAACGTGGCAGTAAGCATACGCCAACCGGATCGCTTTCACCGGTTCGTTCGCGTAGTGAAACGCGCGTCCGTTGCTATAACCGACCCCTTTCGCCGATGCCAACCGTTGCAACTTCTCCATATCCGTTGTTTCCGGTAGGTCTATCCAGAGGAACAACCCACCCCGCGGACGCGTCCACGTACAGATGTCGCTGACGTGTTTCTCAAGTGTATCCGTCACCGCCCGACACTTCGCACCCACAGCAGCGTTCGTCTTCACGAGATGTGCTTCGAGGTGTTCCATAAAGAATTCAGCAACGATCGCACTCGCCAACGCACTCGTCCCACCGTCCCATCGGTTCTGGTGGATCTGACCGTAGTACGGTTGTCGCGCTACAAAATAGCCTTGCCGCACCCCGGCACCTAAAATTTTAGAAAACGTCGCAATAAAAATCACCCGGTTTGCCGTATCCAATTTAAAGAGCGATGCCGGTGTCGGTGTCGATGTAAAGTCGATATCGCCGTAACAGTCGTCCTCGACAATCAAGGTATCGTAGGCTTCGGCGAGTGCCAGCATCCGCTCCCGCCGTTCTAACGAAAGAATCGCACCTGTCGGGTTCTGATGATTCGATGTCGTATAGATCAAAGATGGACGGATGTTTTTGGCTTTCAGTGCCTTGAGCTTCGATTCCAGCGCATCCATATCCATACCGTCGATATAGTCCATTGACACGCCTTCAATATTCGCCTCAAAGTGCCGCATGATACCTAAAGTCCCGCTATACGTATACTCCTCAGTTAGCACCGTATCACCCGGATTGATAAGCGTCCCAAGCACGAGTTCGAGTGCCTGCATCGAGCCAGAGGTGATTGAGATATTGTCGATCGGCAGCGGCACACCTTCACGCCGTTCAAACCGCATAGAGGCGAGTTCACGCAGACCATTATACCCAGATTCACCCGGATAGTTAACCAAATCGCCACCCAATTTTCGCAGTGCTTTCTCACTCGCAGCGATGAGACCCTCTGTCGGAAACGTATAGGGATCCGGACGCCCCCCTGTAAAAGCAAAATCTTTCATAAAATATACACCTTCCTTTTGTTCAAAAATTATAGCAGACTTCACGAAAAAAAGCAATGCGTTGACTGAAAACGGGTGTGTAAAGTTTTTGGCAGCGTATTTATGCTGCGTTTGGCATAGTTTGTGTATCCCAATAAGTATCGGCTGCGTCATTCTTTTGCAAACATCGCCAAAAGAGTATGGCATTTATCCCGGGTGTGCTCCATCGCATG
>JAJDXV010000118.1 GCA_022823085.1 Candidatus Poribacteria bacterium
CCAAAAACTTTACACACCCATTAGGTTGATTTTTCTTGACAGGTTTTCTAATATATGTTAGACTTTTTGTTAAATAATTGCGTATGATACACTAACGGTTAGAGGGACCATGGTCGTATCATCATTTTAGGAAAAACTCTCCCCACTAATAGAAAGAAGCAATTAGAAGTCCTCCTTACCTCTTGTTGTGAAAAATAGAATCTTAATCCTCTTATCATGAAGCCTCTCCGAATTTTTTAGAATTATGAGACTTTTTTATCCCAAGTAGCATCATTAACTTATAGATAGATACAAAACTGTGAACATTCCTTTTCCCAGAGGTATCCAATGAAAAACGACGATGTTCAGCTCATCCAACGCGTGCTTGATGGTGATGATACTGCGTTTTCCGCACTTGTAAAAAAACACCAAAAATCGGTGCACGCGCTGGCGTGGCGGAAAACTGGAGATTTTCATGTCGCCGAAGAAATTACGCAAGACACCTTTCTGAAAGCGTATCAGAACCTATCAACGCTGAAGGAACCACAAAAGTTTGCAGGTTGGCTTTATGTGATAGCGACGAACTACTGCAAGATGTGGCTGCGTAAGAAAGGTTTGTCAACACAGTCATTGGAAGACACCAGCGGCGCAGAATTGGAAAAAGCGACGTATTCTGGATATGTCATTGCAGAAAACGAACGGGTGGCAGTGGAGACGCAACGCGAGGTCGTCAAGAAACTTCTCGCGAAGTTACAAGAGAGTGAGCGAACCGTCATCACGCTCTATTACCTCGGGGAAATGAGTTATGAAGAGATTAGCGAGTTTTTAGGCGTATCGGTAGCATCGATAAAAAATCGGCTTTATCGTGCCCGTCGTCGCTTGAAGAAGGAGGAACCGATGATACGAGAGGCTTTAGAGAACTTTCAAATTACACCAAATCTTACAGACAACATCATGCGTGAAATCGCGCGACTCAAACCTGTTGCACCATCAAGCAGTAAACCTTTCGCACCATGGGCAATCGGTGTTTCGACCTTAGCAGTCGTCCTATTGATATTAGGTATCGCAAACCATCAATCCTTATCACGTTTTCAGAAACCTTACAGTTTCAGTGCTGCTTCAGAGATGAAAATTGAGCTGATTGATGCACCCGTTGTACTAAATCTTGAATCCGAACCCGATGATCGCATACAACTCGGAAATGCCAACGCACAGGGTGAGAACAACGGGATTGACCAACAAGCTAATAACGCCGCGCCGCTTGATTTGAAAACGATTGTTACGCGGATGAAGCACCACCATAATGCTGTTACATCCGTAACCGGCGATTTCGTTCTGGAAAGGCACGGCGGCCCGGAAATCGAGAAAGATGAGTATTCATTAACGCTTAAAGGAGAAAAAGTCCGGATTGAATGGAAAAAACCGCGTGCTGTGAATGTACCGCTCATCGAGTATTGGGATGGCAAACAGCAGTGGGCGGTAAACCGTCCCCGGAATCTTATCTTCACCGTTGACATTGCACCTAACAAGGAAAGTACTGCCCTTGAGAAAATTCAACACGGGTTCAAACAGGTAGGCATAGAAATTACCGACGATGTTCAGATCGTCGCTAGCGATTTGCCTAATAGTTTCAAGATCAGCGAAAAAGATAAAATCTACGTTGTGCTGTTCGTAGAAGAGACAACGCTGGAGGTTTATGATGGCAATGTTGAATATACTGTTGGACAGCAGATAAGGTATAATAACTTTGATCCACGGTATTGGCTCACCCACCCCAAACTTGGCTCAGACGATTCCTATCTATCCGAACCGCTTTGGCAAGTGCTTGAAAAACATGAGAGTGAACTGATAGGTAGTGAGGTCCTGAACGGTGAAATGACATCCGTGATTCGTTTAAATATTACTAGGTCCCACGGCGACCTCAAAATACCTGATCTGTCCATTAAACTCTGGATTTCTCACAACATAGGGTTCCATCTGGTTAAATCAGAAAACATATCCACTGCCCCAAACGGTGTAACTTATATTAGTACTCGAGAAATTGATTACCACGAATATCTACCAAACCTCTGGTTTCCTAAGAGAATTGAGAACATGCTTGTTACAGAGGAATTGCCAGAACAACAGCGAGGCGCGAATTTCATTTCCAAAAGCGTTCTTCTCACGAAGCAGTGTCAACTAAATACTGATGTGAGTGAGTTGTTGCGTCTACAAATATCTACAGATACATCTGTTTGGGATGGCGAGGTTAATCACTTCCGTCCGGTGGGTGAGCTCGAAGTCAAACCGAATTTCCAGACACAACGTAGCAGTTCCGAGGGACTCAGTCAAAACACTGGATCCGAACAGCAAGTCAATAATTCCACACCCCCAGATTCGCTGCGATGGCGCTTGCCCAAAGGTGCTAAAGCGCGTCTCGGTAAAGGACGGATAGAGGAAATTGAATATTCCCCGGATGGCACGCTTCTCGCGGTTGCAAGTTCTATAGGCACATGGATCCATGATGCGGCTACCGGACAGGAACTTGAGCTGCTCACGGGGCATACCGCCCGGGTCAAGTGTGTGGCGTTTAGCCCGGATGGAAAAATGCTGGCGAGTGGGAGTGCGGACAACACCATCCGGCTCTGGGATACACAGGCACGTACACACCTCAAAACGCTCAACGGGCATACAGATACGGTATTAAGCGTGGTGTTCAGTTCTGATGGAACTTCACTGGCAAGCGGGAGTACGGATAACACCCTCCGGCTATGGGATGCGCAGACCGGCGAACTCCAAAAAACGCTCAAAGGACATACGAACGGCATCTTAAGTGTGGTGTTCGGTCCCAATGGAAAAACTTTGGCAAGTGGCGGTGAGGATAACACCCTCCGGCTATGGGATGCACAGACGGGAACGCTCCAGAAAACGCTCAACCTCATTGAGCATACGGAGGAGACTACGGAAATGGCGTTCAGTCCCGATGGAAGGACACTCGCAAGTTTGGGTTCGGATTTCGGTTGGGATACTCCCATCCGTCTGTGGGATGTAGAGACTGGGGAACTCCAGAAAACACTCAAAGGACAAGAAAGGGATGTTGTCTATGACATGGCGTTCAGTCCCGATGGAAAGACATTCGCAAGCGCGATGAATAACGGCACCGTCCGTCTGTGGGATGTGCAAACGGGTGAACGCCACCGAATCCTCATTGGGCACAAGGACATTGTCTTCAGCGTGGCATTCAGCCCGGATGGAAAGACACTCACAAGTGGGAGTCGTGACGGCACCCTCCGTTTGTGGGATGCAGAGACAGGTGAATGCCGCAATACCCGCACCGGATACACCAGCGAAGTTTTGAGTGTAGCGTTCAATTTGAATGGAAAGACACTCGCAAGCGCGATGGGGAATGACACCGTCGGTTTGTGGGATGCGCAAACTGGCATCCTTCACTGGTTGCTTAACATACAACCACGAACACACACGATAGAGAGCATGACATTCAGTCCCGATGGCAAAGTGCTTGCAGGTGGTGGCTATGGTAACGTCGTCCACCTATGGCATGCAGAAACCGGTGAACGCCAAAAGACCCTCGGCGGACAACATAAGGAGCCCATCGCGAGTGTGGCTTTCAGTGTAGATGGAACCGCCTTGGCAAGTGCCAGTTGGGATAAGACTGTCCATTTGTGGGACACACAAACCGGCGAACTCCGCAATACCTTGAGTGGACACACCGACTGGGTGAATAGTGTGGCGTTTAGCCCCGACGGAACCACCCTGGCAACCGCGAGTAACGATACGACTATTCGCTTGTGGGACGCACAGACAGGTGAACTCCGTAGAACTTTCACAGGACATGAGGATGTCATTAATAGTGTCGCATTCAGTCCCGATGGCAAAGTGCTTGCAAGTGGCAGTGGCAACATATTCGCAAGGGACACAAGTGGCAGTCAGGGTAAAACCATCCGTTTATGGGATGTGGAAACAGGGACAATCCGTAGGACGCTCCCAGCACAGAATCACGAGGTCTTGTGCGTGGCGTTCAGTCCCGATGGCAAAATGCTTGCAGCGAGCCAAAATAAAATCATTCAGCTATGGGATGTCCAGACACACACTGTTCGCCGAACCTTTAAAGGGCATACGGGCTGGGTCCCGAGTGTGGCGTTCAGTCCGGATGGCGGGACGCTGGTAAGTGGAAGCCAAGATGGCACACTGCTCTTGTGGGAAATTACACCTGACGCAACTGATTAAATTAGACCGTATAGGAAAACAACCAGAACGGAATAGGAGCACGTAGGTTGGGTTGAACGGGGATACATCAAAAACCGCATAGAAAAGATGACCTTCAAGTAAAAGGAAAAAGAAGGAGCCATATTGTAATCTGAAGCGTCCGACGCTAAACCCTCCTTACCCCTTAGAAAATAGAACCTTATCCCTCTTATCATGATTCCACTCCGATTTTTTTTCAGAATTCTGTGACTTTTTTATCTCAAGTAGCATCATTAAAGATTGATATGAACAATGAATATTTCCTTTTTAGAGGTATCCGATGAAAAACAATGATGCTGAACTTATCCAACGCGTGCTTGCTGGCGATGAGACTGCGTTCTCCGCACTTGTAAAAAAACATCAGAAAACGGAACTTCCACATTTTCAGCCTTGACCTCTTAAAGCCTGTGAAAACGGAGATTGAGGTCGAAGCGCAAGATGCCTTAACCTATCAGTCAGAGGAAAAACAGGTCTATGTTTTACGTCAGACGCTGGACATGATGGGTGGAATCATCATGAAGGTCTGGCTTGATCCTGATGGCGTAAGTTACCGAACCCAGACACCGATGATGGGTCTCTCTATGGTAACGACAAAAACCGATAGGGAAGTCGCTCTTGGCGATACGGAAGAGATCGATATCATTTTAAAAACACGTATCCTTCCGTCTGGCAAACACCCTATGCGAAACGCAAGAAACTTCAAAGCGGACGTAAAATTGACATCGGGCAGTATCGCTGACGCGATCATGTCTAATTCCCGTCAAAAATTGGAAGTAAACAGTGAGCAAGCAGGTAGACTTTCGATTCATATCCCAACGGTTGCAGCAGCGGATTGCCCCGATTTACCGATCCGGGATGCTGAAGATAAATTCCTTGGAGCGAGTGCTTATATTCAAACCGACGCACCAGCGATTCGTGCGAAAACTGAGGAAATATTAGATGGAGAGGTCAATTCATGGCGTGCGGCAGAAAAGTTATGCCAATGGGTTTATACAGCCATTACAGAGAAAAAAATGAGTGGTGGTCTCGGTTCATCATTAACTGCTCTGGAATCGCTCTCCGGGGATTGCACGGAACATACTGTGCTTTTTATCGCTTTAGCACGATCTGCTGGAATCCCGACACGCATCTGCTCCGGTATCGCATTTGCACAGGGTGCCTTTCACTACCACCTCTGGGTTGAAGTCTACGTCGGTAGGTGGATACAGATGGATCCAACATGGGGACAGACCATCGCCGATGCGAATCATATTCAACTTGCCGGAAGTACCAGTACCTTGGAATCAGATCATCTGAGCGAATTCGCTGAAGGTGTTTTCCGAACGCTCAATCAACTTGAAATTGCGATCGTTGAATAAGGATCCTATAGGTTCGGTTCGCTCCGTCAGAAGTGGCTTAGGTTTATCGTCATCTCCAGACGGTGTTCAAGTCTCTACACGGACGGAGCCTACTGAACTTGTCTCAAAAGCGAATCTTTCCTCAAAATCTGCTTTTCCGAATCTATATCCTTTCAGCCAGATCTATGCTATAATGCTGCTAACAAAAAGAAGCAAAACAAATCCGGTGAGAGATTTTTCTTCGAGTTTTCACACTTGACTTCAGACTGTTTTCAATATTTTATGGAGAAGTTCTCCGAAACCTTCTCAGAGAGTCTCAACCTTCTCGTGCTTGACAACGGTCGTTTTCATCAGGCAAAATCATGGTTTGTTATATCTGCCACGCCGCTGCAGCCGAATCGCCCGATAAGTCTCGCGGTTGATGAAGGTGAAGATTATGTTTATGTGTTATCTTATCCAGAAGATTGAAAAAAATAAAAAATTGACTGTCATTGGAACTTATGGTAGAATAGAGGGAGTCTACATCAGTGTTCTGGAAACAGCGACCCCTGACAAGGAGCAATCTAAAGATGACCACAGATCAAATCATAACCCAAGACCCGGATATTCACGGCGGGGTGCCTGTATTTGCAGGCACGCGTGTGCCCATCAAAAGCCTCATTGATCATCTCAAAGCCGGTGAGAGCCTTGACTATTTTCTCGAAGGTTTCCCTTCTGTCTCTAGGCAACAAGCAGTCGCTTTTTTAGAAATAGCGTTTGCATCGGTTGCCATTGGAAATCCCCGCCTGGCTCAGACGGGTGAGGTTGAAAAATAGATGCGCGTCCTACTTGATGAAAACTTAGACTGGCGGTTGGTCCACCATAAAGGTCGTAAAAACCACTGATAAAGGAGCATCTTGGAAAGATGTCCAAACAGAAATACCGATGACGGAACCAGACAGAGAGGAACCGCCACGTATCACCCATATCGTCAAAGCCGATGGTAAAATCTATGCAAAAGGTGGAGATGTACTCGGCAGAGGAAAGACGCGTTTATATCGTGTATCTACAGACAGCAATTCGCTTGTACCGATACAAGGCATGCCGATCTTTGACGCAATGGAATTAACGCTCGAGTCGAGTCAAATGAGGAAAATGAGAAGGGACGGGGCTGACCTGTCAGATGCATCGGTCATTGAGCAGTTAAAAGAAAAACATGTTGGCGCGGCCGAATTTTTCAGGCAGTTGGTTAAATGGGACCCTCGACAGCCGGATGTTTATATACAATTGGGATTTCGTAAAGGCGCGTTTGCTGTCAGCGGCGACACGTTCTACATGGAATACAACTATAAACTCTTCCGATGGGAACCCGGAGATACTGAATGGTACGACACAGAACAGGAAGAAACCGTTGAACTGACTCCGAGGTTAGCATTTGAAAATCTCAAACTTGCCGCTTCAGAGAACACCGTCTACGTCGGCAAACGGGACGGACACCTTGTCGTCTCGTTTGATAAGGGAAGCAATTGGCTTGATCTCACACCGGCACTGCCGTTTCCGGTTAAAGCCTTCAATGCGATCGTGTCTGCGGATCCCACGGTCTATGTAGCAACAGACGCAGGTGTTATTACATCAGATGATGGAAGACATTGGCATATCGTCACCGATGCAGAAGGCAACAACCTCATTATGGAGCACTTGGCTGTGGATGGCACAACGGTTTATGGCATTTCCGAGACAGATGCCTATCGGTTGGAAAACGGCACGTGGAAACAGATTGCGTCAGAGGTGCCGGAGCGGGTGACCTCGCTTGCAGTTGATGGAAACCTGTTGTACGTCGGCACGCAGGATAGTGGCATGTTGCACTTCAATCTCGACGAATAATCGAGACCTGTATATTTTGCGTGGGCGGTGCGACAACGCCGCCCTTTTTTATCTTCAAAAATTTCCCATCCAATTTGCCTACCTCACATTCTTGGCACCTCCTAACTTCATTCAATTTCCTCATATTTTCGATTTCTCACTTGCAAATTCTTTAAGCCGAATACTTCTAATTATTTTCTAAAGTAGATGCGATTTTAGCTGCTTTTATGGTATAATAATACCAGTAACAAACGTTTTCCCTTCTTTATGCAGAATTATGCAACCGTTTTCCCCCTAACTCGCGTCACTATGTGTCAATGTAAAATACTGAAACATCCCCGTCTGGAGATATCTGATGAGAAGTGAGGATAGTCAATTGATTCAACGCGTTCTTGATGGCGATGATACGGCTTTCGCTGAATTGGTAAAAAAGTACCAGAAACCGGTTCACGCACTGGTGTGGCGAAAGGTCGGCGATTTCCATGTCGCTGAGGAGATTACGCAAGATACCTTCCTGAAAGCGTACCAGAAACTGACGACGCTGAAAGAGCCGCAAAGTTTTGCGAGTTGGCTCTATGTAATAGCGACACGCCACTGCATTGCGTGGCTCCGTAAGAAGCGTTTATGGATGCAGTCGCTGGAGGCAACGAACAGCCTGCAGTTTGAGAAAGCGACATATTCTGGATATGTCGTTGAAGAGAACGAGCGGACAGCGATCGAAGCAGAGCGCGAAGTCGTCAAAAAGCTGCTTGCGAAGTTACAAGAAAGCGAGCGGACGGTCATGACACTCCATTATTTCGGCGGGATGACGTGTGAAGAGATCAGCAAGTTCTTAGGTGTGTCGGTCGGTGCGATTAAAAGTCGTCTCAGTCGTGCGCGCCACCGTTTAAAGAAGGAGGAACCAATGATTAGAGAGGCTTTAGAACATTTCCAAATCTCACCGAACCTCACGGAAAACATCATGCGCGAGGTATCGCGTCTGAAACCAATTACGCCATCAAGCAGTAAACCGTTAGTGCCGTGGGGTGCCATAGGTGTTTCTACTTTAGTTGTAGTATTTTTGATGTTGGGTATTGGTGTGCAATACCTGTCGCGCTTCCAGAAACCTTACAGTTTCGATGCGACATCAGAAATGACGATTGATATTATTGAAACGCCAGTCGTGTTAAATATTGAATCGAAACCTGATGTCCGAACGCAGCTCGGCAGCGCTCCCGCGCCGAGTCAGAACGAAGGTGCCGGGCAGCAACCTGATGAAGTCTTATTCGCTGCCGCGCAAGCAGATGGGGAGGACGTTTCTGTTCCTAAACAACAGTGGGTTCAGGCGGAACCCATGAAAGGAAGCCCAATAACGAGCATGCTTGCGACACCTGAGGGCGAACTTTACGTACTTGGTGATCAACTAAGTTTCTATAAATTACCTGCCGATGGCAAACAGTGGCAACATATCTCTGATTTAAAGTCACTGGAAACTTCTGGATGGACAGTGAGACCGCCTATCGCAAAGTGGAAAAATACCCTTTACATGATACCGTCTAACAACCTCTTTACTTCAATTGATGATGGGAAGACATGGGATTTACGCTACACATGGCAGGAAGAAGAATATTGGGCTCCGCTTGAATTAATACTAACAGAGGATGCGTTTTATGTTGCTTTTACAAGCGGGATTTTGCGTTCTGAAGATGAAGGTAAAACATGGCAAGCGATAACATTTGAAGCGATGAACGTTGGATTTCCGAAGAGACCGAACACTGTAGTCGCGATCGAAGATACGATGTTTGTCGGCGCAGAGAATGGACTCTACCGCTTCAGTACTGCTACTGACAACTGGAAGCGCGTGGAATCTCCAGGACCTGTCGGAGAAATCCTTTCAATCGCCACGACTGAAGGGAAAATTTATGTTGCGGCAAAGTTCAGTTGGGATGGACAAGTAAATCCTGATAAAGTATTCCAAGGACAGGCGCGTGGTTGGTGGGTATTCCGCTCAACGGACCTCGGTGATTCGTGGGAGGATATAACACCGACAAACGCTTGGCCCGTAAAGGGATGGCCACCTGGAATCCAACTCGTCGCTACAGGTGAAACACTTTTGGTGATGGAAGAGGGTATGGTTCGCTCTACGGATGCAGGAGATACATGGATGCCGCCGCTAACCTCCAGCAATTCCCCTTCAACAAGTAATGGATTACCTGCTGTGGTGTTAGACGAACAGACCTTTTATGTCTATAGCTGGGACGGTCTCCACCGTTCTATCGACGGAGGCAAATCATGGAACAAGGTAAATATCCCTGGGGAGAAAGAAATGACTCCAATAGACAATTTAATTGTCCATCAGGGAGATGATAAGGCAGGAAATATGTCTTCAACCCTCTATTCGACATTTGGGCGTGGATACGGGGCTTGGAAAGAAAAAATAGCAAAAACGACCGACAATGGCAAATCTTGGAAAACGGTTCAGACGGAGATACCGATGACAACACCTAATCGGGAAGAACAACCAAGCATTTCTCAGATAGTCAAATCTGGTAGTGTCATTTATGCCAAAGATGGAACGCCTGCGAATGTAAAAAATCGCTTCTATCGTGTATCTGATGACAATAGGCTTGTGCCGATCCAAGGAACACCCTTCTTTGACGCAAAGTCATTAAGAAATCAGGTGTTATTTAGACATCGACCTATTGAAAATCTTTCTGTTGAATATCTGCAAGAAAACTTTTCTGGGGCAACCGAATTCTTCAAACAGTTAACACAAGGAGATGTTCAGCAACACGAAGATCGTATTAGGTTAAGAGACCTTCTTGCACTTGGGTTCCAGGGACCTTTTGCGGTTAGTGATGATACATTCTATATGGAATATCATTTTAAACTCTTCCGATGGAAGTTAGGTGATGCGGAATGGTATGACACCGGACAGGAAGAAACCGTTGAATTGACTTTGGACATAGCGAGAAAAGAGCTCAAACTTGCCGTTTCAGGCGATACCGTCTACGCTGGAAAACGAGATGGACATCTCGTTGTCTCGTTTGATAGCGGAAATAATTGGATTGATCTCACACCGACGCTGCCATTCCCCGTTAAAGTTTTCAAAGAGATCGTGTTTGTGGGTTCCACAGTCTATGTTGCCACGGAAGTAGGTGTCACCGCATCGGATAGTGGAAAAGATTGGCATCCCGTCACCGATGCAGCAGGCAAAAACCTCATTATGGAACACTTGGCTACTGATGGCACAACAGTTTATGGCGTTACTGAAAACACCGGTGCCTATCGCTTGGAAAGTGGTGCTTGGGAACAGATTATCTCAGAGATACCTGATAACGTAACTTCTCTTGCTGTCGATAGTGACATGCTATACGTTGGTACAAAACACAACGAAATTCTTCATTTCGCTCTTGAAGAATAGGACTTACGCATTCATTCACCTCCTCACATACCCCCGTAAGCAATAACAAACGATATGTCAATTCATTTTCCGTAAGTCCTATTATATTTTCAAAAGAGTCAACAATTGATCTTCATGAAACCGAACCTACTGCGCCTGGGGGTGAAAAATTGATATTACCTTGACATCGCTAACTTGCTGTGGTATTATGCTATATGAAGTTATACCGTGTTCTATCTCAATATTGGAGGCGAATGATGCGAAACGATAAACTGTCCGCACACGTTTGGATAAAACGAATGGTCGGAATCCTGATATGCGTCGCATTTTGTGGTGTGGTTGCGTCGGCGCAAAAAGGCAGCAATGATAACGCCGAAGGTGTCACCTTGGCAGACCTCGGTGTAACGGAGATACAGAAAACGGAACTTGAGACGCTCTGGAAATTGAAACGCCAGAAACAGATTCAGGCAGTCGAGGACCTGAAGACGCTAAACCGGCTTGCGAAGGATACACTCGCCGTAGACACAGATATTCAGGAGACACTCACCGAATTGCGCACGAAACGCAAGGAAGCACAGCAAAAGATTGAAAAGATTGAGGAAGGGTTACTGCAGACACTACCGATCCGCGCACAGCTCCACCTAACGCTTTTGGGGGTGTTGGATAACGGCATCCCACCGAGGATACCGAAGTCGCAGACGAACAAGAAAACGGATGGAGCATCACAGCAGCGAAAATAAAAAAGTGGAGGATACCAGACTTGAACTGGTGACCTCTTGCATGCCATGCAAGCGCTCTCCCAGCTGAGCTAATCCCCCACATTCATAGATTGTTTAATTATACCATACATCTCCAAGGAATGCAAGAAAAAATTACTTCTCCGAGAAAAATGACGAAAAACCCGAATAACGATCCGTTTTTCGCGTTCGCGAACCTCGATCATAGCGAGGTGGAACTTGCGAGAGGCGCGCTCCTCATTGCACAAAGCGAGTATCCCGAACTCAATATCGATGCGTCTATCCATCAACTCGATGAGATGGCGGCCGCTGTTCGCTTGCAGATTCAGGAGGCGATGCCGCCGGAGCAGCGCGTTGCGACACTCAATCAATACCTCTTCAGAGAGAAAGGGTTCACCGGTAACAGCGACAACTACTACGCCTTAGGCAACAATTTCCTCAATGTTGTGTTGGAAAAGAAGACGGGGATCCCGATTACGTTAGCGGTCGTCTATATTGAGGTCGGTAGACGTGCCGGGTTACCGCTCGTCGGCATCAACTTCCCAAGCCATTTCCTTGTCAAATACCGGCTCGAACATTTAGAGATTTTCCTCGATGTGTTTGAAGGTGGCACGTGTATGACTGACGACATGCTCCAAGCGAAACTCGAAGCGAATTTTGAGGGACCCGTACACTTAGAATCGATGATGTTAGCTGAAGCCACAGATAAAGAGATTTTAGCGCGTATTTTACGGAACCTGACGCGTACCTATACGCTTCTCGAACAGTACGACAAAGCGGTTACCGCTGCGGAACGGATTACGTGGTTGCTTCCGAACGCCATCGGCGATTACCGGATGCTCGGCTATCTGTACTACAAGACGCACGCGTATAGCCAGAGCATCGCTGCTTTTGAAACATACCTCCGACTCGCTGATATAGCACCTGACACCGAAGAAATTGAACAAAACATACAACACCTCCAGAGACTGTTGGCGCGCTTGAATTGATTCAAGAAAGGATACAATAAATGCCTCAAACTGCCATCAATAACATCATTCGTAAACTTATTGCAGGCGAAGATTACTATCCGGAAGTTTTGAACGCGATTGATGCTGATTTCTTGCAATATACCGTTGATTTTTTCAAACGAATAGTTAAAGCGAAATTAGACAAGAAATCTGTAACCGCTGACTGGTATAAGGAGGAATTTCTCCTTTCACACTCACTTTCCGATACAGAAATGAATACAATCCGTCTTTCAAGCAGTGAGCAAATAGTATTAGACACGACTCTAAAACATTATGACGTGTTATGCGATGCTTTCAACGACTTGGATATGGAAGATATGGGTATGACGTTCACAGTAAAATTTCGCGGTGTTAGTTTCAGTTTGAGTCTTAATGAGAGTTTAGTTTTCTTCAATACGCTTGCTGTCAGACGTTCAACACTTCAGAATAGGATATGGAGTGAAACAAGAAAGCAGATTAAGAAACCTTTAATGATAGCACTTTGTGCTCTTTTTAAGGTCCCAAAGAAATATTATGACCAAAGGAATCTACCGGAATTACAACGTGAATCTGATTTCTACTTGTTTGATGATACTGGAAAGGATTATCTTGGTGAAGTGAAGCTGATGGGAAAAGGTAATCCCGAAAGTGCTGACGCGGTTTATGCACGCGGTGGACGAATTCTTGTTGTTGATAAACTCTCTGAGATGAACAAACAACAGATGGATAAAGATAGTATCCTCTGGGTTGAACTTCAAGCTGAAGACGGATATAAACGATTTGAAAGCGTGCTGAAGGCATTATCAATCCCTTATGAACCTTTTACCGGCGACCTCAAAGAGGCATTGGATAAGATTTTGCCCGTTATTCTGTCCGATGATGTTCACGGATACTTAACTCCAGAGGTGGTTTTATAGTAAAGTGAAAAAATAAAGAGACACTTTCATCAATTCCAAAATCTACTATAAAAAATAAAATATAATACTGATATGAAAGATAACAAAAACAACAAACAGTCTACATCTGACGCGGTTAACTTACCGCACCAACAATTCGACATTGTAGCGAAGGATCCGTTTTATGTTTTCCCTGAAGATATGCTACGCTTCCTGATGAAATTGATGGACAATCTATTCTTGAAGCGGCGCAACCCGGTCTAATGCCATTTACACCGTTGATGAAGCCGCCTGCCGGCATGACAGAGATGGAATGGACTGCCCATTGCGCAGAGGTAACCCAATCCTTACCATTGGACACCGCGAGACGGAGTAATTTACTGGTAGAACTATGGGTCATGAGTGGTTTAGCACATGACCGTCAAAATCTATTATCATTAATTCCGGAGGATATCATGAACAACTCATCTGTTTACCAAATGATTATTGAACGCGGCAGAGAAGAAGGTAAAAGACTCGGTGCGAAGGCGTTTGCTATCGAACGTATTTTGGATTTACTCAGCCGCCGCTTCAACACACCTATAGCAGCGGACGCTTTGACCCCTTCGTTGGAAAAAATTGATGATCTACAACATCTCAGTCAATTAATGGATGCTGCAGCAGAGGCGGAGCATCTCGAGAACTTTATGCAGATGCTGGCTTCTTTTCAAAATGGTGCCTAACTTGTACTGGCAGGGACGGTTTTGCGGTGCACTCACACAAATGTGGTTCTGCATTCCTAAGCGAACCGACACAGAGTGTCCAATTAATTCTAAATTTTAGCATAATTGAAAGTGGGCAGCGTAATGAGTCTGGCTCAGAATTATTAGTGGAATTTTAATGAAAATTTTAGGTATTGATACTTCAACGCCTATCGGTAGTGTTGCCCTCGTAGACGACGGTAATTTGGTCGCAGAGCATACACTCAACATTGTGCAAGCGCACTCCTCCAGGCTCATGCCTGCGATTGATACTGTCCTGAAATGGAGCGATATTACGGCAGCAGATTTAGACGCTTGCGCTGTCGGTGTCGGCCCTGGTTCGTTTACCGGTGTCCGTATCGGTGTTGCAACGGTAAAGTCTATATGCTACGCGCTCGACAAGCCGATCGTCGGGGTCTCAACTTTGGAGGCAGTTGCCTATAACCTCCGATGGACAAATGGCGTTATTTGTCCGCTTTTTGACGCTCGACGGAGTGAGGTCTACGGTGC
Source organism: Candidatus Poribacteria bacterium (assembly GCA_022823085.1). Classification (GTDB taxonomy): domain Bacteria; phylum Poribacteria; class WGA-4E; order WGA-4E; family WGA-3G; genus WGA-3G. Next base: position 14,658 of record JAJDXV010000118.1, read on the forward strand.
TATTTTTCAAGGCGGGACAGAGTGGCAACGGCTTAGCGAGGAACTCTGCTTACCTATTGACGCTTTCCTTGACCGTCTTGGAACGCACACCCCTTCGGATTCTCCTATTAACTTCATTGGTGACGGGTTGTTCACTTACGGAGCTGCAGTCCGTGAAAGGCTCGGTGAACGTGCCCATTTTGCAGATGCTATTTTCAATGTTCCCCGCGGCGCAACGATTGCCTGTCTTGGCGCGCAATGCCTACAGCAGGGAGAAGGTGATAGCTACTGGACTTTGGTGCCAAATTATGTTAGAATTGGATTATATTGAGTCAGGCACATTTTTTTGAGTAAACCATGTTAGGACTTACGCATATTGCTCTTTTGTACCACGATGCACTTCGCATCTGGGCGAGTACGCCGCAAATCTGTTAGATTGTGACACCAGAACGCTGTGTTTTCAGAAGAATTTCATCTAACAGAGCCACCTATAGCCAAAAGTGCGTAAGTCCTATATTGTCTTAGAAGGTATCCGAGGAACTGTGTATAAACCTATTACCGCACGAGATATGACCGTTCGGGAAAAACAAAACTTTAGGAGGCGCAGAAGATGAAAGAATTGCAGGTACCCGAGTTTGCAACCTATGAAGAGGAGGCTGATTTCTGGGATAACTTGGACACTGCCGATTTCATGGCGGACGATGACCAGTGGTTTCGCTTTGAAACATTACACAAACGGGCGATTCGTGTCGCAATTCTTCCCGAAATCGCTGAAGAACTGCGTCAAAAAGCACAAGCACAAGGTGTATCAATTGAAACTTTAGTGAATACTCTTTTGAGCGAACATGTACGGGAATCAACGTTGTCGCATTAGATGAACCGTATCTTTAAAAACACGTCCAGCCTTTTTAGTGCACATCTTATCGGTCGCCTCGCTTCGCTCGTGATAACCGTCTGGCTCATGCCACGTTATTTCACGGAAACGGAGTTCGGCGGCTATTTTGCTGCGATCGCACTCACCAGTCTCGTCGCTATCATAACAGAATTCGGCATGCAGAACCCGCTCATCCGAGAAATGACACTCCATCTGGATCAGACGCGGCACTACCTCGGCAACGCGCTCATCGTTCGCTGTCTGCTGTCAGTCGTTGCTTATGCCATTATGATTGTCAGTGGTATCTTCCTGTATACCCCCGAAATCGTAATGATGATCGTTTTTTTGGGGCTTGCGGAGATTGTCAATTCGATTGCACAACTCTATCGCTGCGTCTTTCGCGCACACGAGGAGATGAAATATGAGGCGTTCACTGTGGTCGCTGAGCGTGCGGTGTTCCTCTTAATCAGCGGTGCTGTGATCCTGCTCGGATATGGATTGGTGACCGTCTGCCAAGTCGTGTTAGCCGCGGGTTGTATTAACCTTATCTTGAGCATTGGGTTCACCCGTTTCCGTTTCACGCAACTCCGCTTTGAACCGAGCAGAGAGATTGTGATGGTGCTGATGCAGCAGGCACTCCCTTTTGCGGTCGGTAATTTCCTCAACCTCCTCTATTTTCGTATAAATCTGATTATACTGCCGAAACTCAGTTCAGAAGGCTTAGATGCAAACACGTGGTATGGTTTGGCATATACGATTGCCAACGCTTTTACGATTCTGCCGGGTGCGTTTATGATGGGTGCGATGTTTCCTGTGCTATCGCGTGCGTGGGAACGCGAAAAGGGAAGATTTCCGAGCGTATACACCTTCGGTATGCGGTGGATGGTGCTAACAGGGCTGCCTTTCGCTGTCGGTCTTTCAACACTATCTTTTCAGATTGCTGGGGTCTTGTTTCCGAACTATACACCCGATGAAGTCGGCAAAGTGGGTGCAGCACTCCAATGGCTCAGCTGGTCAGGTGGACTCATCTTCGTTACGACAGCAGTACTGGCGGTGCTACGCGCTACGGATAAACGCCGTGCATTTTCCGTGCTGATGGGAACGACGGCATTCTTGAACATCTGCCTGAATTTATACCTGATGCCACGTTTCAGTCATGTCGGTGCAGCAATAGCGATGGTTATCAGTGAGGCGTACGTACTCATCCTCGGACTCGGTTATATCTCGAAGCATATCGTCAAGTTCCGCGAAACATTTCCTGTCCTGCCGACGCTTTTGAAGGCGGCCTTTCTTTCTGCCCTGATGTGGATCGGTTTAGTGTTGTTGAAGGGAATTCTATCGATTTGGGTCTTGATTCCGTTGGCGGTGCTGTTTTATGGTGGTGGTATCGCTATTTTGGGCGAATTTCGGGAACGAGTTCGGTTTGATTAGAGCGTGTAGATATTTTGTCAGAATCAGGATTTGTAGGATTAAAGGATTTACTATAGCAGGATTTACGCGATTTTGGCACAAACTGGGAAGTTTGTGGTACAAAAGAGCATCATGCGTAAGTCCGATATAGACAGGACGGACGCATTTTTGATGAGATTCTACATAATATGTGCGTCAGGCGGGGTTACAAACCCTGAAGAAACACCTCAGCAAAAACCCTGCATGGGGGTTTGCGTAAGTCCTAAATAGGTTAGTTGCTCGGAGATGGTACCTGTTCAATGATGCGGTCAGCCAGCTTTGAAAAAGGCAAACTCTGGAGATAAACAGTGCCGGTACCACTCAAGGTCGCGAGGAAAAGTCCCTCACCGCCAAAGAACATTGACTTTAAACCTTTAACCATTTCAATGTTGTAGTCGACACCAGAAGTGAAGGCGACAAGACAGCCGGTGTCAACACGGAGTGTCTCGTTGACGAGTTCCTTTTTCACGACTGAGCCACCGGCGTGTATAAACGCCAGTCCATCCCCGCTTAAACGTTGCAGAATGAAACCTTCACCGCCAAAAAAACCTGTACCTAACCTACGTGAGAAGGCAATATCGAGTTTCGTCCCCAAGGCGGCACAGAGGAAAGCATCCTTCTGGCAGAGCAGTTCCCCACCAAGTTGGGCGAGATCAATCGGGATAATATGGCCCGGATAAGGCGCGGCAAAAGCCACTCGTCTTTTGCGGTTGCTTGTGTTGGTAAAATGCGTCAGAAATAGCGACTCGCCGCTGATAGCACGCTTGCCAGCACTCAGGAGTTTGCCCATAAGCCCTGCTTCTTCATTGGAACCATCGCCCATTTTTGCTTCATAGACAATGTCATCCTCCATCCAGTTCATAACGCCGGCTTCCGCGATGATCGTCTCACCGAAGTCGAGTTCAACCTCAACAACCTGCATATCGTTGCCGATAATTTCATAGTCTAATTCGTGGCTCTGCATCGTTTTGTTATTCCTTATTAACTTTTACTTCGGTACGAATAGATCGGAGTTAGTTTTTTTGGAGATTCCTCCGGTTCGCAATAGTGCCAAATAAAACTGGTAAAGGTAGTATAGCAAATAAAAGCACAAATTACAAATTTTCTTTGGCGGCAATAATTAAATCTGCCCAGTGTGCCCAATCACAGGTGGCACTCTCAACAGAGTCGGTCACCAACTCCAATAATACCGTTTCACCGGCGAACTCAGAAAGCGAGATTTCTGCGTCTACCCAACCCGGTGTGTTGAATGCAAAATGTTCAAATCGCTGCTCGCCATTCAGAAACACTTTAAAGAACAACCCATCAAGACTACAATTTTTATCCGGTAACCCCATCGAAAAAGTGAAAGTCGATGCCTCGGTGTCCGGTAGAGACAGCAAGAATTGGAGAACCGTCTGTCCATTCGGTGGCGGATGTGCTGAAATCGTCTCTTTCGTCACACCACCGGCAGTCAACGTCGTCCGTTTACCGGAATCCCAGACACTTCCGAGTCGAAATACACCGTCAAACTGGAGTCCAGCGATGAACTGTGCATTTCTCAGATTATAGATCCCGTTCACCTGTTGTGGCGATCTAAAGAAAAAGAGTGCCTGTGCAGGCAACCTGGTTTCAAGTGAATACTGCCCTGCGTCGTCATGTTTCAGTGTATCAGGGAAATGCTTTATCGGTTCGTTCGGCAAGAAAAATCCGACGTTCACGCGTGTGTCTGTAGGGTCAGAGACGATCTTCGGTTCACCCCAGACTGCCCAATCCCAGGCACCGTTTCCAGCGGGACCGGGAGTCGTCGTGAATCGCAATGTAACCCGTTGTTTCTGATAGCGTGTCAAATCGAGGTTGAAATGCTGCCACCGCTGCGCGTTGTAGTGCTCACGGAAAATCTCGTCGCCTTTGACCGAAATAGTGAACGTTACACCGTCAGACGCTTCGGAACCGTCTCGTAACCCGATGTCGAATTTTAGGCGGATATTTGGGCTTTTGGGCAGTGAGATTGTCCACTCCCCGAATGCGTCGCCGCTGATACCTTGATACGGCGGATGTGCGTCAATCGCAGTCTTCTGGACACCCGCGATGGAAGCCGCAACCCGTTGGAAGGTAGCACCGCGCTGCCGTGGTATCTCCACGCCGTTCAGGAGGATGCCTGTCCGCGCAAGGTGAATCTGCGACGATAAATCGACTTTGTGGGAGGTGTCTGTCCTTTCGAGCCGAAACAGCGCAGCGTTTTCCGTAACCCGCGATGCCGTTACAGAAACGCCTTCGGGTAGTTCGTTTATCCGCGCTTGCGAAATATCGCGTGGCGCGTCACTCAAGCGATAGGATTTTTCAGGGTTCAATCCGAGAAGCGTCGTCTGGTTGTAAGCGCGCCAATCTCGTAGATTGCGGTCGGTGTCTATCCGCGTCACGCCAGAGACTCTCTCATACCCCACGGCATCTTCGAGGAGTATCAGCGCGACGCGTCCGTCTGTGCCTCGAAGCGTTGCGACTTCACCCGTGTTGCCCACATACCGGAACAGCGTCTCCGTCTCCCAATCCGTCTCAAAATCGGGTTTGAAGCCGGCTGCTTGCCACACTTTAGCAATCGCGAGCAGTCGCTGCGTTTCGGGGTGATCCGGCGCAAACTGTTCCACTGACCAGAGACGAAGCGTGGGGAGGATACCCCAGCGTTCATACAACGCAAGGTATTCTTGATAAAGTTCGGGACCGATATCTGGGTTCGGCAATCCCAAGTGTCCATAGAGCAAAGTATAAGGTGAAAATAGGAAAGTACTGATGGGATGCGGTTTAATATCTAAAGCGTATACCAAGCGTTGTGCGAAGCTTTCACGGAAGAAGGTGACCTCGTGGAGTCCCTCGCCGCCGAAAACGATCCACGGTATCGCTTCTGTCAAGTCCGTGTGTAGTTGTGCGTTCCCTTGTGCTGCGTTTAATCCGGCTATCAACCCGTTTGCGTCGTTCCTTGCAATCAGACTGACATCCAGATGGATGGCATCGATCGGATATTTCTGCGACAGGTCGGTCAATCGCTTGACAAGGATTCTCCTGAATTCGGGACTTGCAGGGTTGATAAAGGCGTGTCGCCCAGGTTCTTCAGGTCTGTCCCAAAACCAACCGATCGGGTTGCCACGCCATCGGTCTCGAAATTGGTGTTCCTGAAGTTCAGCGTAAAGTGGATGAGAAGGTGCGACTCCCGGGAAGTTGGTGTGAAGCATCACTCGGAATCCATACCGCTGCGCCGCTTCAAGGAAACCGCCAAAATCTTCGGATGCTGTGTAGTCTGGGTAATTCGTGTCGTAGTCGTCTCCGCGCCACTGTGATAGATAGAGCAGTGTCTTTGCCGGATTGATCTGTTCCGCTAATTTCTCTAATATAGGTAACTCCAGCCCGTGATAGATGACGACCAGACCGATTTCGGAGACCCATGCAGGCATCTCCGTCAACCTTCTCGGCTTGAAGGTCTGCTCCATCCAGTCCCGATACTGACGTGCCGGCACACGCCAATCACCGACGTACGTATTCAATCGCCATCTGACAGATTTCGCGGTGGTCAGGGTATCGAAAGGTGCTTGGTTTTGCGTCTCAAAACCGAGTGCAAAACGCTCTACATCCTTTTCGTAGTGGAGCGCTTTAAACTGGAAGGTGTCATCCGCGCCGCGAACGAAAAAACCGCCGTGTTCTGACTGAACAATCGCGAGTTGCGCTTCCCAGTGTTCGGGGTAATCAAAACTTGCAGCGGTCGTTGGCGATCTTGCGTCGATGGTTTGTCCACCTTGTGCGGGTAGAATCAACTCCAGATTCTGCGTATCCAGATTCCCGCATCCCCACTGGATGCCGTAAATCCCTTCTGTTTCCGAAACGCCTTCCTGGTCAATGAGAAGGTCGCCAGTGCGTTCGTCAACGGCAACGAACAGGCGAATCTCGTTCGCGCCTCGATTAAACACAACTTCTGCTTTGAGAGGTGCGATTTTTCTGACTTCCGTTCGTGTTGCCTCGTCCGTCCAGAAGGATCCGCCGTTCCTGCGTAATAGTCCGCTACGTCCGCTGATACCTGTTGGCCCGCCGCTGATGCTGAACGGGAGAGTGTAGACTTCTTCCGTCAATTTGTTGGAGAGTTGGGTGATAATGCCATCGGTAAATTGGACTTCGTAAGTACCTGTTCTAATGAAGACGCTGTCGTCAACGATGTTAATCTCAGCAGCGTGTCCTGCTTGCGTATAAGAGAGACAAAGTATCCCGCTCAGAACAGTTATGGCACAAAGTTTCATACGGGTGATAAGATCGCTAAATGCTTGTGTTATCTGTTTGTTATGTTTCATGTCTCAATTTCTCCACCAAAATGTGATACCTTGCGGCTTCGGTGCATATCCGTGTGGGAGCGAACTGTGCTCGCGATCTTTTAGACATCACCTCTAATATAGTTCCCGAAGGACCTGAAAGTAATCCGGGAACGTTTTACTGACACACTCTGGGTCGTTAATCCGAATGCCATTCGCCTTTAAACCGACGAGCGAAAACGCCATTGCCATGCGGTGGTCTTTGTAGGTATCAATCGCTGCAGGGGTCATCGGTGCGGGTGAGATTTCGAGTCCGTCTCGGTGTTCAATGACTGGGACACCTAACTTTCGGAGTTCTGTCACCATCGCGTGAATCCGGTCGGTCTCTTGCCAACGCGTATGCTCAATGTTTCGGATCGTTACTTTACTGTCTGCGAAGGGTGCGATCGCTGCGAGCGTCAGGGACGTATCCGAAATCTTCCGCATATCGACATCAATTCCTTTTAGTTGGCGCGGTCCGGTAACGGTAATACCGGTGCCGGAAACGGTGGTCTGACACCCCATCTGTTCTAAGATATGTAGAAACTGGAGGTCCCCTTGTGCGGAATCTAAATTTAGGTGTTCGACGGTGACACGTCCACCCGTGAGTGCAGCGGCAGCAAAGAAGTAAGAGGCGTTAGAGGCGTCCGGCTCTATGTTATAGACCCGCGGCTGGTATTGCTGTCCACCTTCAATCCGAAAAAACTTGTAGTCTTCGTTTATGACCTGCACACCAAACGCTGCCATGACGGATCGTGTGATGTCGATATAAGGCATTGTTCGGTTCCCGAGGACCTCAATCTCTATACCCGTTTTTGCGTAGGGTGCGATCAGGAGCAACGCGGTTAAAAACTGACTGCTTTTACTGACATCGAGTCGGGTTTTCCCACCGGTGAGTCCATCCGCTTCGATAATGACGGGGAGATGTCCGTTTCCAAATTGCGTGCGTGCCGAGACACCGAGTTGCCGGAGCGCGTCGAGTAAGTCAGCGATCGGGCGACCGTGGCGCATCGGTGCATCGCCATCAATGACGAATCTGCCGTGTCCGAGTGAAACATAAGCAGTGAGGGAACGTGAGGTGGTACCTGAGTTTCCGATATAGAGCTCCGCGCTGGAAGCGGGTATCACACCCCTATTGCCATGCACAGTAAAGGTTGATCGCTTCTCATCCGCGTCGATTTCGACACCGAGTTTCCGTAGTGCTGACGACATATAGCGCGTATCATCGCTAAAAAGGGCACCCGTCAATGTCGAGACACCGTTCGCCATCGCTGCAACCAATAACGCGCGGTTGGTATAGCTTTTAGAACCCGGCACCGTTATCGTCGCGTCGATCGGTTTAGAAATGGGTTGAATTTCAATCATTCGGTAAGTCCTAATTCTTCCAGTAATTCGCGAAGTTCCGCTTTCTCGGAATCTTTAAGCGGTAGCAACGGACTCGTCGTCCGGGCGCTGCAGACTCCCAGAATTTCGAGACACGCCTTCATACCGCTGACACCTTGTCCGTAGGTATACATTTGACTCAGCTGGAGCATCCACTTTTGTAGACGATGTACTTCATCGATATCGCGCGCCTTCGCGGCGTTGTAGAGGGCGACCGATTCTTTGGGCGCGACGTTGGCGATTGAGACGACACCACCGTCCGCCCCGAATAGCAAGGCTGCACCGAGTGCGACATGCGAACCGAGGAAGATAGAGAAATCTGTCCGTTCACCGAGCAGTGCTATGAGATTCAGGGCGTTCGTCCAATCGCCGGTACTGTCCTTCGTACCGACGATATTCTCACAGGTATCTGCGAGTTCGACGATGACGTGCGGCTTGATGAAGGTTTTAACAGTAGAAGGGATATTATAGATGAAAACAGGGAGGTCAGTACTCGCAGCGACCGTCTGATAGAATTCAATCAGGTCCGCGTCATCGGTAGAGGGGTAATAGTAACCAGGTGTCGCCGCGACGGCGTCAACGCCGAACTGTTCGGCGAGTTCGATGTTCTGGATAACACGCTGTGTGCTTGTATCCATCACACAACAGATAACCGGGACACGCCCCCCGACCACTTTGGTGGCGATGTCCAATGCCCGTTCGCGTTCTCTATTTGTTAGCGTTGTGAATTCACCCGAACTCCCAAGTAGATAGATACCGTGAACACCGTTATTAATCAGGCGATTGAGTTGGTTGACGAACCCGCGCTCATCAACACGCTCTTTGTCATCGATCGGTGTTACTGTCGGTGTAAAAATGCCTTCAAATCGGATAGCCATGAGTTTCTCCCGTGAGGGTAATCATTATTTTTTTGTATTCCAAAACTGGTAGGCACTGTTTGTAACTGCGCCGGATTTTGTGCCTTAAAAGACGTTTCCCACAAAACGATCCATTCAAAATTAGGCTTTTAGTTTAACAGAATCCGATTTAGATGTCAAGCGAAGAAGTACACAGTTTTGGTTTGCAAATTGCCCCCAAATCGTGCTATTATTAACGCGGGTTTGGAGGCAAGAACGAGATGGGATTACGTACTGACAGCTGAAAACTATTCCGCTGACAAGTGGATAAGGATCAATTACCTAATGAATATCCGCGCACAATTGACGTTCAGGTACATTATCATCGTATTGTTGGTATTATTTGCGATGTACCTCTATCTCGGCACGGCACTCAAAGGATTCCTTAGTGATCGGATTACCGAAGATTTGGAAGTTCACGCTGCGTTAACGCGTGAAATTCTCATCGAGAAACTCCCACCGAAAGATAACTTTACTTATGACGCAATAGACCCGCTTATTGACAGGATCGGGGAGACCAGCGACGCTCGCCTGACGTTCATTGACATAGATGGTACTGTTTGGGGGGATACTGAGCGGGATGGCGTGGCACTCCGTGCGATGGACAATCACCTGACACGGCCAGAGGTACAAGACGCGCTCCAGTTCGGCAGCGGGATTCGCGACAGATACAGCGATACAACGCAGACAGAATTCCGGTATTATGCGATGCCGATATACCAGCAAACCGCATCCGGTGAAGAAGCCGACTTAATCGGTATTTTCCGGGTCGCACTCCCGATGGAGACCGTCAATACGGCAATCGACAACCTCCGTCAGATCGTTTTGTTCGCAAGTGTCGCCGGACTGATCTTGGCAATTGTATTCAGTATCTTTTCGACTGGCGCAATCATAAAACCGATTGAGCAATTAACACAGATGACGCAATCTCTCGCGGCTGGTAAGATTGACTCGCGCGTTCCTGTCGATTCTAAAAATGAACTCGGACGACTCTCACGCAATTTCAACCTCATGGCAGACCGGGTACAGGAACAGATTGACCAGATATCTGAAGAACACCGGCGCTTAGATACCATTCTCAGAAATATGGGTGAAGGCGTCCTCCTCGTGAACGGTGCTTTTGAAATTACCTACGCCAACCCGACTGCGATCTCTATGTTGTCCCTCCCCGAAGCACATATCGGAAAAGCGTTGATCGAAATCAACCGGATCCCAAAATTACAAGCACTCCTGCAGATGGCAGCACAGACAGAGAACGTTGCGTTCGCAGAAATCCGTCTCGGTAACATAGCAGAACCGGAAGCAGAGATCACCGTCGTGCCTGTTGCTGCGGGTGAAGAATATGTTATCGTCATTCACGATGTAACCAAAGAACGACAGTTAGAACGGATACGCGCTGATTTCGTTGCGAACGTCTCACACGAACTCCGTACGCCGCTGACAACGATCCGCGGTTACGCCGAAACGTTGCTTGATGCGGATGCTACCCGAACGAAAGCACAAGAGCAGTTCGTTGTGAAAATCCTCACCCATGCGTCTCGGCTTTCGAGATTGGTCTCGGATTTACTCGAGCTCTCAAGGCTTGAGTCTGGCGATGTCGAGTTGAAACGCGCGCCGTGCCACCTCAACACCTTCTATGAACCGATTTTAGATGTATTTGAGCCTGTCTTGGAAGCGTCCGAATTGGTTTTAAAATGGGATATCCCGGAAGGGCTGCCGCAGGTGCGTGTAGATCCGCAACTTTTCATGCAAGTACTTGTGAATTTGATCGACAACGCCATCAAATACACACCGGATGGCGGCGAAATTACAGTTTCAGCAGAGACGCGTCCACGTGAAACGGCTGAGGAATCCGATATAAACTCGGAAGAGATTGTCCTGCATGTCCAAGATACCGGCATCGGCATCCCGATGGAGTCCCAATCCCGTGTGTTTGAGCGGTTCTATCGTGTGGATAAAGGACGTGCAAGAGAGATGGGCGGAACAGGGTTGGGCTTGGCGATCACCAAACACATTGTGCTACGTCATAACGGACAGATCTGGTTGGAAAGTGCTTTGGGACGTGGGAGTACATTCCACGTGGCGATTCCCTTATAGATTGACCTTTACGGATTAAATTTTCCATGCCTCTTGTGTGTACGCCATCTCCCAGAAGAGGTACTCATAACGGCTACTCGTTAAAAAATAGTCTTTAATCCGCGCTTTTTGGGCGACACTATATTCTTGCGTCAGGGTGTTGAGTAGACCTCTCAGCGACGCGCCTAACGACAGAAATTCAGCGGAGGCGTACATATCAATCCACTCCTGATAGAGCGGTTCAGGTGAACCTCCGGCTTTTGCGAGCGTAGTGCCGATTTCGGCGTAACCCCACTGGCAGGGCAGTACACCGGCGATGAGTTCCGCCAAAGTGCCGATTTCCGCGACATTTAGGAGATGCCGCGTATACGCATGCGTTGTCGGTGCCATTGAGGCGGCTTCCATTTCAGCAGCGGAGATACCAAATTTTTCGCAGTATCCACGGTGCAAGTCCATCTCTGTGTTCAACGTCTCGTTCAGCAGCTGCGAAAACATCGCCATCGTCGGTTCATCGTGTGCCTTGATGACACCGTGCGCGAACACGCGGCTATAATCGAGTAAGAAAAGATAATCTTGAATCAGGTAGAACTTAAACTTCTCTGTCGGGAGACTGCCGTCAGCGATGCCACGGACGAACGGATGTTTAATATCCGCTTCCCAAATGTGTGCAGCGACGCTTCTAAGTTCATCGGTAAAGTTTCTATTTTGTGTCATGATGTATGCTTTAAACTCCAATAGGACAGGGAGATCGAAAATGTTTGAAAAACTCGGAATCGTAACCAATATTTGGGCTGAAGAGATCAACAACGGTGCGCGCTTCGATGCCCTGATGGTAGAATTCGGCGCGAACGGATTCACAGATATGGAGGTCCGGGAAGGCGACTATCTTCGGAACTCCGAATTCGGGGAACTCGTCGAACAGATCGAATCTGCGATGCCTGCATATACCGATACCGAATTCAAAGTCATCTGTGACGCTGTCTGGACTGAAAAGCCGTTCCAAACGGAACATCGCCCGCTTTTCGAGGCATTCGCCGATTTTACCCGGAAGGCAGAGGGACTCACCTTAAGTTATGCGATGTCGCACCCTTGGCTTTCATCACCAACCGATAGTGAAGCAGACACTCAGCAGATCATCAAGGCGAAAAAGTTAGCATACCTGCTCTGTCCCGAAAGGCCGAGACTCCGACTCGTAGACCTCAACACCGAAGGCGATATTGACGAACCCGCGGCGATCGCGACCCTCAAACACTACGCTGCGCTCCTGCCGGACTGTCCGATGATCTTCGCGGTAGAGAACGCTCGGCAGACCGCTACGCTCACTTTGAAGTTAGCAGTCGCAGGCGGTGCGAAACTCACTTATGACGAAACGAACACCTATCGCGCCGACGGCACTACACTGAATGAACCCGACGAATTCTGGGCAGCTGTCAAAATGGCGGATCTCACGTCAGTACACTTCAAACAGAAAACGGAGGACGGTGTTCTCTCAGTCGTCGGCGACGGCTATGTCGATTTTCGTGCGATTGTGGGACACCTGAAAACGCGTGGTTATACCGGTGATCTGCTCCTCGAAAACACACCGACTTTACATGCTTTGCAAGATGCGATCCAAAGCCGCGCGTATCTGCTTGATGAGAGGCTATAGGTTTACGCAACGCCTAAAACTGTGCTTTGTTAGCCTCAGCGGTTTCTGCTGACGGTGTTTCAGAAGGTGAGGATTCTTCTTGCTCTGCTGGTTCCTCTGGTGTCGGGACTTCACTTTCGTTGGCAGCTGTGGTGAGCTGCTTGATCCGTTCACATAAGTCATTAAGTAACTGCGGTGTGGTTTCCGCTGCCTTGAGTTCTGCTGAAAGCTGTGTCCATTGCATCTCGCTCATGTCGTTTCGGGATTCCACACTGTATTTGCGTTTGATGTAATTCCAGAGGTCTTCCTTCGTGATACCTTTCTTTTCAAGTGGGGCTGCGAGATTATTCGCGATGGCGAAGGCAGCTTTTTGGGCTTGCACGATATTGCCAGCACTCAGTTGTGCCTGCGCCGGTGCGCTTGCGTTACCGCCCCCCGCTTTCCGATTCAGATAGAAGTTGAGTACCTCACGGATGACCGGTACAGGTATCAACTGCTTAATGGCGTTACGCTGTGCTTTGTGGATCGCTTTCGTAAACGCGAACGGATCCGGACGGCTACCGTTCATTTTCGGCTGTTCATAAGCACCGAAACGCGATGAACCTGTGATTGTATCGATTGCCTTAGCCGTCGCAATCCAAGAATTGTCACGTTCTTCATAATTAACCTCTTCAACCTGGATACCGCCGCGACGGTTGGCAGCTTCGTTAATACCTGCCAAAGTCAGTCCTTCAACGGTGCGTCCACCCTGTTTAAAGGAATAGACATAATCCTGAATTGTCTGACCTGTCATGAGTTCAACAATCGCTTGGTCGTCAACTTTATCAACGACATCGTATTCAGCGGTAACAGGGACCATCTCGTCCTTTTTTTCTTCAGCCATAATATTCTCCGAAATTGGTAATTCGTTCCGTATTCAGGTGCATGTTATGCAGGAACGGTTTATTTTATGATACGATTTTATATCGAGTTTGTCAACCGAAATATCCGATGCGTTCAACCCGACCTACACGCCTAATCCAAATTTACATTATATATGATAACATATTTAATCAAGAAATGCAAATTTATTTCTCAATACGAAAAATTTGATTTAGATCGCTAATTCTGCTACAATAACAGGAAATTGCGATTGGAGTGTTGATGAACGATGGCGACCGCACTACTTCAGATGCAGGCGATAACGAAAGATTTCCCAGGTGTGCGTGCTTTGGACAACGCCTCATTCGAGGTACATCCGGGCGAGATTCATGCCCTCTGTGGCGAAAACGGTGCCGGTAAATCGACGCTCATTAAAATTCTCGGTGGCGTTTACCCATTCGGAACTTATAGCGGTGAAATGCGTATCAACGGTATCGAGCAGCGGTTCGATTCTGTTCGCGACGCAGAACGCGCCGGCATCGCTATTATCCACCAAGAATTGGCACTCATCCCTGAGATGACGGTTGCAGAGAACATCTATCTCGGTAAGGAGCCGCGACGGTTTGGCATCATTGACAAGCATCGCCTCTATCACGAGGCAGGCGAACTGCTCTCACAGCTTGGGTTGACGCTCCCTTTACAAAAACGGGTCTATGAACTCGGCATCGGACAGCAACAACTCGTGGAGATCGCAAAGGCCTTAGGGCGAAGCTTGCAAGCCCCTATTGAGCAGCGGCGAAGCTTGCAAGCCCCTATTGAGCAGCGGCGAAGCTTGCAAGCCCCTATTGAGCAGCGGCGAAGCTTGCAAGCCCCTATTGAGCAGCGGCGGAGCTTGCAAGCCCCTATTGAGCAGCGGCGTGGTTTACAAACGGATGCCGACGGGTCTGGCAACGCGTTGCTCCTTGTACTTGACGAGCCGACAGCCGCGTTGACCGAAAGTGAGGTGGACATCCTCCGCGAGATTCTTGATCGGCTCCGGGCAAATGGTGTCGCTTGTATCTATATCACGCATAAACTCAAGGAGATCTTTCAAATCGCTGACCGTGTAACCGTGCTACGCGACGGTAAAACAGTCGCGACGCAACCTGTTAAATCCGATGGCTGTACCGAAGATGTGCTAATCTCACAGATGGTCGGCAGGGAATTGACAACGCTTTTCCCGGAGCGGGGAACTGAAAACGGTTCTGATCGTGAGGAAGTTGCGCTACGAGTCGAAAATCTAAGTACCTATCCATCAGAACCGCCACGGCTCGAAAATGTCAGCTTTGAAGTGCGACGCGGTGAAATACTCGGTATCGCGGGTTTAATGGGTGCCGGTAGGACGGAACTGATGGGTACAATCTTCGGTGCTTACGATGGCAGGTGGGATGGTGAGGTCTTCATAGCAGGTCAACGCGTTGAGATTCACACACCGCACGCGGCGATACAACACGGTATTGGACTTGTCAGCGAGAATCGGAAACGCTACGGGTTGCTTATGGATGTCGATGTCGTCCATAATATGACGTTGGCGAGTCTCGGTTTATCGGAGGCTCTCGTATCTTACGGTATCATTAACCACAACGCCGCATCCGATAAAAGTGCACACTATGTCGATACACTTCAGATTAAAGCGACCTCGCTTGAGGTCCCTGTGAACCACCTCAGCGGCGGAAATCAACAGAAGGTGGTTTTGGGTAAATGGTTGATGACGCGCCCGAAAGTGCTATTCCTTGACGAACCGACGCGCGGCATTGATGTCGGTGCCAAAGCAGAGATACACGCACTGATGGCAGAACTCGCACACGAAGGGGTCGCTATCGTCTTTGTATCGTCCGAACTGCCAGAGATCTTAGGCATGAGTGACCGCGTCTTGGTGCTACATGAAGGCAGCGTCACCGGTGAATTTATCAACCATAACCTGACACAAGAAGAGATTCTAAGGTGTGCAGCCGGGGCATGAAATCCGCTCAACCCGAAATGTGTAGGACTTACGCATGCTGCTCTTTTGTACCATAGGCTGTTAGCCTGTGCTGCAAAAACGCTGTGTTTTCCGAAAAATCTCAGCGAATAGAACCGACTTTAGTCAAAATTGCGTAAGTCCTGATGTGATGAGAAACAGATGGAAAACAGAAGCAAAAACTTTAAAACAGAGAGTCCAGAAGAGACGCAAGCGCTCGGTGAACAGATCGGTAAAACCCTTAAACAGGGTGAGGTTATCGCACTTATCGGGGACCTCGGAACCGGCAAAACCTGTTTGACGCAAGGCATCGCTCGCGGTGTCGGTATCGCATCGGATGAAGTCGTCAACAGTCCATCCTATATCCTGATTAACGAGTACAACGGCAGAATCCCGATCTACCATATTGACCTGTATCGGCTTGAAGATAGCGCGGAGATCGCCGAACTCGGACTCAGCGAATACGTTGAAGGCGACGGGATTTGCATCATTGAGTGGGCAGAACGGATGGCGGATGCACTGCCCGACACTGCGATCAAAATCCATATAACGTTGGCAGAAGCAGACAATAACGAAACGTTTGCGCCGACACTACAAAGTCCTGAAGATGAAAACATCCGACACATCGAAATCCAATATCCTATATCTCGATAGCGGCTCAGGCATTGGCGGTGGACAACGGAGCCTTTTACTACTGCTAAAGTTATTGGACAAGGCGCGTTTCACGCCTTTTGTCGGATGTCTCGGTGATAGTGCCTTCGCAGCGGAGGTTGAAAAGACAGAGGCACATATTATTCCCCTGTCTCTCCCCGCCGCACACAACAAGGCGGATAAGGTGAAGCGGTTCACCGTCAGCGACTTACTTGAGGATTTTCGACAATTCCGTGTGATTTTTCAACTGCATCAGGCAGTCAAGCGCCATGCGATCAATCTGATTCATGCCAACTCGCTTTCCGTAGCACTCCTTGGCGGGGTTGTTGCAAGGCTCCATCGGATTCCGATCCTGATGCACAAACGCTACGCCACCTCCTACGGGGTTCTTGATCGGCTCTGCGAAAGGCTTCTCCATCGCGTGATTCTCGTCTCGGAGGCAACACGATGGGATTTCGCGCCCGTAGCGAAGCAGACGTTAATTTACAACGGCGTGGATTTGGACGCATTTCAGGCATCGACAGAAGAGATAGAGACGTTTCGGAACGAACGCTTTCCGAATGGAACGCAATCGGATACACTCGTCGGGGTCGTAACGCGGATTACGCCGGAGAAAGGTATCCACTTCTTGGTCAGAGCGATGCACGAACTCAAGGGAAAAGTAGATGTCCGGTTGTTAATTGTCGGGGGTCCCTATTTTGAAAAAGATGTTGCATATATGGAGACGCTCAAACAGGAAGCCGCAGACTTAGGTGTTGCAGATTCGGTTATCTTCACTGGATTCTTGTCGGATACACGTATCGTAACGAGTCTACTCGACATCGTGTTGGTGCCGTCGATTATTCCGGAGGCGTGTCCGCGTACGATCATCGAAGCGATGGCGGTCGGTAAACCTATTATCGCGACACCGCTCGGTGGTAGCAAGGAACTCGTCACACCTGAAACCGGTCTTTTAGTGCCACCTGAAGATGCGTCGGCAGTCGCTGAGGCGATCACAACGCTTGTAGCAGATCGAGAACGGCTAAAGGCGATGGGCGGAGCCGCGCGAAGTCGTGCAATAGCGTTATTTAGCAGTAAAAAGAATACAGCTTTGACAGAGGGTGTCTATACCGAACTTTTAACAGCGTATTCATAGGAGTTATTATGAGAGGAAAAACGGTCACCCCACCCGAAGGGGCACAGGTAGGCGATGGGCAAGTCCGACAGGTATCGAAACTGTTTGGTGAAGCGATCGGTGATACCCACGAATGGGTGGAGATCCACCGCACCGGTGATGAATGGGAAGTGAACCTGATTCAAACCACCTTGAACGCACAAAAAATCCGATGCCGACCCGTCGAATTAAAAGAGGAAAACCAGACCGTGCTACTCGTGGAACCGGAGCATGAGGTGGAGGCGATGGAACTCGTCAGTCGTATCGGTGTCGCTGTCGCGGATAGCGAAATGACGACGCAATCCGAAGAAGTTGCCGAGGCACTGAAACAGCGCGATATGACCGTCGTTCAGGAAGATACAAGCCGACAGGCTGCGCCAGAGGACTCGTCGGAACTTATAATGTCAGAACGTGAAGGCATCGGCAGTGTCGTCTATATTGAAGGATACGGCTATGAAATCCGCGTCGGTCCCGAACCGTACGCCGTTGTCGCAGAGAACGATTGGGAGGAGTTCACAGACTTCAGCGCGCAACGCCAAGAGTTCGTCATCCTCCTCCGCCACGAATACCCGGACCTTTTGCAGTGGATTCAAGAGGAGAAACTTCTCGCCGAATTTATCCGTCTTATTGAGATGACGTACCAAGAAGGCGCGCCGACTGTCGTTTCGCACAGACAGGGTGATGCTTCCGATGCTGAAGCTTTAGCGGATATGACACCGTATCATCCGTTTGCACAGCTGAGTCTCACAGTCGCCGTGGTTTCGCTCATCGCAGTGCTATTCCAAGTGCCGTGGGGTGTTAATCTTGTGTTCGCGTTGGTGGCAGTTGTATCGGCGGTCATTGCGAAATATCAGATTGATGTGAGCGACGGAAAATATGTCGGTATCCCGATGGCATTGAGTGCGATTGTGTTGTCGTGTTTGGTTGTCGTGTTTGCGTGGTGGTTGGAACAGCGTCCGGAACCGGTAGAACCAGCGAAACCGGCTACGCAAGAGATAATCGAAGATCGGTAGAGACAAGCAACTGTCGTTATCCGATTATTTTTGGAAAACTGATAACAGATTGATTTCGTTCCTGAAATGTAGTATACTTTTTCAAATTTAGGAGTTGAAAACAATGGCAAAACGTCCCATTTTTACTCCCAACTTCAACGGATTTCCGTATGTTGACGCGATAGACGTAGAATTCAAATGGCACCCGGGCTTTGCAAAATCGCAGCTGCAAAAGTCTATAGCGTCTTTGCATGAAACCGCTGACAAGTTGAATAAGATCTCTCCGATTTTGGAAATATCGAGCAAATCGACATTACGTCTTGGGGTTTCATTGAGTGCATTTAATCTATTATTGAAGACTCCAAACGGACAGCGGATGAGCGTGGAATGTGCATATCAGGGCAGCAAAGTGTTTGAAAACGGCGGTCCCTATCACGAACTTTACTTGGGATCAAGTTTGGCTGCGAAAACGGATGAACGACTTCATAATTCAGGAAACTTAGTCGCTTTCAACTTCTGTGGTGAGGATTTCCCGACTGAACCCAAAACGGCTTTCTACGATTGGTTATATATGACGGCACTGTACGAGAAAGAAAAAGATTTTGTGAAAGAACTTGCAGCGTTTCAAGGCTTCTCAGACATCGTTTTCAATCCGAATCGCTCAATTAACTGTCAAGCGCGTGCTGCCGCCCTATTTGTTTCATTGTCCAAAAATGGATTGATGGATGAAAAGATATTTCGCGATAAGAACCATTACCTTGCACTCATAACAGGAAAAGACGAACTTCCACCAACCGAATCCCGCCCAATCCAAGACACTTTCCAGTTTTCAAATTTGACAATTTAGCCTGTATATGCTAAGGTTGAAAGAAAAAAAGGATGTACAAAATGCGTCTCCAAGACTTATTTGAGAAATGGAATCTTACCGGCTTAAAGGTGAAAACCCCAGTCATGGAAATGGAATGGCACCCATCAGACCCTGATAAGGATGCTGCTTGGGATCTTTACATCGAGTTGCTGACCCGCATCACAACACAACCGCTGCCTGACGAGGACGGTATTGAGAAAACTGCTTTAGACAGTGTGTATGCTCTCTTTGCGTTGACCCGAGAAACCTTGAAAACACACGGCAGATCGTGCATCCATTTTACACGGATTGCTGTCATCATTCTAAATCAGGTGATTCGTCCGTTTACCGCAAAGTGGCATAGACTCAGTGAACAAGGCGCGTTTGAGGATCCGGAGCATTGCGATGCATTTCGACAGGAACTCCGTGAGTTGCAAGTAGATCTGTTAAACTATACAAAACTGCTTTCTGATCTTGCTGATGTGGAAGATTTGACCGAAATTGAGGAATAGAAGCCGATGATGCGCGAGATTTCCGTAAAAAAGTAGGAATAACACCATGAAAACAATGACGTATAAAGGTTATACAGCGGAAATTTATTATAGTGACGAAGATGGTTTTTTTGTCGGTGATGTCGTCGGTATTGATGATATCATTTGTTTCCACGGAAGCACGGATGAAGAATTACGTGTTGCCTTTGAAGGGGTTGTGGATCTCTATATTGAGGCATTGGAACAACCGGAAACCCCACCGCAAAAACATTTTGCAGGGAGATTGCTGTCGCGCCTGCGTCAAGCACTCCATCTATAAAAACAAGGAACTTTACCGGTGAAGACCTGTGTTATTGTTTTTGCCAAGAATCCGGTGCCGAACCGAGTCAAGACGCGACTCGTGCCGCCGCTTTCGCCGGAACAGGCGGCGATGCTCTATACTGCATTCCTTACAGATTGGTGTGCGGCACTTGCAGAACTTACGGACGTGGACATCGTTATTGCGTACACACCCGAAGATGCACAACCCGATCTACAGGCATTAATCAGAGACGATGCCACCTACATCCCGCAAATCGGGGACGATCTCGGCGAACGACTCGTTTACGCAACGCGGTGGGCAGCTGAACACGGATACACAAAGATTCTGATCGTCGGATCCGACAGTCCGACGCTACCGATTTCGTATCTCTCCGAAGCCATTACACTGCTTGACGCACGGGACATTGTTATCGGACCGAGTGTAGACGGTGGTTATTACCTCATCGGTTTTGCTGTGGAGAATTTAACAAAGACAGTGCCGCTCGTATTTTCGGAGATTGCGTGGAGCACAGCGGCGGTTTTTCAACAGACCGTGACGCACGTCCGTGAAGCAGAAGGAACGCTTGGACTCCTACCGCCGTGGTATGATATTGATACGGCTGAAGATTTGGCGTTTCTACAGGCACACATATCGGCGATGCAGCTCGCGGGTGACACAGTACAAGCCGTTAGAACGGCATCTATCTTGGCGGAACTGTTTGATAAAATAGGATTGACGCAATTTTGAGTGTAGCCCGTTCTGTTAGATGAGATTTTTCGGCAAACATAGTGGCCTCCTGCCACAAACTGACAGTTTTGCGGCGTACTCGCCCAGATGCGACGTGCATCGTGCTACAAAAGAGGAGCATGCGTAAGCCCTATATAAAAAGAAAGGAACTCAATCATGGGACAATTAGATGGAAAAGTTGCGATTGTAACGGGCGGGAACCGCGGGATCGGTAAAGGGATCGCGAGGGGACTTGCTGCTGAAGGCGCGAGCCTGACGATCGCTGCACGGAACGCCGAACTTCTTGAGGAAACCGCTAACGAACTCCGGGCAAACGGGACAAAGGTGTTGGCTGTTCCGACGGATGTAACGGACGAGGCACAGATCAAAGCACTCTTTGAAAAGTCGATGTCGGAATACGGACGTTTGGATATCCTCGTCAATAATGCGGGGGCGTTCAATGCCGGTCCGATAGATGAACTCTCAACAGAGGATTGGGATTGGGTTGTCGGTGTGAACCTCCGCGCGCCGTTTCTCTGCACGCGTGAGGCATTCGGTATTATGAAGGCACAGGGTGAAGGTGGACGTATCATCAATGTCGGCAGTATCTCATCGCATCGGGTGCGTCCGCGGACTGCGCCTTATAGTGCGACTAAATTCGGTATCTGGGGATTGACACAGGTAACGGCACTCGAAGGGAGACCGCACGGGATCACAGCGAGTTGTTTGAAACCCGGTAACACTTATGTAGAACGCCACCAGAACAGTTCACAAGCACCCACGGAACCGATGATGGACGTTGACGACATCGCGCAAGCCGCTGTCTTGATGGCAACCTTACCACCGAATATCAATATGTTAGACGCGACCGTTTTGCCTGTTGGTCAACTCTATGTCGGACGCGGCTAACGCGCGCTTCCGCGAACCTCTTTGCAGGCAGGGTTCAAACCCCGACTGCAGTGTTTATGATATAGCGTCCCAGGAAAAAATACCTAAACCGTAAGGCAGCTGGAGGAAACCCATGAAAGTGAACCGGGACCAATTCATGGAAGAAGGGTATCTCGTGCTACGTGAAGTCGTACCACCAGAAGAGCTGAACGCACTACGTGAGAGTTACGAACTGATGGTCTCACGTCAGCGAGGAATCTGGTCAAAAGAACGGGCACCAAACGATCCGCCGGGGGGTGTATGGGAGACTTCGCCACAACCGCGTCTCCTGCTCGGACGCGATCCGCTTGCGAAGCTGGTTGACGAAAAGACAGCGAGTGCAGTCGAGATTTGGGCGCACGAAAATATGCAAGGTGCCAGCACTGCGCTGCTCGACGAGGAAGATGCGGGTGTCACGGAGATGATGCTCATGTGCAATCCCGTCCGAGACTGCGGACCCGCGACTTGGCACCGCGATCACCACCCGATTGATACCGCGCCGCTACAAGGCTATATTGACGACATCGTGGAGACGGGACCCCGCTATGTGCAGTGGAATCTCTCACTTTATGACGATAGTGTATTATGGGTACTCCCCGGCAGTCATCTGCGCGTCAACACCGAGGCGGAAAACCGACAGTTGTTAGCGGATCCAAAGGTACCACTACCCGGTGCCGTTCAGACACATCTCAACGCGGGGGATGGGGTCGTCTATATTCTGCCGATTTTACACTGGGGAAGCAACTACAGTCGAAAAATGCGGCGCACAATTCACGGTGGGTTCTCAAACCATACCCACTATCAGGCGTTTGATTACATAAATTATCTATCGCCGAAAGTACAAGATAGATTCTATCGTTGGAACAAGCGCAGCAATCAGATGCAAGTCTGGACAGAAGACGCGCTACGAGCCGTCATCGAAAAAAACGCAACCGACTACCACGCAGCCCTCGAAAATCTGCATCCGGGGAGAGACGAAAAGGGGAAAATGCTCTCAACTGTCTTTCTCTGCAAAGCTGCCTGTTTTATTGCATTAGAACACGGTTGTGACCTTGCGGAGATTCCCGATGACTTGAAGAACCGTGGTAAAGGTTTCCACGCGATTACGCTTAATTGGGGACCCCCATTCGCCGAACGGTTTACGAAGGAAGATGCAGTAACCCTATGGGAGCGTTTTAAACCGGTTGACGCGCTCTTGAAGACCGACGAAGAGTTGTATCTCCCCGGTTTCCAGTCGGGTCCGATGCACTACTATTTCAATGAGATGCCAGCGAACTTCAACGTTTCGGATTTCATCAGGTCGTGGGAACTATAACCGTAAACCGAGCATCCCGCTGAGATAGAGATATGCTTCTTCGGTATAACGCGGTAGATTTTCCGCGTCTTCGACTTCTAATTCCAATGTCAAATCACCTTGGTAACCTTCTGTTTGGAGGGTTTCAATAATCTGTTTGAGATTGAGTTCACCGCGCCCGATACCGACAGATACGGCACCGATATGGTCCTTGAGATGCACCGCGTAAATACGGGAACCGAATTGGCGGATCGCTGCGAGTGTGTCCACGCCGGACGTATGGAAATGCCCGGTATCGATGCAGACTCCGACCCGTTCGTCCGGAATAGCGTCTAAAATCGTTTGGAAGTCTTCTGCTTGTTCAAGTACATTGCCGTGATGTGGTTCGAGCGTTAGCTTGATTTGGCTCTCTGCTGGTATACGTTCCAGTACTTCACACACACAGGCGGTCACCCGATCCAATGCGCCGGATTCTGTTCTACGTTGTGCGCCGCTTGTTGTCAGGTGTGTTGCACCGAGTCCTTCAGCGATTTCGACGCACCTTGCGATTGCGTTTGCGCGTGCGTCAACATCAGCATTGTCGTGTCCACCCCATCCCGGCGGATAGAGTCCAGCACACTTCATGCCAGATGCTTCAACCTTTGCCTTCATACCGTCTATATCGAACGCAAGGGCAGCATCAACACTCCATATCAGCGGTCCGTGGATTTCCATAAGTCGATAGCCGATCTGCGGTGCGTATTCCAATGTCGCAGCGACTTCATCTTCAGCATAACCTCGGTAACAGATAGAAGCACAGATAATATCCATAAAGTTTCCTTGAAAAATTGTGTAGAAAAGGTATAATAAACGGTATAATCAGTAGACTTGGAGTACACAAAACGTGATTCAACAAATCGAAATAATGCTACCTGAATACCCGCGCGGTTTTCATCTTATAACGGATGAAATCATGAAATCGCTTGATGCATTGCCGAGGGAAGGTATCCTGCACCTGTTTATTAAGCACACCTCGGCAGGATTAACGATCAACGAGAACGACGATCCGACAGTTCGAGAAGACTTCGCCAACAGTTTTGACCGACTCGTCAAAGAGCGAGAACCGTTCTATAAACACACAATAGAAGGCGACGACGATATGCCCGCACATATTAAAGCGTCGCTCGTCGGTTTCGATGTCTCCATTCCGATTACCAACCATCACCTCAATTTAGGTATATGGCAGGGGATTTATCTATGCGAATTCCGAAATCAGGGAGGCAGACGGAAGGTACTCGCGACACTCTATTCTTAATTTTTTACGTGTGTTCGGTATATGCAGCTCGGACTGCAGGCGAGGTTTTAAACTCCGCCTGCAGTTTGTTTTATCAATACTACAGTTCGCTATAGAGTTCAGCGTGTCGTTTCAGTACGGCCTCTGAGTCCGGTGGATTGATGACCTCTATAGAGACAAACCCGTTATAGCCGTCTTCTGCGAGAAGTGTCAGTGAATCGCGTTCCGTGTCTGGCATTGGACCGCTGTCCCCGAAATTGACGTGTGCGTGTCGAACTTTGCCACGGAGATGGACATAAGCGACATCGACCGGTTCGCCGTGTCGGACATGATGCGCAGCGTGCCAATTTACATAGGTATTTTGCGCTTCGGCGCGATGCAGTGTCTCTGCAACATAACTGCCGATGAGGTTGCCGTGTGTCTCCAAACAGAGCGCAACCCCTGCGTCGCCTGCCAACCCATCGCATTCACGAATGCCATCGGCTTCCCAATCTAAAGTTTCGGAGACTTTAACAGGCGTGTCCGGCACTCTATCCCCGAAAATACGGATATTCGCCGCACCCATCGTTTCAGCGAGATCAATGTAACGCTTGAGGCGTTCGACCTGTTCAGCACGTTTGTTGGCATCCGGATCAATGAATCGGACACCCGTAGCGATACAAGAGAGGTCAATCCCACTATCGACGAATTGGGAACGCGCATCGCGGAGTTGTTGCGACGTAGCATCCAATTCGACACCGTGTCCGTGATCCCATTCGACGCGGAGTTCCAGGTGTTTGTAATCATACTGTTTCGCTTTGTCAATCAGTTCCGCTAACGTTAGCGGCGGACAGACGGACGACATAAATCCAAATTGCATGTAAAGCCTCCAGTTTTATTGGGTTCAAAAATTACGTCCTCCGTTGCAGGCGAGGGTTGTAACCCCGCCTGACGCAGATAGGACGCGGAGAAATTGCGTAATTCTTATTAAGTTAACCTCGAACATCAACAGATGAACTGCCGTTTCCTTTTTTCTTCACTTCGATTTTGACGGGTAAACGTCTGGTTAATTCCTGAATATGACTGATGAGGAAGATACTTCGTCCCTGCATGCGGAGTCCTTCGAGTGCTGCGATCGCGATGTCAAGCGTTTCGCTGTCGAGGGTCCCGAACCCTTCGTCGAGGAACAGTGAGTTGAGTTGTGCGCGTCCGCTGCTGAGTTCCGAAAGCGCGAGTGCTAAGGCGAGACTCGTCAGGAAGGATTCGCCACCGGAGAGTGTCTGAACCGGGCGTTCCTCATTTGCGTTCCAGCGATCGACGACACTCAAGTCGCCGATGCTCTCAACCTTAAGTTCATAGCGATCTGAGGTGAGGTATCGCAGTTGCTCGTTTGCCAGATTCCCCATCTGTCTGAACATAATCTCCAGTGCGAAATCGCGTAACGCGTTGGCTGGAATTGTCTCCTGTAAACGCTGCCAGCGTGTCACCTCTTGTTCGGCTTTATCTAACTCACCGGCAAGCGCTTCACGTTTCTCAAGCGCATCTTTCAAATCATCGATTTTCTGCTGTTGTGCACCAATCTCTTGCTGCGCTTCTTGCAGGTGTGCCTCGGTTTCTGCCAGTTCGGTCTCAATCCGATCTAATGCATCTAGATCATACGGCGTTTCCTCAAATCGAGTCTGCAACTCAGTCATCTCTAAGGCGAGGCGTTGCGTTTCAGTCGCATGCGTATCAATTTGATCTGTGAGTTCCTGTATCTGTGCCTCATCTCGAAAAGCTTTGTTGTGTGCTTCCAGTGCGTCAAATCCAGCATCATTTAACTTATCGGTATAAGTTTTATAGGCATTATCAAACTTTCTACTGGACTCCTTTTGATGATTTTTACAAATCTGGTGAGCAGTCGCCTTTTGCGTGAACAGACTTTGGCTGTCCTGCAATTGTTGTTCGGCTTGATCGCGTTCAGTCTCTTTTCGCCTCGACTCGGCTTCTAATTTGTCAATAACCGCATCAATTTCGGTTTCTGTTTCCAACCCGCCAGTTTTCTCGCGAACAGCAGATAGGAACGCTTCCCGCTCACGTAGGTACCCGGCTTTTTCGTTTTTCAACGTTTCACGGTTATTTTTTAAATTCTGAAGGGTGCTCTCGTCCGCCTCGATATTCGCGTTAAGCACCTGAAGATCTGTCTCTGCTTTACCGAGTTCATCTTCACGCGATGTCACCACTTCAATGTTATCTTCAAATTGATCCGCAGCCGCCTTCGGTTTAACGCCGTGAAAGGTCTCAGGCATAGATTCCCAGAAACGTTCCTCTGTCGCCTTAATATCCGCATGTAAATCCGCAATCGTATCGTTTATACCTTCGAGCTGTGTTTCGGTTTCATTCAAGGTGTTTGTCTCGCGTGTGATGTCGTTCTCACAGGTTTCGAGTTGCTGTGCCACTATTTGCAGGGCACTGTCTGCTTGTGTCCGTGCTTGATCGGCTTTTGTGATGTTTGAGATAGCCGTATCCGCTGTGTCAAACTGTTCGGATGTCCACGCCGACGAAACGTCGTTATCCGGATAGAGCGCCTGCCATTTTGTGAGGAGTTCCGCTGCTTCCTCTTGCAGTGTCTCTATGTCTGTTGTACATGCTTCAATCTGGGCGGCAGTATTGCGTTTGTCTTGTTCCGTCTGAATTTGCTCTGTTTGCAGAGCTTGTCGTTTTGATTGCGCTACGTCTAATTCGGCTTCCGCAGCGGTTAGAGCCTCTTCAGCACGTTGGATCCGTTCCTCACTTTCAGGCTCGACAACATCCGCGCATGGATGATCTGTCGCACCACACACCGCGCACGGTTCTCCCGGTTGAAGACGTTGTCGAAGTTGATTGATCGGGTCCGCCCATTTCGCTGATTCTTCCTCTTCCTCACAACGCTGAACGATCCCAGCGATTTGCTGACACACTGCCGTTTGGCTCGCGAAGTTGATTTCGATTTGTCCAAGTTCTGCATCCAATGCCGCTGCGGTCTCATTCAATATGCTCAGTCGGTTTTTGGCATCCATCAAATCATCTTGTGTCGCCTCATATTTCTGCGAGATCGGTTGTGCCTTAGCTGCTTGTTGTTTTCGGTCAGTCCATTCTTCAGTGGTACCGGTCGCCCGGAGATCGTTCAATTGTATGTTGGCATCTTCTAACGTCGTCTCCGCCGCTGCTTTTTCTGAGAGACGTTTTTCCTGAGTTTTAGATAATTTCTCAATCTCCTTTTTCAATGACGATACTCTCTTTTCAGCATTTTCTTTCCCCTTCAGTTCTGTTTTCAACTGTTTTTCGTGTGAAGTGAGTTCCGCCAGAAGAAGGGTTACTCGGTTAAGACGTGGTTGCCGATCCGACGGAAGCGGATTATCTTCCAAAAAACGTTGCGCGTCATCAATCTCCCTTTCTAACTCGGCTCGTTTCGTTTCTCTGTCCGTTAATTGGTTTTCCATCTTATCAATCTGACTGCCCAAACTCGCTAAACCCGGATCCCGTTTTTCTGCCTCCGCAAGTTGACCTGCCGCTCGTTCTACATCAGATTTTGCTGCAGTGTAAATCGGCATCTTTTGGTCGCGTTCAATGGATGCAACTTGATATGCCTCTTCCTTTTCGTGATAGGTAGCTTTGTCGGTTTCAACTTGGGTTTCCGCTGCTGTTTTTTCGGCTGTTGCACCGTGGAGTGCTTCCTCAGATTTTTCGAGTTCCGATTTCGCAGTATCAAATGCCTGTTTTTCGGGAAGGAGACGCTGGGCGCGATTCGCGTTTTCGAGCTCTGCTTGAAAGGCATCAATCTCCGGGTGTTGAGCGATAAGCTCTTCTTGTCGTTTTTCCACAAACTGCAGTTTCTCAAAATCTTCTTTACGTTTTATTTCCCGATCTTTTTTTTCTTGAATGTCCCGACTTTCCGAACCTAACGCGTCGGCTCCGGTTTGCAATCTGTTGCGTTCCGTTTCGGCATCTGCGACTTGCTCACGCGAGGCTTCTGGAATTTTATTTAATTTCTCGTAGACTTCAGCGTTTGCAGCCTCAACCGCGCTAACTTTGTCATTTAATGCTTGTTTCAGCACATCATAGATACTGACCCCAGCAGTCGCTTCCAAAATTGTGCGTCTGTCTTCGTTGTTCGCCTTCAAGAATGCTGCGAACTCGCCTTGTGCCAACATGACCGACCGTCTAAATGCGTCGAAGTCTAACCCTAAAATAGACTCTACCTCTTCACTCACGGTTTTCTGGCTGGCTCCGAGGGATTTGCCGCGTGTTGATAACTTGTTTGTGATTAACTTTTCATTATCTGCATGACGCAATTCCACCCTTGGCGAACCGTTCTGCTTAGCCGACCAGATCGCGAGGTAACGGGTGCCATTCGCGATAAAAACCACTTCAGTGGAACCCTCTTTTTCGCCATGACTGATGAGGTGGTTCGGATTTTGGCTGCCTGTCCCGCTGAGGCGAGGCGTTTTCCCGTAAAGCGCGACGCAGATCGCATCCAACAGCGTCGTTTTTCCTGCCCCTGTCGGACCGGTAATCGCCACGAGCGACGCATCATCCAACGGTGAGCTCTCAAAATCAATCTCAACCGACTCACGAAAACTATTTAGGTTCTTAAGTTTCAATTTACATATTTTCATTTCGACTCCTCAACGATCTCAACCAATTCATTAAATGTTTGCCTCAAGATCTCATCAGGCGGTTCACCATCGAACTTTGTCCTATAAAACTGCTCGAAAATTTCTTCAGGACGTTTCATGTCTTCAACGGAGATTTTCGGTCCTTGCTCCGTCTCCGACAGTTCGAGCTCAACGCTCAAAACCTCGCCGCCGCGGTTGGCAAACGCCTGCCGTATTTCATCGCTGATGCCGACCCGCGGTGTGGTTAATTTCAGCTTGACTTGGATATACTTACCGTCCCAGTCGCCAGTCATCGCGTCTGATAAGACCGAAGTTTCATTACCTGCAACAATACATAGCTCTTTAAAGATGGGAACCTTAATCTCCTTATCACATACCAATGCACCATCATCAGAGAGTTCCAGCAGATACACAGCCTTGTGATAACTCGTTTCATTGAATCTTAACGGGATCGGTGAACCCGAATACCGAACCGGATAATCTGTGCCTTTGATCGTCTGTGGTCTGTGGAGGTGTCCTAAAGCGACATAACTGACATCTTCTGGAAAATCGCTGATGTGGGTAGCCGTTGCACCACCGATCTGTACGTTCCGTTCGGAATCACCTACTTGTCCACCTTGCACGAAAAGGTGCCCCATCAAAATTTTGGGCAGTTCTACTGGCATTAAAGAGACGCAATCCGCGTAGAACGCCTTAAACCGTTCCCGATACCGTTCGTTCCGATCGGCTTCTGTTTCATAAGAGAGGTGCCGGAGATCGCTTTCGGAGAGAAACGGGACAGCCGCAACAGCAACCTGTGGGTTCTCACGCGGTAAAGTGACGACACATTTCGTCGGTTCATCTGCGGTTCCGACGACATAAATTCTGCCCATCTCAAGGAACTCGCGCGGTGCCTCTAAATGGCGCGGCGAGTCGTGATTACCAGCCGTAATCACCGTGTACGCGTCGGTCTCACTAAAAAGACGGTAGAGGAATCGGTAGTAGAGATTCGTTGATTCCGAAGAAGGGAGTGCCGTATCGAAGATGTCGCCTGAAACGAGGAGAAGTTCAACCTGATGTGCTTGGATCGTCTCAAGAAGCCAATCCAGAAATTGTTCGTGTTCATCCGTGCGTTGACGTTCGTGGAGCCGTTGACCGATATGCCAATCGGCGGTGTGCAGTATTCTCATATTTTCGTGCCTTTATCACTCCTTGAAAACCGTTGTGAGATTCTAATACGTACTATCATAGCAGATACGAAAACCTCTTTTCAAGTAAATTAATTCGTTGCGAAAAAAGAAGGGACGTGATACATTAAAGTCGATGCTTGACGATTGCAACGCTGCGGAAAATAAGGAGTTAGCCGTAATGAGAAACGATGGACGTACCTTAACTGCAGAACTCAAAGAGATGCAAGTCTATGGAGAAACGCGCGTCGGATGGGATGAGAACGTACCTGTCAATGAAACAGTTGACGGGGATGGAAATGTTCCCTCCGGCAGTAGAGGTTTCGGCGTAGCAGATCCGAGTTCCCCGAAGCGTCGGGTCTACAATGATCCGGAAGTCGAGGCACTCCGCGAAAAATTACGTGAACATAACGGTATCCGTGGACTCGAAATCTGTGATCCGAACGAAGTCAAAAGAGCCGCTCGGATATTTCATCGGGACGGGTTCGTTGTGGTGCGCGATCTGCTCACACCGGAACAGTTAGCGCGTTGGCGAAAGGGCTGCGCCGAGGCACTTCGCGATATCCTCTCCATACCAGGACCCGACGGTAAAAAATACATGACCGAAACCGGACGGCTGCCACACCGCTACAGCTACGGCACCTCCTCCGCTTCGAGACAGATGCTGCATCACCCCGCTTGGGCAAGTATGGTGGACCTACCGACAACAACACCGATCGTCACGGAGATTTTCGGGGCTTCGGATTATCGGGTCTGGGGTTCAGGTGGCGACCTCTGCCTCCCGGGGGCGATCGAATATCAGCACCTACATTCCGACGGTAGGGACGCACAACATCTCTCCGAAGCACGGATTGCGCAAGCGGAACGGCTCGGTGTTCAACTCCATAGAGACGATAACGGTAATCTCGATGTCCCCTCCCAAAAGTTGATTATGGAGATGACACCACCGATGGTTACGATTAATTTTGTTATGTGTGATCTCACGTGGGAAAACGGGCCGATCCGCCAGATTCCTGGAACACATACCCTGCAACAGTATCCGCCGGGTCCGGCTGAAGAACCCGATTGGATGAAGCATTCAACGCTCGTCGGTGCAACTGCTGGGTCTGGTGTGTTCCGGGATAACCGAGCATGGCATGGTGCGACACCGAATCTGTCAAAAGAGATCCGCGCCCTTCCGAATGTTGAGTACGCCGCACCGTGGTGGACACCACAAATGTTCAGTAAGGTTATGCCGCACGAAATCTGGGAAACGTTGACACCGTACGCTCAGAAATTGTGCGACTGGATCAAGGCGGAGCCGGGAGCCTGGCCAGCAGGTGCAGGTATTATGCATCCACTCGCAAGCAAACGCGAAGCCGCAAAGAAATCATAGAAGGAGACAACAGATGTTAAACTGGGGTGTTATGGGAGCAGGCGGAATCGCTTACGTTTTCTGCAACGGCATGCGTTTCACTGACACCGGACAGATGTTCGCTGTCGCGAGTCGCACACAGGAACGTAGGGATAGACTCGCCACCGATTTCGGTATCTCTCGTCAATACGATGACTACACAGACCTCTTGACGGACGACGATGTCGATGCCATCTATATTGCGACAATCCACCCGTTACATGCGGAATGGGCAGTAAAATGTGCCGAAGCAGGAAAACACCTATTGGTTGAAAAACCGATCAGCATGAACCACACTGAAACCGAGGCGATGGTAAACGCTGCACGGGAAAACGATGTCTTCCTTATGGAAGCCTTTATGTACCGGTGCCATCCGCAGATCGCAAAGATGGTTGAACTGATACAAGACGGTGCGATCGGTGATGTTCTAACTATCCGTGCGACGTTCGGTTACCGCTCCGGTTTTAACCCGCAGAGTCGTCTCTATAACCGTGAAATGGGCGGTGGTGGTATCCTCGACATCGGGTGTTATACCGCCTCAATGGCTCGGAAAATAGCGGGTGCAGCGGCGAATGAATTGTTCCTTGATCCGATCTCTGTGAAAGGGAACGGAAAAATCGGTCCGACAGGTGTGGATCACATTGCAGCGGCGACCCTAAAATTTGAGAACGACATTATCGCCGAGATCGTTTGCGCTGTCGAATGCACTTACGGCAGTAACGTTATCATCTACGGCACGGACGGAACGCTGACGATTCCGAACCCGTGGCTGCCGTCATCGCCGTGCCGCGGTGCGCGAACACCGTTGCCCGCCGATACCACTTTCCCCGCAACGCAGTTGATTGTTCAGTCGTCTGGAAGTCGAGAACCCACTGAGGTGGTGGTTACGGCTGATAGGGATCTGTTCACCTATGAAGCGGATACAGTTGCAGCGCATATCGCAGATCGACAAGCCCCGGCAATGTCTTGGGCAGATACACTCGGCAACATGCAACTCCTTGATACTTGGCGCGAAGAGGTAGGCGTTATTCAGTAACGGACAGGCGTGAATATAGAATTTGTCTTACCCATTGGTTGATGATTTCTAACCATTTTGGGTTGATGATTATGGCATAAACCCAGAAACTATAAAGGTTTGGAGAGGTTGATGATTTGGTTGATGATTCAGGACTTTAAAAAAAAAACACATAGACTAAAAATGGAGCCAGCGGAATTGGAAGATACGGAGATTGGAAGTTAGAGGACCTCCCAGCATCTATTCCTTCGCTAACGACGATGAGCTGCTCCGGGCGTTCCTACACACACAGACTCTCGGACTCGGCTCGGCGATATGGGAGATGGCAGTCCGCTCAGAAGGGAATATGTGGCGGTTAGAGAAGCCCCTTGAAGGGACACTTGTCAGGCCGGTATGGGGCACATTCGCGGACATCATTGCACCGACAGACAGCAACAGGCGATTTCGATCAAAGCCTACAGGAAGTCTTACAACGCACACCACTGGCACGCGAGGCTTTGTATTTGGGTGCCGATCGGTGGCGGATGGGTTTCGGAATTAGTCGTTTTGGACTTGCAGAAATGCAGAAATTTTAAACCTTGACAATTTTTCTCAAAAATTGTATAACTTTTTTAACCTCATTGAGACCGAAAAAAGCAACTCGCTTTTAGGTTCAGATAGGGGACTAACAATCCCCTATTTTCTTACCTACATTGTATCAGATAAACCCTTTATTTATAAGGGTTTATAGCAATTTCTAACAACTTTTTGCAAGTCCAAAACGAATAATTCCGTACTGGAAAATATTCAGAAGGAGATAAGTATGTTTAAACATATCTCTGGCAATTCGTTCTCTGAAATACAAGCTCGGGCTATATTACCTGTTCTTGTACGGCAAGCTATGGCTTGCCAAAAGATTTCCTATGGTAAATTAGCGAAAGAGCTTGGTATACATCATAGACCTCTCAGACATCCGTTGGATCTTATTCGATTTACTCTCTGTAAACTAAGCGAACAATGGCAAGAAGATATCCCACCCCTACAAGGACTTGTTGTTAATCAAGATACTGGTTTACCGGGTGAAGGTGTTGTTTTCTTCGCTGATCGAGAACTAAATAGGCAAGAAAGAGAAGCAGTTGTTAAATCTGTTCACGGGGAAATCTTCGGATATACCAAGTGGTTAGATGTACTTGAAGCACTTGGGTTGCCACAGGATAAGTGTTAGTTCTGTGATTTTTACTGATGAATAATCAGATTGGAGGAAAAACGATGATAAGCGATCGGGAAAACGCGAAAACGATCGCCAAACTTTGCTGGTATACAGGGAAGAGATCTGTCGAAACGTTAGCATGGTATTTAGAGATAGATGAAGATGAGGTTGAGAGCATTATAGGGAGCGATGAACATCTCGCAGCGATTGAAGAACTGATACGCACTCGACCGAATAGAAAGCCTGTGTCCATAAAAGATTGGTGGGGAAAAGAATGGAAGAATAAGCCTTCAGCGTTCGCAAGGAGAATGATGTTGTCAGAGACGGAAGCGTCGGAACTCATAGAGAAGATATTGCGCAGTTTATGATGCCAGTCAGTCAGGTGGCTGCCTTGATATTGAGCGTTTACACGATGATACGATTTTGTCAATTTCTGACGAAAAAACCTTTTAATGGCTGCTGGCTATCGGCGACAGAGGTATTAAATGCTATTTCGCAAAACACGTATAGAACCACGTATAGAGAACAACGATGAATTATATCCGCGATACTGGTCTGAATTTTCACAATACTATAGAGCTAATGGTCTATCGGTTACCTCTGTAGGCGTAAATGATGGCGATCCAAAACCAAAATCCTATTACTTTCAGATGGACAGTTTTGACAAGTTTCACATTAGTCTTGGAGTATTTCTACTTAGTGATTCTGAAATTAGTGCGAATATTAATTTGAACAAAAGGATAGAGCAAAATGCAGCTATCTTTGAAGCGTTGAAGTCTGCACAAGAATATTTTCAGAGATTTGACGAAGATCTACTATTTTTGCCAGAGCGTTCCTCAAAAGTCTATATTATCGGTTGTAAAAAACAAGTCGATATTAGGGACCCAAACGATTGGTCAAATCAATTTGAATGGCTCTGCACAAATATTGAGCGTTTACACAATGTTTTTCTTATACCCCTCAGAATCACCCAGTTTTATGAACAAACACAACTGCCACAATAACGGAGGAAGTTGTATATGAGGAATCAAAATTTTAGACGAACATCCAATAACGGATCCGAGCCCTGAACCCGAATCCAACAGGACTTACGCAATTTTGACTACAGTCTGTTCTGTTAGATGAGATTTTTCGGAAAACACAGTGGTCTGGTGCCACAGGCTAACAGCCTATGCTACAAAAGAGCAGTACGCGTAAGTCCTATCCAATATAGACGATAGCACACCATTCTAATCTCAACCCAACTGGTGAATCCTACCTTTTTTCGTGGGGTTCACCTTTTTGCGTAAAATCGCGTCAATATAGATAGATTAAATCCTGAAAAAAATGAATGAGGGTACCCTTCACGGCTTTACGAAGATCTTCGCCCAAAAGCGAAGTCTTAAGGATTAAATCTAACTCATTTTCTACTTCGGGCAAGTCCAGTCCCGCTTGCACAGCATCATAGAGAAGCTGGAGCTTGTAGGTAGATATGATATCTTCAATGTTAATATTGTCGATGACTTCGCCGATAGCTTTATCAATAGCGGCGTTGAACGCGGCATCAAGTGCATCTACTATCACTGTACCGACATCAATATTATCAGGGAAAATCCCTTCACGCTCAACAGCAGCATGAATCTCATAGTAAAGGACTTCTCTGATAATTTCTGCGAGTTGCTGTTCCATCTACTTTGACCACCTTTTGCCCGATCGGTTGTTTTTGAAAGGCGGATAAGAATTGTTGGGCGGTGGGTTCTTATCTCTCCGCTTGAAAGCTTCGTGTATCCATGATTGCAAGGTATCAGGGTCATCAGTCCAAGGATAAATCTTGGCGAAACCACATTCAATGTTATCGTGGAGTCGTGGGGGGATTATTCGGGAGTCATAAGAAAGGAGCTTTCCGTTTTCATAGACTGTCCGAATATCAGCCGGGGGTATCTGCAAAGTAGGGGGGAGTGTCCCGGAAAGTACTGTGTGGTAGGGGAATGTCGGCAACAAAAGCCCTAAAAGCCCTGAGCGTGAGTTGTATTCTGTTTGACGTATACTCGACCCAATTTCCCAATCTACGTGCTTCCTTTTCCATGTTTTAGCACCAACGAGCACAATTGTCACAGTCGAATCTCGAAGATTTTTATCCCTGATTTTTTGACGAATCGTTTCTGTTTTCAGATTTGGATCAATATCGCCTTCTTTGACAGATTTTGACTCCATGGTGTCATAAATTTTCGCAAACAAAGTTTCAAAACGGTCCTTGTAGTCTTGATCGTTAGCGTGATGATAACTTACAAAAACCCTATGCCGGTTATTTTGCGGATGTCGGCTATGGTAAGAATGCATATTGCTCCTAACACCATTAGATGGTAGTTTTCAATAATCTCTATGAAAATCAGGGGGTTGACAACTTACTTTATGGAGGGCATGGTAAGATAAAAACACCGACACAAAAAGTAAATACCACTGATGTTGGTAACTCTGGGATAGGCAGCCACCTGTCCTTTTTTCTTTCCAAAGAATAACCTTAATCCGAGTTGCTTGTCAAGTAAAAAAAACGAAAAAGGCAGAGCCATTCAATTGTCGGTGTGTGCTTAGGTGTATGTAAATCCAGTCAATATAAATCTAATCGTCAAAAACATCTTCAGGACTTACGCACTTTTGGCTATAGGTGGCTCTGTCAGATGAAATTCTTCTGAAAACACAGCGTTTTTGCGTCACAATCTAACAGATTGTGGTACAAAAGAGCGATATGCGTAAGTCCTAATCTTAATAGAAGTAGTAGAGCGAAGTCAGGCGGTGCGTACTCAGGGGTATTCAATTGTACGATTTGGATCATGGTTTTGCTTTACATATGTGCCCGTTCTTAGGAAAGATCGCGAGCGCAGCTCGCTCCTACAGAGGAAGACGTATCCATATATATAAAGTGAATAGGTACAATTGAAT
>JAJDXV010000035.1 GCA_022823085.1 Candidatus Poribacteria bacterium
GCCATTCAATTGTACCTATTCACTTTATATATATGGATACGTCTTCCTCTGTAGGAGCGAGCTGTGCTCGCGATCTTTCCTAAGAACGGGCACATATGTAAAGCAAAACCATGATCCAAATCGTACAATTGAATACCCCTGAACATAGCGGGGCGATTTAGTTTTACACATTCACTTTATATCTGTGCAGAGTCTCTTCTGTAGGAGCGAGCTGCGCTCGCGATCTTCCATAAGAAAACGTCAACTTATGTAAACCAAAATCAAAATCAAAACCGAAAACTAAATAGTCCTGAACATAGTTGGAGACAATTATTATGAATTTTGTATGATGAATTGGATTAATATATCTTTGAATACAGGAGAACATCACAAAGATCCTTGATACTGTTGCACTAATTAGGAAAAAAACGCGGTTAAACAGATGAACACCCAAAACCCACAACCCTACACACAATGGAATCTGCCGCCTTGTGCTTTGGCGCGTCTCGGCAAAGGTGCGATAACGGATATTCAGTATTCACCAGATGGAACGCGCCTCGCTGTTGCCACCCATATCGGCACTTGGCTCTACGATGCACACACCCGCACCGAACTCGCGCTCCTTAAACAGGGACTGGATCAAAGTGCTATTTCGCTCGCCTTTTCGCGCGATGGTACAACCCTTGTAACCGGAAACGGGGATGATAGCACAATTTCGCTGTGGAATGTCCACACCGGACAACGTCGCGCCACAATGAGACTCGGAGATGATGAAGATGAGGTCTGGGCATTCGTTATCTCGCCGGACGGGAACACGCTCATCAGCGCAGGACTGGACGGAAAGATCCGATTTTGGGATATTCATGCGGCCCGACTGCAGTCTGAGATCATCGCACACGCGCATCCGATCAACGCATTGGCGTTATCACCCGATGGCAAAACCCTCGCCAGTGGCAGTAACGACTTCACGATCAAACTCTGGGATGCCCACACTGGAAGACAACTTTCCACACTCACAGGACATACACACGGCGTTATGGCATTGGCGTTCTCTCCCAACGGCATGAATCTCGTCAGCGGCAGTCGAGACAAGACACTCTGCTTATGGGGTACCACTACTGGTAAACAAATAGAAACTTTCGCTACTGATATCGGTGTTGTCGGTCGTTTGGAGTTTTCGCCTGACAGGAGCCTCCTCGCAAGTGGGAGTGGTGATAATACCGTTCGACTCTGGAACGCGGATACCGGTACTGAACAAGCGATCCTCAAAGCGCATAAAGATGCTATCTATGGTATCTCCTTTTCTCCGGATGGTAAGACCCTCGCCAGCGGAAGCGGCGATCATACTGTTCGGTTCTGGGACCCGGCTACCGGGGCAGAGAAGGCAATTATTGACGGACATATTGAGCGGATTAATTCCGTAGCCTTTTCTTCTGACGGCAGCCTTCTCACCAGCGGCACTGATGACGAAACGCTTCGATTGTGGGACCTGTCTACCTACACTGAGATTCAAACCCTCAGCGGTCATGAATATCTGATTGAGGAGGTCGCTTTTTCACCGGATGGGACAATGCTCGCAAGTGCAAGTCAGGATGAGAGGATTTACTTGTGGAATATAAATGCCGGCAACGAGACAGCGATATTAGATCATACGGATATGGTTACCGCATTGGCGTTTGCAACGAACGGCACCATACTTGCAAGCGGCGGTGAAGATAATATTGTTCGATTGTGGGATATTGATACCGGAGATCAATTGGCAGCTTTAACGGGACATACGGATATTGTTAAAACCGTTGCGTTTTCACCAGATGGGAGAACCCTCGCCAGTGGCAGCGAAGATAAAACAATTCGGTTATGGAATGCTGCTACAGGTCATTATCTGACCGTCCTTTCCGGACATACGGAGGCTGTTAAGGCGGTCGCATTTTCACCAGATGCGGAAATCCTTGCCAGTGCGAGTTCGGACAATACCATACGGTTTTGGGATATGAACAGTTGTCAGCATATCGCTACACTTACAGGGCATACCGACACTGTTGAGGCAGTCGCCTTTTCACCGGATGGACGCACGCTTATAAGCAGCGGTGATGCCGAGGACAGTACGATACGTTTATGGGATCCTGTTACCCGCCAACAACGTGCAATTATTAAGAACTATAAGGTTCGCACGCTGGCGTTCAGTCCAGATGGTAGAATATTTGCCAGTGGCAGTTCAGATGGTACCATCCTTATCTGGGACCTCGCCACCGTTGAGGCTACGTATAATTCAGTCTAATCGCTCTTATAGAGTAGACCGAATTGCCTCTGCCTGATATCTGTGTAGAAATGCATCTGCATTCCTATCAAACTCTAAAGTGGAACATCTGTATATGTAACGGCACACGGTGTGTGTCGTTAATATTTTTAATCTGTGCATGGTCGGTGTGCTAATACTTTTAGGACTTACGCATATCGCTCTTTTGTACCACAATCTGTTAGATTGTGACGCAAAAACGCTGTGTTTTCAGAAGAATTTCATCTAACAGAGCCACCTATAGCCAAAAGTGCGTAAGTCCTGACTTTAACTGGACTTACGCAGTCAGTACACCTACTTAAGAAAGATTTTCAATTGCGCTGCGTAAACCTTAACTTTGAATTACCTAATAGCGCACGGTGTGTGCTTTCTACTTTAGAGGAGAAAAATGAATTATTTGAACACGTTGAAAAATGCAACCTTTTTGCTTTTCGGAATCTTATTAATCCATATCTGTAGTTGTAATCGGGTTCAGGACATGGTCGCCTCTGAACCACAACACGCGATGGATACTGCTCCAATTCGGGTGAGTTTCGTGTATCCGGGTGCCTGCCTCGGCGATTCTTCTTACTGTGATGTGTTATTTAATGGCGCACGGAAGGCTAAAGCCGAACTCGATGTTGAGATCACCGAACTGGAGAGCAATTTCGAGACCTGGGATATGCAGCTGCAAGCCGCTGCTGGCAATTCAGGTCTCGTTATCACTTCCGGCTATCAAATGGCAGACCCGGTGTCACGCGTGGCACCGGAATTTCCAGAGGTTATGTTTGTCATTTTTGATGCTCTGGTGGATCTACCGAATGTAGTCTCTTTCACCCATCGAGTCAACGAAGGCACTTTCCTACTCGGCGCAATCGCTGGATTAAAATCAAAAACTGGAAA
Source organism: Candidatus Poribacteria bacterium (assembly GCA_022823085.1). GTDB lineage: Bacteria > Poribacteria > WGA-4E > WGA-4E > WGA-3G > WGA-3G. Next base: position 3,158 of record JAJDXV010000035.1, read on the forward strand.
AGTCGGTTACCTCGGCGGTGCCAATGTCCCGTTCCTGCACGAATTTGAAGCGGGTTATCTCGCTGGTGTCAAAGCAGTCAATCCAGAAGCGGAAATAATGAGGCGTTATGTTGCTGACAATCAGGAAGGTTTCTACGATCCAGTCAAAGGACAAGAAATTGCAACAACCCTGTATGAAAGCGGCGTTGATGTGATTTACGCAATGGCTGACCAATCCGGGTTCGGTGCAGTTGAAGCCGCCAAAATGGGAAAAGATAGATATGTAATATGGAGCTATATCAACATTACAGATGTCGCACCAGGCATAATCTTAACAGGGCTGCGCGTCGGAATCGACGAGTCCGCGTATAGTGTTATTCAAGCGTTCGCTGCTGGGAACCTAATGCCCGGCACTCGGTCTCTCGGTCTCGCTGAAGATAATGTCGGCTACCTGCTGACTGACGGCAATAGCGGTTTGCTCTCTGATGACATCTTAGAAAAGGTCAAGGCACTGAAAGCAAACATTATCGCTGGTGAAATCACTGTGCCAGTGGTACCGTAATCTCTATTTTCGCGCTTTGTCTGCTGGCGAGGTTGGAAAACCTCGCCATTTTTATTACGGTTTGGTATCGGTATTAACAGGCGGTTCCTCATTCTCAACAAACCGTTCGATTGTGTTGATCGTCGCTGGACTGGTGCGGAAGTCGGCGACCCACGGTTCACGGAAGTATGCCTGTTTCTCACGCGGTAACGCAGAAAGCACGACCGGCGGGATATGCAACCGGTGCCAATGTGTTGCAAGGTGCGCGTAAGCGTTCAGTATCGCCACCCGCGGTGTCTCCCGTTGCCAAACCGGCCCCGCATGACACAGGTTTTCGGTGAAGAAGATCGCACTGCCTGCCGGACATTCATAAGTCATCAAAAACGGACTCCGTTTCCCTGCCTCTAACGATGTATGATCTGGGTGCATCGGAAAGTTAGACTTATGGCTACCTGCAATGAAGTGCGTCGCACCGTCATCCTTGCTAATATCCGTCAGTTCAAAGACGACGCGCACCATCCCCGCATGAATCCGTCCGTTATTGACGCGATACCCGAAAATCGGATCGCCTTGCTGCGGTCCGCCGCCGTGAAGTCCGCCGTGTTCCTGTCCTTTTCTACGCCAGACAGAGAAACTGTTCTCTAACCGAACATCGGGTCCGATGATTTCATGCAACACATCAAGGACCTTCGGATGGTCAATCAAGACACTCGCAGGACCGCCCGGCACGGCACGGTGTTCCGGGGGTAAAGATTCAGGGTTATGGTGTATCCTGTCAATCTGATCAACGATTGCGTCCACTTCGCCCTGTTCAAGGATCGCAGGACGTACAAGGAAACCGGTCAAGTCAAATCGAAATTTTTCTTCATCAGTCATCGGTTTACATCTCCTTCGCTCTTTGTGGATAGAGAATTATAGCATTTTTCTGTGGTGTCTACTTTGAGAGATCGCTAAAAATTGACTTGCTCCTTGATTTCTGCAAGAAGCTCCTTTAATCCCACTCTTTGCCCTCCCTGTCGACTTCTTCAAGTAGATCTTGGAGGTTAACCGACCGGTCATAGAGTTTATAAGCCACATCTTCATAGTCTGTCGGTTCTATACCTTCAGTGGGGTCAAACGGAATATGTTTCACTATTCCGTCCTTTTGGAACCACCAGGTGCCTACTTCTTCTGGTAACAACCAATTATTCGGTGCCATCTTTTCCGCTTTCTGCACCCCTTTTCGTTTGAGTTCACCTATCCGAATCAGATTTGCGATTTCTTTCAACAGCCAGTCACTGTGCGTTGTCACAACCACGCGCACACCAGCGCGGACTAAGCCAGCAAGGGTTAGTGCTATCTCAGTTTGTGCACCGGGGTGCAGGTGCGCCTCCGGTTCCTCAATGATGAGTGTATCGCCAGGGCGAATCCCACCGCGGAGAAAAAGCACAACAGGGGCAAGTTCAGACACCATCGACGCTGCGCGTGTGAGACGTATCTCTTCCCCGGTCGTATGTGGACGGTAAAGGAATTCAGGATATCCACTTGGGGTCGGTTTCATTAGAATCTGACCTGCAAGCACGTCGGATTCTAAGGCATCCGCAAGGTGATGTATCTCTTTGTTAGGTGTTTCAGATTTTTCATAGAGGATAAGTTGTTGCATAAAGTCTGCGACAACTCCTGAGAACGTTGGAATTTCCAATGGCGCGAGACCGCCACGCGTCGCACGCTCGACCAATGAGCTCGCAATCACTCGGTGACTCTGCATAATGCCACTTCGGGCTGCTGGTAGATAGAATCTTTTTTCTCGATGTCTGTCTAATTCAATAGCGGCCCAGAAAAATAAATCATCAATGTCAAGTTCCTTATGTGAGTGTGAGATCAACGAATCTTTGTCGTAAATCATTAAGTCTTCATTGACTGAACCATGTACCGCAAGGTTTGATCCGCAGCCCTCTATATTGAAATTCCATAGACGCTGATTTCCCCGCCTGACCTCCAGCGAGACGTTCATTTCACTGCGTTGACCGTTTTTTAAGCGAATCAATTCTGTAATTGAATTTAGGTCAAAGCAGCGCTTGAGCTCGTTCGCTGTGCTTTCCGGATCCTTGAGATCTGACTCTAAGCTGGCACGAATTTCTGGTGGCAAATCTGAAAACTTAATAGATTGATCAGATGTGTTTAGTTTTTTGAGAATTGAACGAATCGCATCCCAATTCTGATTTAACAAGTCTTTGAAACCGTGAACACCTAAGCGTTTGAATCGCCCTGGGAATTTTGAGTGTCCTGTAAAAACACCGTCTAACACATAGATTAACGTGGAAAAGTAGGTTTTTCCAGTGTTGCTTGGTCCGACAAATACTGTCAATGATTGGAGGTCTATTGTCGCTTCTGCAATCGGCCCGAAATTCCTAACAGCGATTTTGACATTTGGAGACTTGGACATTTCTGATATTTTAGGCATTTTTGTTTTACTCATTGGACTTTCTCCCTATTCCCTATGTATCTTTTGAACAGCATCAACGAGTTTATCTGCACCGAATCGCACGACATCCGTTGCTGGCAACCCTGTCTCTGCCTCCGCTTTGATGATTGCCTCACGTGCCTCATTTTCAGACAAATCAAAGCAATTCAACGCCAGTCCAATCACTTTCGCAGGCTTTATCGGCGCGGCTAACGTCTCATAGTGCGCAATCATCTCAGTTAGTGATGGCAACGGCACCGTGTACCGCGCAACCGTGTCCCGCGACGGCTGATGACAAAAGATCAGCGCATCAGGGAGACTACCGTGCAGCAGGCTCAATGTCACCCCCGAATATCCCGGATGCACCAGCGAGCCTTGCCCCTCAACAATAAGCAGTTCGTGATTCTTCGCACCTTCAAGCACAATCTGCTCCGCCGCCCCGGCGGTGAAATCGGAGATGACGGCATCAATAGCGATACCCCACCCCCAGACCATAATCCCGTTCTGTCCGGTCGGACAAAATTCGGCATTCACACCCCGTTCCCGTGTAGCGCGCGTCACCTCTATTCCAGAGAGCATCTTCCCCACACGGCAATCGGAGCCGACGGTCAGGATAACCGTGGCATCAACATCGGCGGCTTTACACGTAGCGACAGGTAGATCGGCAGGCGGTTTCCGGGCATCCCATAGAACTACATCTTGCACCGCTGCGAGTTCAGACAGTTCCGCGTCCTCGCTCAGGAAGCGATGGAGTCCGCTCATGACGTGTAAACCGTTACGTATCGCATCGTGGAGAATCGCACGCCAAGGCGACGGCAACTCACCGCCGGGTGGTGCAATGCCGATGGCAAGCAGCGTCGGATTGAACCGCATCGCCTCAGCGAGGTCTCGGACAACTGGAATGCCTTCCCCAATTTCAATAACCTCGCTGACATCTCGACCCGCATTATCGCTGTCAATAACTGCCACCACATTGTCAGGAAGATAGCGCACGAGAACTGTGGCGGTTTTCGATTCAAGGACACCGAACGAACCTTCGGCAAGGATCGCTATTTTGTGTGACTTCGGCTGTAACTGTTTTTCCATTTTTTCTGTATCTTTTCAGTCAGGATAAATATATCTGTAGATTACCACAAATCCGAATCAATTTCAAACCGAAAACTGATAACTGATAACTATGAAAGAAATTGCCGAAGGTATCTACCACCGAGTGCGAAACCGTCTAACCCTGGCGCGCCTCGGTCTTCATTCTCGACACACAGCACATAGTCATAACCCGATTCCTGCAGTGCACCTACAATGGTTCCCCAATTCAGTTGCCCGCGTCCGGGGACACGGTATTGCCACCACCAGTTCCCGATAATCCCCTGCCGAAACTTCATACGCGGACTGATTTCGCAATCCTTTACATCCGCGTAATACCATTTACCGTTGAACATACGGATAGCATCCTCAGCCGGTAAAATACCCATCCATAACCAGTGCGACGGATCGCAGGAGAGTCCAAGCGAATCTGACGGGATCGCATCGAGTATCCGTTCCCACATCTCAGGGTTACAAGCGATATTGCCCATCCGAACGGCACAATCCAACGCCATCTGCACGCCTCGCTCCTCGGCGAAACGGATGACAGGAGTCCACATCGCTTTGAACCGTCCGACGAGTTCAACCGATCGGTCACCCGGGTTTCCGGGTTCCGAAGAGAATTGCCCGTAAAAGTGCCAGCTCACAGGACTGCCAGCATACGTCACCACAACTGGCGCGCCGAGGATATGTGCCGCCTCGATCGCTTGCATTAACGTCTCGCGTGCCGCCTCCCGTGTTTCCGCATCGTCGTCAAGAAGGTTACAGTGTGATGTCACGGCAGCGAGATAGACACCGTGCGTTTCGAGAATTTCCTTGACCGCTTCGCCACCGGATTGTATAATAGCACTCGGTTCAAAGACACCGGTGGCGTTGGGACGGATTGCGTCAAACCCGTTCGCTTTTGCCCACGCTGCACAATCAGCGAGGTTCCAACCGCCGCCACCCGCACTTGTGCTGAAACTTAAATCCATGATTTTCCCTCTTTTCCAGTATTGAGGACTGTCTACATAATGCAAATTCTATGTACTGAAAACGTTACCGAAAAACTCTATACGCTCTATAATCAACTCCTCGCGCAACACGGGGACCGTAAATGGTGGCCCGCGGATACACCGTTTGAAGTCGCGCTCGGTGCTATTTTAACACAAGCGACATCGTGGCGCAACGTCGAAATAGCGATGGACAATCTCAGAAACGCCGATACCTTTACACCCGAACAGATCGCTTCTATCAGCCAAGCCGCTCTGGAACGATTGATCCGACCCTCACGTTACTTTCGGATGAAGGCGCAGAAGGTGCGCGCATTCGTAGAATATATTGAAAAGCGTCCGATGCACGTGATGTTTACGCAGGATGTCCCCGAATTGCGGGAAGAACTGCTCTCTATCTACGGGGTCGGTCCCGAAACAGCGGATACGATTATCCTCTACGCCGCGGGTAAACCGAGTTTTGTTGTCGATAGTTATACCTATAGACTCTTTTCACGGTTGGGATGGGTGGAAGGGGGATATGACTACGCGAAACTTCGTGCCCTATTTATGGACAATCTCCCGCACGATACCGAGTTGTTCAACGAATACCACGCCTTGATTGTCCGGCACGGCGCAAGGGTATGCCTAAAGAAAACACCGATGTGTCAAGAGTGTCGTCTACAGACATCTTGCGCGTATTACAATTCGCCTGAGCAAGAATCTTAGAGATGCCGAAATAGATGGTTATTGAGGCAATCGTAGGGGTTGGGTTACCCAATCCCTACGCATGTTTCAAAAATTTGGTAGAAACATTACTTGCTTTCCGAAAACCCTTGCCCAAGTTTTTGAAAAAAAACGGTTTCAGTGAGAATCGGGATTTCTAATTCTAAGGCTTTGGCGTATTTACTACCTGCACCTTCACCAGCAATGAGGTAATCCGTCTTGCTCGTTACACTGGAAGTAACCCTGCCACCACGCGCTTTAATCTCCTTAGATGCCGCCGTCCGCGTCATACCTTCAAGGCTCCCCGTAACAACGAAGGTTTTCCCACTAAAGAAGCTATCAGTTATCGCACTCGCTTCAGAAGGCGTAGAGACTGCCTCTACCGTAAAACAGTGCAAACCGGCTTGCCGTAATTTTTTCAGTAACGGCTGGCTTTGAGAAAAGAAGTTGACAACACTTTCTGCTATCTGCGGCCCGATACCCTCCACGGATTCGATTTCTTCCAAGGTCGCTGTGCGAAGCGCGTCTAAAGATAAAAAGCGTTCGATGAGCAGCTCGGCGACAGTCTCGCCGACGTGGAAGATACCGAGTCCAAAAAGCACCTTCTCTACAGGTGCAGTCTTGCTCTGCTCAATCTGGCGGACGAGGTTCCCTGCAGACAGCACCCCCATCCGGTCAAGTTCACTTAGCGGTTCTACTTCCAAGGCGTAGAGATCGGCAACGTCGCCTACCATGTTCTTGTCAACCAGTTGCTCAATTGTTGCAGGACCGAGTCCTTCGATCTGGAGTGCGTTGCGCGAGGCGTAGTGAGAGATTCGCCGTTTCAACTGTGCAACACATCCGACATTTACACACCGGACAGCGACCTCGCCTTCTGTCCTTTTGACCGGCATATCGCATATCGGACACCGATCAGGGAATACGAAAGCGACTTCATCACCGGTCCGGTCTGCTGTGATGACCTCGACAATTTTAGGGATCACATCCCCAGCGCGTTCAAGCACAATCCGATCACCGACACGGATGTCTTTTGTCTGAATTTCTTGCTCGTTGTGGAGAGTGGCATACCTAAGGGTTGCGCCAGCAAGCGACACAGGCTCCAAAATCGCAACGGGTGTCAGGACACCGGTGCGCCCTACCTGGATTTCAATCTTTTCAATGGTTGTAGTGGCTTGCTGTGCGTCGAATTTGTAGGCGATTGCCCAGCGCGGATATTTGGAGGTCGCACCAAGTTCACGTTGGTAGGAAAACCGGTCAACTTTTACGACGATGCCGTCGGTCTCATAAGGGAGGTCATGACGTTTGCCTACCCACTGTTCGTAGTAGTGCTGAACGTCTTCAATAGATTTATGGCAGGTGGTATGCGGATTACACTTCAACCCCCAACGCTTCATCTGTTCAAGCGATTCCGTATGCGTCGCGAATTCAAACCCTTCCGCGTAATTGAGGTTAAAAATAAAAATATCTAACGGACGAGAAGCGGTGATAGATGCATCTTGCAGCCGTAGCGACCCCGCAGCGGCGTTCCGAGGATTCGCGAAAGGCGGTTCCCCTGCTGCTTCACGCGCTTCATTAATAACGTTAAGACGGTCTTTCGGAATGAAAACCTCGCCTCGGACCTCTAACACCGCAGGGACCCGTGTTTCCGTTTCTACAAGTCGCAACGGCACAGAACGGATTGTCCGTAAATTGTCTGTTATATCCTCACCGTATTCACCATCGCCGCGGGTGAGACCGCGTGTCAGTATGCCGTTCTCATAGATCAGCGACACGCCTAAGCCGTCTATCTTTAGTTCCGTCACATACTCGGCAGGCGCATCTTCTAACAACCGCTGGACGCGTTCCCCGAATTCCTGTAGTTCCTGTGCGTCGTAACTGTTATTCAGGCTCAGCATCGGGTTCCGATGCGGTATACGGGTGCCTAACACAGCACCACCCCCGACTCGCTGGGTCGGCGAATCTGGTGGGATAGGCGCGTCGGATGCCGCTTCGAGTGCCTCAAGCCGTTTCATGAGCACATCGAATTCGGTATCCGATATTTCCGGCTGGTTCTCGATGTAGTATTTACGCTCATGATAGCGTATCAACGCCCGCAGATCGTCAATCTCTGTTCGCATGACACTCTATCCAGTTTTAGAAGAATTGTAAGCGACCTGGACCGATCGCATATAATCTATTTGCGTCACTGTGTATGGGCTGACAGATCGCTTGCGATCGTTAATCGCCGCTGGCGTGTAAAGGTGCGAGGACGTGTATACCCTTCACCTGTCGGGCCCGCAATCGTCATCGCTAAGAAACCTTCACCTTCCAATCCGCAAGAGGCATAAGACGGCGCATTGATAACCACAACCGTGCAATCCATCGCTTTGTTGAATTGCGTGATACGTTTGCTGTTGTTCGTGTGGAGCACCGCTGTATGTCCACGTCCACCCTCTGCTCTGATTGCACCTGCTAACGCCTCGTCGAAATCGCGACACCGAACGACCGGGAGGATCGGCATCAGGTACTCATTAATAACAAAGTTGTGATCCGCTGGAACTTCTACGACAATCGCTACCCTTCCTGCCGGCGCAGTGATACCCGCGGCGTTTAAAATAGTCGCTGCGTCTTTACCGATGTATTCCTTGTTTGATTCGTCTTTTTCGGTGACGACAGACTCTAAATCTTCAAGCTGACTTGCACTCAACAGATGACCGTTGTTCCGGGTGAGTGCCTGAACCGTCTCGTCCGCAACGGATTCAACGACAAAGAGTGCTTTCTCACCGATACAGAGTAGGTTGTTGTCGAAACTGGTACCCGCGATAACGTGTTTCGCTGCCTGATCGATGTCGGCGGTTTCGTCAATAATTGCTGGTGGGTTACCGGGTCCCGCAGCGATTGTCTTTTTACCACTTGATAAAGCTGCCCTGACAACGGAGGCACCACCGGTGGCAACGAGCATCGCAATGTCAGGATGCTCCATGATCTCTTTGGCGGTTCGCAGACTCGCATTCGCAACGGAAGTGAGCAGATTAGGGGGCGCCCCAGCTTTAACGATCGCTTCGTTGATGACGTGCATCGTCTCTTCGGTGCAATCACGCGCATTTGGGTGCGGGCTGAAGACGACAGCGTTGCCCGCCGATAGCATGATAATCGCGTGGTTAATCACCGTTGATGTCGGGTTCGTGGTAGGTGTGATCGAATTAATAACCCCAAAAGGGACATACTCAATGAGAAGTGTTCCCTCATCCCCAGAGATCGCTTCCGAAATCAGATCGTCCACGCCAGGAGAAAGTGTTACGGCACCCTCATTTTTCATGACCTTATGTGCCGCATTGCCCATATTCGTGTCTTCTACTGCCAAGTCGGCAAGACGTTTCGCATTCGCAAGCGAAACCGCTTTGATCGCTTCAATAATCTCACGTCTTTTGGCAAACCCGAGCTTGACAAATGCTGCTTGCGCTGTTTTCGCAGCTGCGATAGCCTCCGCGGCTGTCGCGAAAACACCAGCACGAGAAGAACTCACACCGACAACCGGTGTCGGTGCTGCCGTCGTCGAACCTTCCTGTTGCAGTGTCCTTAAAACCTGAGAAACAATTTCTTCAATCTGTTTTTCGTCAATTTGTGCCATTCAACCCTCCAGTATATCTTACCGCGTCGGACGCACCTAAGGCGCACATAACAAAACCACTGGTGGCACCGTAGCTACAGAACCCGTGGCAATGCTAACATGTTCTCCGGTAAAGAAAGCGAAGTAGGGCAAAGGTACAAAAGTCATCCCCCGCCCTACGTCCCGATTTATTTGCTCGAACTCTTCGCTTCCGCCGAGCTTCCGCCGCCAAGAATGGTCTCCACATCTGCATGTGGGCGAGGGATGACATGCACCGACACCAATTCACCGACCGCTTTCGCCGCTTCGGCGCCCGCATCTGTCGCCGCTTGCACCGCACCGACATCACCACGAACCATCACTGTGACAAAACCGCCACCGACCTGTTCTTTCCCGACCAATTTAACGTTTGCGGCTTTCACCATGGTGTCGGCAGCTTCAACCGCTCCGATAAGTCCGCGTGTTTCAACCATTCCTAATGCTTCATTGCGCATGTAGTTAGACTCCTTATCTAAAAAAAAATAGTATGCAAGATACCGAGCAACGCACCACTGATATCTGTTTGTGTTTTTACTGTTGTATCGGTACGTACATAGGCATCTCAATCAAATACGCTCAATTAATAATGATACTACAAAATCCGTATTTCTGCAAGTCAAATTTTTCCCAACAGTATTCCATTCTTCCAACCTTCCATTCCTCCCTCCTTCCAACCTTCCTCTCAAGTTTCCCTTCCAACTTTCTAACTCACACTGACAATTGAATATCTCTGAGTTTTTTCCAATTTTGTCTTGACTTTTAATGGGAATTCTGATAAAATATTAATGATTAGAATCTTTTCAAACGGAAGTTGGAGCACTTGACCCTCTCGCCGCGTGAAAGGTGGTTGTGTGGATCCGGACGAACCAGAATTTCGGTAAACTTCGCAAAACGGAACATTTCATCTAAAAATAACCAACGAAGGAGATCTCATTTTGAACAAGAATTTGGAGGCAAAGCAGGAAGCCGCACTCCGAAAGATCCTGTCGGAGGTGCCAGATACCTCGACGTATACACCCGTAATAGACGCTTTGAATAGGGCAACTGAATTAGGCGAGGATAAAATCGCAGCAGTCCTAAACGGTTTCAGTTCGATGCCTCAATCTACAACCGTTTTCGCGAATCCGGCACTACACAAAGCCGCAGTCGATTGTGACGGCACACAGATAACCTTGAATATCCGTAGTTTTGCGATCCGCGGTATCGTTTCCGAAAGTGAAATCGTCGCAGACAAACTCAGTCCGGCATTCGTTATTTTCGCAGGGCTTTTCGGTAGGCGACCAGGAACAGATGACAACGGACTTGATGAAGAGGCACTGCTATCAAGCCTAATAGATACGAAATTTTACGAATTCATCACAACCCGCAGAGAGAGTCTCACGGGTGAACAACGCCTCGTTAATCAGGTAGCAGAATTTGCGAAAGCCTTCCCGGAAGCCGGCCCTGAGGCTGCTATTCAACACTTCTCAACACTCCGTAAACTCGGTGTCCCGCACCAGAAGGGGATCGGTGGCACACGCGAACCCGATTCACTCCTACTTGAACTCATTGAAACACACATGGAAAATGTCGCTGTCGGCGCAGTTTCGGCGTATATGCGACATCAACTCCGTGAGAACCCAGCACTACACCCGCAAGTTCTCGCAATGCGCGCCACCGATCTCATCACCGAGTCTCAAAAGCGTGAAAAAACTGCCTTCCAGACCTGTTATAGCCTACTCTTAGGACGCGAAGCCTCTGAGGTTGAAGCCAATATTTTGGAACGGATGGGTGTTATACAGATACACCACGGTTCCGCAGGTTCCAACGTCGTCGCACGCTACCTCGCGACTTTACACACCGGTGCTGTATCCGATTTCTTCGTCGCAGCGCAGATGGCTTTAGACGGGAATCGACATTTCGGTGCGATTCACGATATGACGACGTTTATCAATCAGATCGAATCCCTCGATACCGATGCGCTTGAAGCCGCTATCTATGAACGGATGCAAGCCGCGTTACCGACCTTCGGACACCCCGAAATCGCCGCCGCCGGACGCGCCGATGAAATCCAGCAAGACCCACGACCCGCTATCTATTTCAATCCGTTCCTCGAAGCTATTGATAACGGCGATATCCAACTCAACGAGCAGCAGAAAAAACGATTAACGATTATCCAACGCATTTATCAACTCGCCTTCGTTGAAGGTTTCGTCCGTCCGGGCCGTGAAAACGATCCGCCACTCCGCTTAACGCCGAATACCGATTTCGGTGGGTGGGCTGTCCAAGAAGGGTTGGACATCTATGAACACGACAGAACGCTGTTGACCTATATCTTCCGAGGCTTCGGTTGGATGATGGATGCCCGCGAACAACTCCCGTTGAAAATTATCCGACCCGTTATCCCACCACATCCAGACATCGTTCCGAAACCGAACGACGATACAACAATCTCCGACGAAGTCGTGGCATTACACAAACGGATGGCAGGTCCAAACGCCTTTTAGAGGTTATCAGCTTTACAGTTAAAGGGAGATTATGTTAAACCGAAGCTCCCTTTTAACTGATAACTGTGTCCTGAAAACTGATAACTACACAGAGAGGAATCCCCGTGATTGAACTATCGCAATTAACAGTGCCAACAGAGGGTGAAAGAGTAGGATTCACCGATGGGCAGCTCGTCGTGCCGAATAAACCGATTATCCCCGTCATTGAAGGTGATGGCATCGGACGAGACATCATGAAAACAACTCGGCGTGTTGTGGATACAGCCGTTGAGACCGCATATAACGGCGAAAAACAGATCGTATGGTTTGATGTCTACGCCGGCGAAAACGCCATGGCAAAATACAACGAATGGCTGCCACAAGACACCTTCGATGCAATTGAATACTTCCGCGTTGCCCTAAAGGGTCCCTTGACGACCCCCGTCGGCGGTGGGTTTCGGAGTTTAAATGTAACGTTGCGTCAGGTGCTTGAACTCTACGCATGTGTCCGTCCCGTCCGTTATTTCCAAGGTGTCCCCGCACCTGTCACACATCCCGAAAAGATGGATGTCGTTATCTTCCGTGAGAATACGGAGGATGTCTATGCCGGTATCGAATGGGAACAAGGCACCCCAGAAGTCAAAAAGGTCATTGAACTGCTCCGTTCCGAAATGGGTGTAGAGATCCGCGAAGATTCGGGGATCGGTATAAAGCCGATCAGTATCTTTGCGACGAAACGCTTGGCACGCATGGCGATCCAATACGCAATCGAACACGGTAGACGCAGCGTTACCTTTGTCCATAAAGGTAACATCATGAAGTTTACCGAGGGCGCGTTCTCCGCTTGGGGATATGAACTCGCGAAAGAGGAGTTCGCCGAGCAGACCATCACGGAAGATGAACTCTACAGTGACTACGACGGTCAGTGTCCTGAAGGCAAGATTATCGTCAATGACCGCATCGCTGACAGCATGCTCCAGCAGATTTTAACGCGAACGGACGAGTACGACGTAATCGTCACACCGAACCTCAACGGTGACTATCTCTCGGACGCAGCAGCGGCGCAAGTCGGCGGTATCGGCATGGCACCGGGTGGCAACCTCAGTGACGAAGTCGCACTCTTTGAAGCGACGCACGGCACCGCACCGAAATACACCGACCAAGATGTCGTTAATCCGGGTTCGCTGATCCTCTCCGCAGTGATGATGCTGGAACACATCGGTTGGCAGGAAGCCGCCGACCTAATCATCGCTGGACTTGAGAAAACCATCCTCCAAAAACGCGTGACCTACGATCTGGAGCGTCTCATGGAAGGCGCGACGAAGGTCCGCACCTCCGAATTCGGCGCAGCGATTATCGAAAACTTTTAGCGGAGCACTACCAGCACCCATAACGGAGACGCAGCGCATGTCCTTAAAAACGAAGTTTATTATCGGGGCAGGCGTGTTAGCTGCCATCGGCATCGGGATAGGTCTCGAATTACATCGCCTTCACCGGCGCATTCTCGAAGAATTGGTCGCAATCCGCCAGCAAGGCGAACAATAAATGCTGTTTCCAATTTCCGTGTCAGAGACAGAGAACTGAGGTAGACATCATGATTACCGAACTCCGCGCGCAAAATTTCAAATCATGGAAAGATACGGATAAGTTGCAGATAGCACCCTTAACCGGTTTCTTCGGCGCGAACAGTTCCGGCAAAACGAGTCTCCTGCAAACACTACTCATGCTTAAGCAGACTGTTGAACGTCCACCTGATTGGAATGGCGTAATTGATTTCGGTGACGATGGTTCCCTTGTTAACTTAGGCAGTTTTGACGACCTTATTCATCAATACAAACGAGATATACCACTCGAAATCTCTCTCTCGTGGAAATTTTCCGAAAAACTAAGCATAACGGACATCGAGGAAGTGGATACCCTTTCCTTTGAACTCAGGGTCTTTGACAATGAGAATTCGGTCCCCGGTGTGTCTTTCAATTATAAGATTGGTGAAGAAAACCTGGCAGTAGACTGGGACGGTCAAGATGTTCGTTTGATTTCTGTTCCCGTTGAACTCAATTATCATGACGAGTCTCTTTTTCGGTGCTATGGGGTTCGTAGTGCTCACTATCATAATCAGGAAATTTTTTCGTCCATCCAAACGCGCTTTGAAAACCTATTCCGTTACATTCGCCATCTCGGGCCGCTCCGTGAATATCCACGTCGGAATTACGCATGGCAAGGTAAGCATTCACAAGGTGTAGGACAGCACGGTGAAGATATGGTTACTGCCCTCTTTTCCGGACGAATTCAACTCCGTGATACTGAGGAACAGATTCCTATGTGGTTACAACGATTGGATCTTATTGATTCTTATCGTCTCAATCCTGTACGCAATACAGAAAGAGATTACGAATTCCTCGTCCGGAAGTATAAAGGTGGCCCCGAAATCCGACTCACAGATGTCGGCTTTGGTGTTTCGCAGGTATTTCCGGTGTTGGTGCTCTGTTATTACGTGCCAGAGGGAAGCATCCTCATCCTTGAACAACCCGAAGCACATCTCCATCCGAAAGTCCAATCAGAATTAGCGGATCTGCTCGTTGAGGTTGTAAAAGAACGACAGTTACAGATTATCCTTGAGAGCCACAGCGAGCATCTACTGATACGGTTAATGCGGCGCATCGCTGAGGAACAAATTTCGGCAGACGACACCGCCTTCTATTTTTGCGAAATGAAAGAGGGTGTCTCTGAAATTGAGCGGCTCAATGTAGATGACTACGGAAACATCACGAATTGGCCACAAAACTTCTTCGGTGATGAGATGGACGACTTGGCAGCAAAGACTAAAGCGGAGATGAAACGTAAGAAAGCAAACAAATGATGAAAGTTATTGTAGATACAAACGTCCCGCTGGTTGCCAATGGAAGAGCAGACCAAGCCTCTGAAGATTGCGTGGAAACCTGTATTGACGAACTGATGAAGATTACCGAAGGTGACGTAAAATTAGTGCTCGATGATCAACGGCGAATCATCTCGGAATACCGGAATAAGTTGAATCCGGTCGGTTTTCCCGGTGTTGGAGACGCGTTCCTCAAATGGGCAGAGATCAATTGGGCAAACCCGCAACAATGCGACTTGGTTTCTATTACGCCTGTTGATGATTCAGAAACTAATTTCCAAGAGTTTCCACCAGACCCAGCATTAGCAGATTTTGATCAGGATGATAGAAAATTCATCGCTGTGGCACTGGCACACGCCGAAAAACCGCCCATTCTGCAAGCCGTAGATAGTGCATGGTGGAGCTTCCGCGACGCACTCCATCAACACGGTGTCACAGTTGATTTCATCTGTGAAGACGATATTCTTTCGACCCTGAACGCGTAAAGTTCTCACCGTTAGCAGGCTGTTGGTACTCGGAATACGGTGGGGTCAACAACTTCATCCATCTGTGGGCATACAAGAGTTTTGAGGAACGCCGACGGATCCGAGCAGAGACGCGAGAGAAAGGTGTCTGGCCCCCTAAAGGCTCTGTCAGACCGATCACACAGGAAAGCAAACTCCTGCTTCCTGCCCCGTTTTCACCAATGCAGTAATTTGACTTCCACAACAATAAATTCGTATAGCTCCGTAGGGGCGACATCTGTGTAGAGAAACGATACAAGCTTAACCGAAGCCCCGTAGGGGCGACATCTGTCCAGCTTCTCAACCTCTGTGCCGCTGACGAGGGAGTTTGCTTGGTGTGTTCTTGCTTGGGTGTTCTGTTTGTTTCTGCGGATTTCCTCTAATATCCTCGCCTTTTCTTTAATCCTATAAATCCTGATTCAGACGAGTACCTGCTGACTCCGCTTGTTATTTAAAAAAATATGGGCGAGGAAAGAGATTCCTCACCCAAAAAGGTTAGATAGCATGCCTAACGGCTGCAGGCAACCTTACCGGCCTTTGCGTTTTTTGATGATGTCCCGCCTTCTTCCGATCGGAATGGCATCGGTTGGCACATCGTTAGACCCAAATGGATGCGATAGACGATAATTCGCGCCTCGTTTACGTTTAGATACACCCTTTGAAGCCTCAGTGAGGCGATGGTAATCTGATAACAGTTGGGTGTCTATCTTAGGATTGTTTTCGATAGTTGTAGCATCCACATTCCGATTGGAAGGTAAACCAGTCTTAAACTTGTCGTCCCTGGCCTCTGCCTTAGAAGAAATAGAGGATTGGTGTAAGTTTTTCATTGTAAATTTCCTTTGCTAACCTTTACTAATTAGTGCAACGGCTATTGCTACCGCACCTGTAAAAATAATACCTACAGCCCAAAATATGCGAGATACTAACCGCTTGTGGTTATCCCTGACTTCCTGAATAGCATTCATGATATTTTTCTCGGACTTCTGAATATCTTCTTTTAGATCTGTCTCGACTTTCTGAATTCTTTCTTTCAGATCTGCCTCAATTTTCTCAATATCTTCTTTCAGATCCGTCTCAACCTTCTGAATACCCTCTTTCAGGCGCGATTCAGCATCCGCTCCCCATAGATACCTTTCCCTCATTTGAGATACATTACGATCATCTTCCTGATTCAACTGAGTCCTCCTCGTGAAATATATTTCTCGCTATATTCATTATCCTTTTCTTGAGCAATATACTCCAGTTCCCTTACTTGCCGCCGGGCAAAGTAGGCAAAAATGTAGACATCTTTCTTGTTGTGGAGGTGAGTCTCCTTTTTCTCATGAAAGTATGTCTTGATGTGTTGCAGAGAGTAGTCAAGATTTTCGTATATGTCAGAAATATTATCGTAAGGTTCTTCCCTTTCCTCTAATCCAGCTTTAAACTCACCAACAGATCTCAAAATTTGATCAACATGAGCATCTACAAGCAAAGCATGAGGCGAGTTCTCTGAAAAAATGGCATCAAATATTTTTTCAAAGGGATAAGTTATAAACCCGAAAGCACTAGATAATCTTCTCCCTTTAAATTTCTCTCTATGTGTCATTTCTTCTTTAGTTAAAGTCTTAATTACATTATTCAAAAATTTTCTTAAAATGCTTCTTTGAATTGCAATTAATTCGGGAATGTCAACAGAATTAATGGGTTTTGTGTTCCCTATGTCCGTTACCTTGTCCATTGCTTCAATACAAATCTGTCGGATCTTTTCTAACGATGAATCTCCACTATATGGAATTGCAAGAGCCTTGTATAGTTCCACAACTGCTGACTGCTGAGCAACAAGAGAATCCAAAATATCAAAGGCAGGCGAGATCCCTATACCTGCATCAGAATCATCAACATCTTCTTTAAGGAAATCTTCTAAGACTTTTTCCGTGTCCTGGATAGCGTCCATAGAATCACATAGTATACGCCACATGGGAAGATCTTGCATCAAGACATGTTGTCTGCGGGGCATATTGATTAAATCTCGGATTTTACTCATGCGTTCGTAAAGGGTATTGTTAATCATCTTATACCTCCCAGTTTATTCCAAAACACATCTGAAAATTGAAAATCAAATGCTTCTGGTCAAATACAGGACGATTTAGTTTTCGGTTTCGATTTTGGTTTTGGTTGACAGAAGTTAACGTTTAGACGCAAGATCGCGAGCACAGCTCGCTCCTACAGCGGAGGCGTATTTACATAGATAAAATAAATATGTAAAACTAAATGCCCCTGTGGTCAAATAGTTTCCTCCTTGACTTAAGAACGTTTATCTGGTATATTATTTTACACTTATCGTACATATCATATCATAAATTTGACTTTTACGCAAATATCAATTTTCACTACATCCAACTGATCTTTTCAATTCCCATAAAGAGGAAATACAATGGCGAGAAAGAAACGCACCACACAACAAAAAGAAGTCCAAGACTACTGACACGACACCGCGACCCGAAAAAACAACCCACCCGCAGGCATCGCAGCACAAGGAAAAATCAAAGAAACACCGAAACAGGAATACGCATACAACCCGCACCTACCCCCCAACCTCCGATTCGACCCAAACGGAGACGCAGACAAACTCCCCGAACTGCTCGAAAAGGCACAACGGCAAGCACTCACCGCCGAGGAAGCGAAAACCATCGCCGATGCGCTCCGACACTACGACGGCCCCTGGCTGGAATGGGCAGGCAAACAAGAGGCAAAATCCTTCACCGTGGATCCGGTAGCATTGCACATCCACGAACGCGTCAGTGCCAAAGCCATCTTGAAAGTCGCAGAACGCCAAAACGTCCAACGCGAACTCTTCGCCGATCCACAGCAGGATTACAGCAAAGCCGTTGATTTCTACCAGCACGATGTAGATTGGGCAAACCGCCTCATCCTCGGCGATAGCCTCACCGTCATGAGCTCCCTCGCACACCGAGAAGACCTCGCAGGCAAGGTGCAGATGATCTATATCGACCCACCCTACGGCATCAAATTCGCCTCTAACTTCCAACCCACCGTCTTTCAGCGCGATGTGAAGGATAGAACACAAGACCTAACCCGCGAACGAGAGCAGATTAAAGCCTACCGCGATACATGGACACTCGGTGTCCACTCCTACCTCGCCTATCTACGAGATCGACTACTTATTGCTAAAGATTTATTGACAGATAGCGGAAGCATCTTTGTACAGATTAGTGATGAAAATGTGCATCGGGTGCGGTGTATTATGGATGAGGTGTTTGGGAGTGAGAATTTCATTAATCAGTTGATTTTCACCAAAACTCGCTCGTTGGTCGCGTCAGATTTTGTGACAACAATATGTGATTATATTCTTTGGTATGCAAAAGGCAGAGATTTGGCAAAAGAGAAGATGAAAAAAGTTTTTTTGAAACGACAGGATAATAGTCTTGCGTCTCATTTTGAAAATTCTGATGGAGAAATTCTAACTATTGGAGAGTATAGTCTAAAGCAACAGGACGGCGATCCTATTGATCATTATAAACCTTTCAAGTCGGATGATTTAATCCGCCGCCCTAATCCTGAAATTAAATTTGACTGGCAAGGTAGGAAAATTCAAGGGCGTTTTCGGACTAATGAACATGGATTAAAACGAACTTTGCAAGCAAATAGGATATTATTCACGCAATCAGGCATTCGCTATAAATTTTTTCTTGATGATTTTCCGGTATCACCACTTAATCATCTCTGGGATGATGTAATCGGTGCACAAAATCCTATCTATGCTGTTCAAACTAACACACAAGTTGTTGAACGCTGTATGCTTATGACTACAGACCCTGGCGATCTCATCCTTGACCCCACCTGCGGCAGTGGCACAACCGCTTATGTTGCTGAACAGCGCGGCAGACGCTGGATAACAATTGATACAAGCCGTGTCGCGGTTGCCTTAACTCGTCAACGCCTCTTAACAGCATCCTTTGATTACTATGAACTCAAAGACTCATCAAAAGGTATTGTGGGAGGCTTTATCAATAAACACGTCCCGCATATCACACTCAGAAGCATTGCCCAAAACACAGCACTTGACCCTATCTTCGCAAAGCACGAACCGATTCTGAAAGAAAAGTTAGACGCCCTCAACAAAAACTTAACAAATATTAACAAACATACCCCCCCCCCCCCCCTTGAAATCCGTAAAAAACTCCTTGCCAAACTGGCAGAGAAAGAGAGGCGCGAAGGAAAACGGGCCATCACGGAGGCAGACCGACGACGCTGGATACTTCCCGACATAGCATGGCAGGAGTGGGAAGTGCCTTATGATACCGATCCCGACTGGCCCCAAGCCCTACAGGATACATTAATTGACTACCGCAAAGCATGGCGTGCAAAAATGGACGAAGTGAACGACTGTATCGCTAAATCCTCCGAAGGTGAGGAATTAGTTGACCAACCGGAAATAGACAGAAAACGGGTCCGAGTCAGCGGTCCCTTCACAGTCGAGGCAGTCCAACCGCCCGAAGAATCATTGGATACCGAATCACCCATCGGTGGCGAACCCGACGCACCTCTGGACACATACCGTGCCGAAACAGACGGACACGACGCTATCAACGCCGAAGCATACCTCGACCAGATGATTCGCCTCCTCCGAAATGACGGCGTACGGTTTCCGAACAACCAAACCCTAAAATTCGCCACACTTGATCCAATTGAAGGCGATATCCTCCATGCCGAGGGAAGTTGGGAAGATGACGATACAGAACGCCTCGTCGCAGTCGTATTCGGTCCACAACACGGACCCGTGACAACACTGCAAGTCGAAGAGTGCCTACCTATCGCATCGCGCCGCGGTTACGACGAATTGGTGTTTGCCGGTTTCAGTTTTGATGGCGCAGCACAAGCCATCATCCAAGAAGACCCGAATCCAAGAGTCCGTATCCATATTGCATACATCAACCCTGATGAGGAACGAAACGTTACCAAATGCAGCTTCACACCCAAGTTGAGAACCCTTATACATGGTTACAACCGGAGGTCTGAAATGAATATCTTAGAAATGACAGAGGGCGAACTCTATAAAGCAGGACTTGAAGAATTAATAGGACAAATAGGGATCACCTATACAGAGCAGTTTCTCAAGCAGTGTAAACCTAACGATTCCGATTACACGGCTGAACGGCATAAATGGTTGGATGATGACCCAGATATCCCGACGATGGTCAACCAGATTCAAGAGAGAAAAATCGAGCAGGCAGCGGAAGAACGCATCAAGGCTGAAAGAATCGATGCATGGCGTAAAGGTTTACTTGAACTCACCGATATTGAAATCTGTGAACTTGGCGCGAAAATCCTTACGGATAAACTCGGCATCCCAGGTTCCATAGCTTTTTTGCGCCATCATTTCAAACAGAATGAATGGGCTCAGTCCGCAGACCTACTGCCGCAACCCGTGTCAGATGGTGACACTGATGCAATATTGACGCAACAAAAACATGCAACCGAACCACAAGATTAATGTCCCCAGTATCCTTATTGGTGGGATGATTCTATATACAGTGTAGAAGTTCGCAGGCAAATTGAGATGTCTGATCTGTGGAATAAGGATTGGGATGAGTGGAATTGGGCCTTTCCTCATTATAACAAAGAATAGTCCCAGTAAAATATACATGTATAGGAATTTCAGTTTTAAAAATTTATTCGTTTTTTCAGGGATTGGAGCAATTAGAAAACTGATCCTACCAGTCTGAGGAGAATTTTCATGAACCAAAACCAATCCGACATCCCAATCCAACCCGTCCAACAACCCATCCTGTGCAGTCCGTACGACAAACCAAACGCACACTGGATTTACGACACCGAAACCGGTGAAGCGGTCAAGGAACTCAAACGGCGCGACGCAGGCTACTGGTACAAAACCCAACGCACCGGCAGCCAACAACTCCAACTCTTCGGACAAGAGGAATGGAACGACCTCCCACTCGTCAATGCACTCCGCGCAGATGTCGAACGCTGGCGCGATACAAACTATCGAAACGCCACACCGGTAACCCGTGAACTCCTAAGACACTGGGCACGCGATGACCTACTACGGCGACTCTTTTTCTGTCAACGCGAAGCCGTCGAAACGATCATCTACCTCGCCGAAATCCGTCACGGCGGCAAACGCATCGGATTCACACCACAGTTCACCGATGAAGACCTCGCTAAGTTAGTAGATACACCCAACGAACCCGACATCCCAGACCTTATCCGATACGGATGCAAAATGGCAACCGGCAGCGGCAAAACCGTCGTCATGGCGATGCTCATCGCATGGGCATTCTGCAATCGCGGCAAAGTCCCGTCCGACGAGCGTTTTCCACAGGCAGCACTCGTCGTCTGCCCGAACCTCACCATCAAAAAACGCTTGCAAGTACTCCGTCCCGAAGCCAACGATAACTATTACGACGAATTTGAACTCATCCCGACAAAACTCCATCCACTGCTCAACAGCGGAAAGGTACTGGTCACGAACTGGCACCAATTCTCACCGGAGTCTCCACATAGCGAAGGCGGACAAACTTATACTGTCGTCAATAAAGGCGACGAAACCCCGGACGCTTTCGCCAAACGCGTCTTAGGCGAGCTCTACGATCGCGCCCCGATTATGGTGCTAAACGATGAAGGACACCACGCTTACCGTCCCGCGCCAACCGATCAAAAACTCTCTGGTGAAGAAAAGAAAGAGCGCGAAGAAGCCACCGTCTGGGTCAGCGGTTTGGATACGTTCAACCAAGCGTGTGGCGTGAAATTCTGCGTAGACCTCTCCGCCACACCGTTCTACATCCAAGGCAGCGGACACATGGAAGGCAAACCTTTCCCGTGGCTCGTCAGCGACTTCGGTTTGGTGGACGCAATCGAGAGCGGCATCACCAAGATTCCACGTCTCCCTGTCAGCGATACCACCGGCAGACCGGAACCGAAGTTCTTCCGGTTATGGAAAACGATTAACGACGATGTCTGCAAAGACCCACAACTATTAGGGCAAGAATTGAATAAATTGGTTGCTTCTCCTACAAGATGACGATCCAAAATAATTTGACATAAAACACAGAATGTGCTACGGTATTAAAAGTTAACCTTTCGCATAAAAGACAACCACGCCAATCATAACCAAGGAAACTCTATGGCACGTTCAAAACAGTCCGACCTGTCGATGATGGAACTCTATAAACAGGTAAAAAAACAGCACGAAGATGCTATCCTTCTCTGTCGGGTCGGTGATTTCTATGAAGCCTTCTTTGAAGACGCGGAACTCATCGCACGTCTCCTTGAGATCGCTTTGACAACAAGAAGTCATAAAAACCAGAAATCTCCGCCGCCACCGATGGCAGGCATCCCACACCATGCACTCGACTCCTATCTCTACAAACTCGTCAAAGCGGGACATAAGGTCGCTATCTTGGAGCAGACCGAGGACGCAAAAGTCGCACGAGACGAGAATCGACTCGTCAAACGAGATGTCGTCAGAATCGTCACCCCCGGCACCGTGACCGATCCGAAAGTTCTTGAACATAAGCAGAACAATTACCTCATCTCGATTTATCTCAACAAAGACATCTACGGTGTCGCCGTTGCGGATATCTCGACAGGCGAATTTCTGGTAACCGAACTCACAGATGTTTCGCGCCTCTGGGCAGAGATTCACCGTTTTTCCCCGAAAGAGTGCCTCTTTTCGGAATCCTTTGAAAATGCGGAGCTGTTTGACCGTCTCAAAACCGAACTCAAAGCGACGCTCAATTATTTACCCGATTGGCGGTTTGATGTCGATACCGCGCGAACGGAACTCCTCGAACATTTCCAAACGATTTCTCTTGACGGCTTCGGATGCGAACATCTACACACCGCGATTTCTGCCGCTGGCGCGCTGATCTATTATCTCAACGAAACGCAGAAACAGGAAGTCGAACATATCACCTCGCTCCACACCTACACGCTCTCCGATTTTATGGTGTTAGATGCCGATACGCAGCGCAACCTCGAACTGACGACTTCTATTCGCGACGGCTCCACAAAAGGCACGCTCCTTGAAGTCCTCGATCAGACAGTGACGGCGATGGGTGGCAGGCGGATGCGACAGTGCATCTTACAACCACTCCTCGATGAAAAAGAGATTCAGGAACGGCTCAACGCCGTTGACGAACTCAAGACACAGATTAACCTTCAAGAAGAACTCCGCGACGCACTCGAACAGATGTATGATATCGAGCGACTCATCTCGCGTATCAGTCTCGGTTCTGTGAACGGACGCGACCTACACGCACTTAAGGATTCCCTGCATCTAATTCCCGAAGTCAAAGTGCAGGTGCAAAATTGCCACAGCGAACTCTTGGTGTCGTTGGACGAAACGCTGGACACACTGCCTGAGTTGGTCGAGTTGATTGAGAAAGGCATCCATCCCGACCCACCCGCAACGATTCGCGAAGGCGGTATTATCTGCGACGGTTATAACGAGGAACTCGACGAACTTCGCGAAATTGTGGGACAGGGAAAAGACTGGATCGCCGCCATGCAAGAAGAGGAGCGAAAACGCAGCGGTATCCAATCCCTAAAGATCGGATTCAACCAAGTCTTCGGCTATTACATCGACGTGACGAAGCCGAATTTGGACATGGTGCCGGAGCACTATATCCGTAAACAGACACTTCGGAATTCCGAACGGTTCATCACACCCGAACTCAAGGAACAGGAGGCGAAAGTCCTGAACGCCGAAGATCGAATCAAGACATTAGAATACGAACTCTTTTGTCAGATTCGGGACGAGGTGTCAAAGTATACGGAAACTGTGCAAAAAATCGGCGCAGCACTCGCAATGGTCGATGTCCTCGCCAACTTCGCGTATATCGCATCGAAATACAACTACGCGAAACCGACGGTCGCGACTGCAGATGAAATCGTTATCCGAGACGGTAGACACCCCGTCGTCGAGCAGCTATTCACACAAGAGGGTTTTGTCCCGAACGATACCGTCCTCAACTGCGACGACGAGCAATTGCATATCATCACGGGCCCGAATATGAGCGGCAAAAGCACCTATCTCCGCCAGACGGCACTCATCGTTTTAATGGCACAGATCGGATGTTTCGTGCCTGCCGCCGCCGCAAAGATCGGGCTCGTAGACCGGATATTCACACGCGTCGGCGCATCCGATAACCTCGTGATGGGACAGAGTACGTTCCTCGTTGAAATGAACGAAACGGCGAATATCCTCAACAACGCCACCCGAAATAGCCTTGTCATCTTTGACGAAGTCGGGCGCGGCACCAGCACGTTCGACGGACTCAGTATCGCGTGGGCGGTTTCGGAGTATCTCCTTGACGAAAAACGGATGGGGGCAAAAACGCTCTTCGCGACGCACTACCACGAGTTAGTGGAACTCGCCAGCAAATATAAACGTGCGAAGAACTACAACGTCGCTGTCCATGAGGACGGTCAAAAGGTGACATTCCTCAGAAAAGTCGTTCCCGGCGGTGCAGACCAGAGTTACGGAATCCACGTCGCACGGCTCGCAGGATTGCCGCAAGTCGTGATCACACGCGCACAGCAGATCCTTGAAGTGCTTGAACAGCACAATCTCAGTGTTGAGGCAGACGGTGCAACTGAGCAGTCCGCAAAAACACACCCGACAATGCCGAAGCCGCGCCGCCGTGTCTCACGAAAGACACTCCAAAGCGATTCACTGCAGATGGCACTCTTTACACCGAAGACGCACCCGCTCATCGAAGAACTCCGACAATTGGAACTCACGCAGTTAACACCTTTAGACGCGGTGAATATCCTCTATGATCTGAAAGCAAAGGCGGAGGAGTCTTGACACAGGTTAGGCGGCAGCGATCCAGTGCCCTTCTAACGCACCTAAAGTAACGCGCTGAATCTTATTGATTTCGCTCTCTGGAGCATCGACGAGAACGCGGAGGTAGTTGTCTGTAAAACCGGCGAGACGGTTATTTTCACCTTCTCTGCTCGCTTCAATCAAGACAGACTTCTGTTTTCCGAGCATCCGTTGTCGGAATGCTGTGTTGAGGCGTTCGCCAAGCGCGATCATCTCTTGGCTCCGTGCAGCGGAGATGTGTGGCGATACCTGATCCGGGTAGGTCGCTGCGGGGGTGCCTTTACGGGGTGAGTAACGGAACACATGCAGTTGGCTGAAGCCGATTTCTTCAACGAATCGGCACGATTCTTCAAAATGGGTGTCCGTCTCGCCGGGAAATCCGACCATAATATCGGTGGTAATCCCGACATCGTCGCCGAAGACACACCGTAGGTTCTCAACGAGATGCGCAAAATCCGCTGTTGTATAACGCCGGCGCATCTGTCGCAATATCTCATCGGAACCGGCTTGGATAGGTAGATGGAAGTGTGGCATACATTTCGGGAGTGCTGCCATCCGTTCACCAAGGGTATCTGGGAAATACATTGGCTCAATCGAACTGAAACGGATGCGTTCGATGCCTTCAATGTCGTGGATACGCGCTAAAATATCGGCAATATCTCTGTCTCGCCCGGTATCCATACCGTAGGCACCGAGATGTACACCGGTGATAACGATCTCTTTGATGCCGCTGTCAGCAATGCGCCGCGCCTCTTCGGCGATGGCATCAAGTGGACGGCTCGTCATTCGACCGCGCACGTAAGGGATGATGCAATAGGTACAGAAAGCACTGCACCCGTCTTGAACTTTGATAAGGGCGCGTGTACGTTTGCCTGCATCGCTAACGCCTGTGCTGAAGCGGGCGTGTTCTCGGATCGCATCGTGTTGTACCGGTTCTATTGAGAGAAGTGGATTCGACGCTTGACGCACCGTTTCGGTCGCGGATGGCGTTTCGGCGTGTAAGAGATCCAAGTAATGCTGGAAATCCGCTTTTTCGCGGTTACCGAAAACG
Source organism: Candidatus Poribacteria bacterium (assembly GCA_022823085.1). GTDB lineage: Bacteria > Poribacteria > WGA-4E > WGA-4E > WGA-3G > WGA-3G. The sequence goes on from JAJDXV010000035.1 coordinate 29,276, forward strand.
AACGATACGCCCGGTATGTCTTCAATCGCCGCACGGTCGCTTTCAGCATAGCAGCCGGTAACGAGCACCTTAGCGTTTGGATGCTGTCGGATGGCGCGCCGAATCGTTTGCCGTGCTTTTTGATCGGCGACGTTTGTTACCGTGCAAGTGTTGATAAGATAAAGGTCTGCCTGCTGGCGTGAACTCTCGTTGTCAAGGACAGTATATCCGTTGCGCTGGAGGGTTTCACGCATCGATTGCGTATCGTATTGGTTTGCCTTGCATCCCATCGTAATCAGTTTTGCAGTTCTCATGCGTTTTTTGGAAAAGGTGTTTACTGTTTAAGTTTTCATCTACAGGCTTCGCAGACAAGGTTTCTCGCTTCGCCTATTTCCAAGTAAATATTATACCCAGTTTTTACCCGAATTGCAAATGGGATTGTTTAGTTTTCCTACTAAAATCTTTCCCGTCTGTAGCATAGCGAGGTATAGGTTAGATAATTGGAATGAAACAGGAAGATAGGCGGGTCCGAAGCCCGCCTCACAGAAAGGTTGATTAACTGTTTATGATAAGTCAACCGATTTGCCGGTGCGTGCGCATTCGTAGATCGCCATGTTGAGTGCAACAGAACGTCTGCCTTCGTAGCCATCAACTGCAGGGGAGGCGCCATCATTAATAACACGGATCGCATCTTCGATCACATTATTCGGATAAGGCGGCAGTTCGATTTCCGGTTCGTCATCATCGGCGAATTCCCACATATCCGGTCCAAGACCGATGATGCCTTTTTCGCCGTGAATCTGAATCATTGAGACGTTACCACCAGGGTACGTTGTCGTTGTCAGGACGTGTCCAAGCGCACCACTTTCAAATTCGAGGATCGCCGAAGTCATATCCTCAGTTTCACAATTCTCGTGGTCATAGACATCGAAGTGTGCACCGATGATCCGTTTAACGGGACCCATGAACCAGAGCATGAGGTCGATGTAATGCACACCTTGGTTCATGATAGAACCGCCACCGTCGAGTTCCCACGTGCCGTGCCAACCGACGTAGTAGCTATCCGGACGTTTCCATTTCATGCGGAGTTCGCAGAGGAGCGGTCTACCGATAGCACCGGTCGCGAGTGCCTGCTGGATCCGTCGATTGTGCGTACCGTAACGATTGCCGAAGTCAACAAGCAATTTGACATCGTTGTCTTCACAGGTTTTGATAAGGGAATTACAATTTTCGACGCTGACATCCATCGGTTTTGTCGTGATAACGTGTTTACCGCGGCGTGCCGCTTCCTCCCCGAATTTTCCGTGGAGTCCGCTCGGTGTCATAATCATTGCCACATCGATGTCATCGCGGTCGAACATCTCAAGCGCATCGCCGTGACTTTCGCAGTCGAAACGCTCTTCAGCCGCTTTACGCCGATCTTCGACGAGATCCGCTACAGCGACGAGTTCTGCACCGTCCGTGCTGTGAATCATACCGGAGCGGTTCATACCCATACCTAAACCGACAACGCCAAAACGTAGATTTTTAGCCATTATATTTTCTCCTTTTATAGTTGACTAACAACCATTATAGCATATACAGAGATGATGTGTTACAAAAAATTGACACCACGGACATTCGGATTACTACTGACGGTCTTTATCCTTCACGCTGTGCTACTATACGCGGATAGCACCCGTTTCACCGACATAACGGCGGAACTCGGTGTCGAATTTCGCCATGTAAACGGTGAGAGCGGACAGAAATACTTCATTGAACCGATCGGCAGCGGGGTTGTCCTCTTCGATTTTGACAACGACAGCGATTTGGATCTCTATCTCATCAACGGTAGCGATCTACCCGGACGAACTTCGCCAGTCGTACCGACAAACCGCCTCTACCGTAACGACGGCGATACCTTCACGGATGTGACAACACAAGCAGCTGTTGGAGATACAGGCTACGGATTAGGGGGTTGTGTCGGTGATTACAACAACGACGGGTTTACCGACCTTTATGTAACAAATTACGGTCCAAATGTCCTGTATCGGAACAATGGAGACAGCACTTTTACAGATGTCACCGAATCCGCCGGGATCGCCGGAAATCAGCTCAGCAGCGGCTGCGCTTTTGTAGACGTTGATGCTGACGGTTACGTGGATCTCTATGTCGTCAACTATGTCCAATTTGATCCAGCGACAAATCCTGAATGCACTCGGCAGGGGGTTCGGACGTATTGCACACCAGAGGCACTGCAAGGGGCTGCGGATATTCTCTACCACAACAACGGCGACGGCACTTTCAAAGATATAACGGCAACGGCAGGTATCAGTGGCGCCAACGGAAAAGGGTTAGGGGTCGTCTGTGGTGATGTCGATAACGATGGCGATACGGATATTTTTGTTGCGAACGATACCACGCCGAATTTCCTTTACCTCAACGATAGCAACGCTCGGATTAAGATGACAGAGGACGCACTTTTTGCCGGTGTGGCTCTCAGCGAGGAGGGACGTGCTTACAGCGGAATGGGCGCAAACCTCGGCGATTTCGACAACGACGGCTATCTTGACATCGTCATCACAAATTTTCAGGATCAGACGAATAGCCTTTACCACAACGCACAGAGCGGTTTTTTCAACGAGGTGAGTTTCGCGAAAGGTGTCGGCGAGAAGAGTCTCCGCTATCTGGCATGGGGTACTGATTTTGTCGATTTTAACAATGACGGTTGGTTAGACCTGTTCGTTGCGAACGGTCACCTGGACGATAATATCGCTGACATTGATCCGATTGGCACCTACGCGCAACCGAACCAGCTTTTTCTTAACAACGGTGGTGTCAATTTTGAAGCGTCTATTGATACGGCAATCAAGATTCAAAAAGTGAGTCGTGGCACCGCATTCGGCGATATAGATAACGATGGCGATATGGATATCGTTGTCTCTAATCTGAAAGACACACCGACGGTTTTACGAAACGACGGCGGCAATGCAGCGCAGTGGTTGCAGGTCAAGCTGATCGGGACACACTGTAATCGCGACGCAATCGGTGCGCGGGTGACGCTTGTTTCTGGCGACGTAACACAGACCCGTGAGGTCAAAAGCGGCTCAGGCTACCTCAGCCAGAACGATCTCCGCCTACACTTCGGGTTAGGCGATGCGACACGGGTTGATACCCTGACAGTCCGTTGGCTCTGTGGCAAAATCCAAACCTTACAGGACATCGAAACGAATCAGGTGCTTGTTATTTCTGAAGAATAGTGTGTTCCCTACGGTGCTGCGTAATCGTCAGGATTGTTCTTCCGCCAATTCGGGAGATACCCATCCGTATGTCCAAAGCCGTAGGAGGGTCCGATTTGGTTTACGCTCGCCCAGGGCCACGCCTGTCCACCGATTAAACGAAATTCATTTCCTTTACCACACAGCCAATAGAATATATGCGCTACGTATCTTGCAACGCCGTGTCCACCGTATTCGGCTGTCTGAAAGTCGAAATCGGGTTCTTGCTGCCAGTCCCGTGTCGGTGGCACTGTCCGCCAGTAACTATATTTCAGCATGTGGCGCAATCCCTCTGCTGTGGATTCGCCGCGCCGATGGAGGATACTCTGCAAGTGGATGACGAAAGACCCCGCAGGTCCCGCACTTGAAACGCCTTTTTCGTTTATATCTCGGCTTGTCGAATGGATATGCGAACCGGGCAGCAGCTCTGTCGGACCCAATTCTAACGGTGTATCTTGCGGGAAATAGAATACCTCAAGAAAGTTGATTTCGGGACCGAACACGTGGTCGGCATCGTGATGCCACCCTTGCGCTGGCATCGGACACTCGACGCGATGATTACTGACCAATACGGGTAACCCGACGTTCTTGCCGAGCAGTGAACGCAACGCACCCGCGAGTTCTCGGTTTAGTAGCACATGCTCAATATACCAATCTTCCAATAGAATAGAACTCGGTTCGTGTGTATCCCGGATCCGTTCTAAATCGGCATGCGTCATACCTTTCGGAATAAAGCACGGATTTATTGGCACATCGCCGTTGAGATAGTCGAACGTCCGCTGATTAATCTCATCAGGCACGACACCTTGGAGTTGCAGGTAGCCGTCCCGACAAAACTGCAGCACCTGTGTATCGGTAAGTGTCGGTTCACAATCAAAGGTGCGGTTTACTTCGTCATATTTCATCTTTGATTCCCTTAAAGTTAGAAGGTCCAACCCTCTCTTTCCATGAACCCTTGCAGACTTGTCCAGTCCACATCAAAATGCCTGCAGATGTTTGGAACTTTTGCAGCACGCGGTCTTTCACTTTCTTGTGTAACGACACAATAGTCCATAACCTTTGCTTGAGCAACAACGAACGGATCCGCGAAAGGATTATTTCCCAACTGTGTTCTATCCGGCAGCGATGCTTTGAAATGTGGCACGGAAAATATATCGTTGACCAATTGCATTACTGCTGAACTTGGCGTGACAAATATGTTTTTGTGGAGTTTTATCCACTTGATTAAATGATCTTCAGCCGCGTTTATATCTAACTCTCTGCGAACTTCACGCACAGAAATTATTTTGCTATTTTCTACCGCCTGATTAAATGCTTCCCAAAAACTCGGAAATTGTTCTGGATAGTAGTGCCCTATTACTATGAAACAATTTGTGTCAAATACGTAAGCCATTAACGGAGAGCCCTTTTCAATAGGCGATCTTCTAACTGGGGTAAGTGTTTAACTTTCACGTTTAGATGTTCCGCAAGTTGTTCAACGGAACAATGTCCATCACGATATTTTCCAAACGCGAGTTCCATAAATCTGTACCCCAGATACGCTGCGCGAGTGTTGTAATAGCTCCCGCCACTTGAGGTTGTTCTATCTGTTCTTTTCCGTTTGTAATCTTCAGTCCATCGATTCATCTTTTCCCAATAATACCGTTGTGTAAGAATACCTTTTTTGACTAACTTCAGTAAGATGACCGGACGGCTCACTTTATAGTGATTTGCCAATTTTTCTATCGCATCATCATCGTAAATGGAGTAATTGAGACGAGTGTTCAGATCGTCAGATGGAACTAGAAATTCAGCGGCAAATTGATCGCAAAAATCTTCAATTTCTTTAGAAGTTAACTTAGTACTACGTATGATACCACCGCTAAAGGCATTACTGCGAAAAATGCCGCTTCGTGTGATGCCATTCTCACCGATTAAAAGGTGCGCTAACTCATGAAAGAGTGAGAATATCTGTCGCACTAGGGGTCTACTGTTGTTTAAGTAAATCACCGGAAATTCATCATGAACAAGGCAAAAACCGTCAACTGAGCCGTCTTGGAATGCGTCCTTAAAAACAAAAATGCCTGCTTCTTCGATGCTATCCCGCCAATTTTCAAATGCCTCTGCTGCAGTACTCCACTCCGCTTGTGTATTAACGTCTATATCCAAGTAAATCCGAGTTTGTTGTGCTAATGCTGCAACTGATTTAGCAGATTTCGCCTGCAGATCACGGAAAAGTTTCTTTTTCGATGGATTTGTCCCGAGATTTAATTCCATTAAGGAAAGTTGCCTTGCATAAGCCTGTCTCAACAGAATATGGATTTGTGGCTCCAACGGAGTATTATCAGAACTTCGTAGCGCAAGATTCTCGGCTATGTTCGGTTCATCGGGAGGTTTTGGTAAGAAGAAAAGGGCGATGGGACGCTTGTACTTATCTGCTAATTTCTCGAGTTGAATATAAGTCGGCGCGCGTTCTCCCGATTCCCAATCGTTGACGATTGAGGCATCTTTTCTCAAAAACGCAGCGATCGCTTCTACGGTGTACCCGGAACGTTCGCGCGCCCATTTAAGAATGTCGGGGTTAATCCCATTAATGTATCCAGCCATGACGGTGATCTCAATAATTAAGCAAACTTTCTCATAAGGCGATTATAATCTATCTATACACGAAATAAAACCATGTTTATATATGATAACATTAAGAAAAGAGTTGCGTCAAATGTGCAGTCAATCTTATTTTTTCACTGCGCTATCCTAATCACGTCAACGTCACGCTATCCTGTTTGACAAGTTCCTTCACTTCCCATTCCGAACCGTAAGCCGACAACGCTTTCGTCTCTGGGGAGAGGCGTTCCATCACTTCTGGTGGAAAGGCTTCTCGGACACCGCGCTCGTCCTGAAAAAACTGTGTCTTATACCGCAGAATCAAGAACCGTCGATCGCGATCCTCTGGTTTCCACACCAGCACACCGTGTGTCAGCATCTCGGTAATAATCACAACATCTCCGGCTTTCGGCGTTACATTGACGAGCGCGGGATGGAGTGGCGCATCAAGATTATCGGGTTCAGGGAAAAACAGGTGATCAGGACGTTTAAACTCGCTTTTATGGGATCCGGGTAAAACAATCAAACCACCATCCCCCGGATAGACATCCGTGAAATAGAAGAACACAACGATATCGTTCGTGAAGATACGATCATTTTTGACCTCATACCGTCGCGTCCAACGGAAGCCTTCCCTTGCACAATGCAGCGGTGTCATCTCCTTACGTTCGTGTGTATTCACAACAAGCGACCCGCGATTGAAACGCGGTTTGTTGAACGTCAGTTCCTTGATGATCGGCCACGTGACAGGATGCAACGTCAACGCCTCAAGCGACTTATCTGCCGAAAACCCGTTTGAAAAACCTTCACCACCGCCACTAATTCCGGGGGGCAATTCATCTGGCGATGCTTGGACAAGCCGTTCAATGGCTGCCTGCGCGTTACTAAGTTCTTCCGGTGCGAGAACGTTCTCTAAATGCAAATAGCCGCGCAGATCAAAGAGATATTTCTGTTTTGGTGTCATGTCCATTCCTCAAGCAGAATAGAGGTGTCGTTTGCTTACGAGATATAATATAAAGAATTGCTTTAAATTTCAAGGTAATTTACAATGTTAAACGTGTCTGAATCAAAACTGGACTAAGGGAGTTATGTAAGGGACAAATACGTATGAATATAAAAAGTGGGGACACTATAAAGTCTGACCGATGGCCCGAGCCCGTAAAAATAGACCTTCTAAAAGAGATCGGGGAGTATGTTCAATTGGTTGGGTCAACTATCGATTCGCGAACACATATCGACCAACTTCTTCATAAAGACGAAGTGAATGCATTAGAATCGCTAAAACTCACACCGAACTTCACGGCAGAGGCACGCCACGTTTTTCTCGCCCTTGAGGCACTACGGTACCGATACGCTGCGCTCTATGATTCGCTTTTTGCTGTAAATGCTTCTAAAGTAGATCCATTGCCACATCAAATAGATGCCGTCTACGGACATGTTCTCAAATTACCGCGAATCCGTTTCCTTATTGCAGATGATCCGGGTGCGGGGAAAACAATCATGGCGGGACTTATCATCAAAGAACTGAAACTCCGCCATCTCATTAACCGAGTCCTCATCGTTGTCCCTGGACATCTCAAGGATCAGTGGCGGAGGGAACTGAAAGAGCGGTTTGAGGAAAGTTTTCTTATAATGGATCGGGCGGTTCTCTCAGCGCAACCGGGTGAAAACGTTTGGACACGCGAACCACATTTAATTACGTCCGTTGATTTTGCCAAACGAGATGATATTAAAGCCTTGATTGAATCATCTCAGTGGGATCTGGTCATCGTGGATGAAGCACACAAGATGGCGGCTTATCAGTACGGAAATAAACTCAAAAAAACCAGCCGGTATCAATTAGGCGAGACGCTTTCCAGGATTTCAACCCATCTGCTGTTTCTTACTGCCACACCACACAAAGGCGATCCCGAGAATTTCAGATTATTCTTAGACCTTCTTGAACCAGGTTTTTTTGCAACAAGTCAGATGCTGAGTGAATCTATTACAGCAAGAGATAATCCGCTTTTTCTCCGACGGGTCAAAGAAGATTTGAAGGATTTTGAAGGAAAACCGTTGTTTCTCCCTCGACACGTTGATACACTCTCATTTGATCTCGGTGTTGACTCACCAAAAGAGAAAGAGCTCTACAACGAACTCTCTGATTATGTCAATACCCAGTACAATAAGGCTTTGACAAAAGATAAAAAGAATAATGTAGCGTTCGCGCTTGTAATTTTACAGAGGCGGTTGGCATCCAGCACTTATGCGTTACGCAACTCACTTATGCGTCGAAAAGCCCGTCTTCAGGAATTGTTAGAGGGTGTGGTAGAAAGGAAGACTTCTATTGGCACGATTGATTTTGAAACAATTGATGATTTGAGTGAAGAGGATAGATGGAAAGAAGAAGAAATTTGGGAAACACTTTCCGTGGCAGAGAATCGGGAAGAACTCAGACGTGAAATCGAAACCCTTGAAGCACTCTCAGAAGCAGCACAGGAGATTATTACAAGCGAAGTCGAAATTAAGGTGCGCGAGTTGAGAAAAACGCTTGACGATCTCGAGGCCGATTTCTCTGGGGAAAAAATTCTCATTTTCACGGAATCTCGGGATACGTTGTCATACCTTCAGGAGAAAATGGAGAACTGGGGTTATACCGTCACGGTCATTCACGGTGGCATGAAACTTGAGGAACGGATTGCAGCTGAAAATGAATTCAAAAATCGAACGCGGATTCTAATCGCTACCGAAGCCGCTGGCGAAGGAATTAACCTTCAGTTCTGCCACCTTATGATCAATTATGACTTACCTTGGAATCCAAATCGCCTTGAGCAACGGATGGGACGTATCCATCGGTATGGACAAACTAAAGAGTGTTTCGTGGTAAACCTTGTGGCCGAAGACACACGCGAAGGGATGGTATTGACTGCCCTTTTCGAGAAGATTAGAGAGATCCAAACCGCTTTGGGTAGCGATAAGGTTTTTGATGTCCTGAACGAAGTACTCTACGGTGTGAATCTCTCTCAACTTTTATTGCAAGCAGCAGCTTCTGCAAAAGGAATTGATGAAATTCTGTCAGAAATTGACATTGAGGTAGATGAGGCGTACATTGCCCAAGTCAAAGAGAACTTGGCGGAAAGCCTCGCAACCCATTATATTGATTACACCCGCATTCGCGAAATGGCGGAGCGCGCCCGCGAACAGCGACTCATCCCAGAATATACCGAAGCCTTTTTCCGAAAAGCCTTTGCTGAGCTCAAAGGTAGATTGCATGACCGTAGAGATAAGTTTCTTACGATTGAAAGGATCCCAACCCAGATCCGACGAATTGCTGAAGTGGTGGAATTTAAACGGAAACACGGTTCTATATTGAGAACCTATCCGAAAGCCACTTTCGACAAAGAACTTGCCTTTAAAAACCCCGATGTGGAATTCATCTCTTTTGGTCACCCGCTATTTGAAGCTGTTCTCCAATGGGTTGAAGACAAACTCTTCCATTATCTGAAACAGGGGGCAGTCTTTGAAGACCCGGATGGAAAAATGGATGGTGTGATTCTGTTCTATGAGGGTGAGATCCGCGACGGTTTAGGTCAGATTGCTGGCGTGCGTCTGTTTGCCTTCTACGTGCAACCTGACACAGGAACAGTTGAACCCATAGATCCGAAGATAATCTGGGACATAGCAGAAAGCACACAGCAAGTCCCATCAGAGGATATTGAAACCTTGAAAGGACTTGTCATGGCAAAATTGATGCCTGGACTTGAAGGTTACAAGGCTGAACTTGAGGTTGAACGCAAACGGCAGACAAAAATTAAAGAGAAATACGGGCGCACTTCGCTTGAGCATCTCTGCCTCGAGCTGGATGGCGATCTAATTCATCTCTATACCCGCCGAGATGCAGGCGACAAGGTTGACCGGACTATACGTAAAAAAGAGGAACAAAAACAGGGTTATGAGGATGCTTTTAAAAAATTGGAGGAAACTATCGCCCAAGAACGTCTGCTCACAATGAGTACCCCCAATTTTGTTTGTGCAATTCGGATAATTCCGAGTTCAATTACCAACGCAGCAATGAAAAGCAGCTCACAGATAGAGCGGATCGGTATGGAAGTAACAATGCGTCACGAGTGTGAACACGGGCGCGTTCCTGAAGATGTCGCTGCTGAAAATCTCGGTTTTGATGTCCGTTCAACCGACTCGACAGGTGTCAAACGCTATATTGAAGTCAAAGCACGGGCTGGATATGGTTCGGTGGTTCTGACACAAAACGAGTGGTTCAAAGCACAGCAGTTTCAATCCGACTATTTCCTCTATGTTGTTCTCAATGCTGCAACCCAGAAGCCTGAACTCTATATCATTCAGAATCCAGCTGAACATACACAACCAGAGGAAAAGATTGAAGCAGTTCGGTATCAGATTTCTTTGAATGAAATTCGCGAAAAAAGTGTAAAGTATTCTGGGGAAAGTAATATACTGTGACATCATATAGGATGTGTCAAGACAATATCAATCAATTTAAGAGGTTTCGTACTTTACTATGGACTTGATTTCTTTTCGTGTTACTATGTACAAAGGAATCCTTGACTCTGGGTGGGTCGAAGTGAATCCGCTAACAGTGCTTGTTGGTAAGAACGAGTCGGGTAAGACTTCCCTGCTAAAAGCACTTCATAAGCTCAATCCTTACACCCCCGATCCCTACATTATAGCAAGGGAATGGCCTCGTGCCCGCCTGCGAGAGCAGAGTGAACAACAAGTAATCTGTCGAGCAAAATTTCGACTTTCAGATCAAGAAAAATCTGAACTCACCCAGATTGCTGAGAACGCAACATTCCCAGATACCATCGAAGTGTCCCGGAATTATGCAGGAGACCTAAAGATAGACTTTGAGGAAGATATTTTCTCAAATAAGCGTCACCCGGACGATATTGATAACGCTTTCAATATCCTACCGCAACTTCAAGATGAGTTTGGAGATCCGTTCAAAAAATGTGTTGAGGAATGCATCAAAGAGGTAAAACTTTTGGCGCATGAGGAGCGATTTTCTGAGTTAATGGAATTAGCACAAAAGCATGATCCTTTGTTACGGCAGGTACTATCATCATCGGAACCCCCGCAGCAAATTGAGAACAACTTTATCAGTCAATACATTGCGGGTCTTGCGCAGCTTGTTCAGACACTTGAACCATTACCCTCTATTCAATCAAAAATTCATGAATATATTACTGATCATTTGCCCACATTTATCTACATGGACGATTATAGAGCGTTTAGCGGCACTGCGCGACTTGATGAGATTAAATCTCATCAAGACAGCAATAGTTTGACAGAAGAAGATAAGACCTTTCTTACAATCCTTAACTTATCAGGACTTGACCTAAATAATTTGGTTCAGCTTGGACAGGGCGATGAAGAATCTGTTGAACAACGGCAACTTAATTTAGATGATGGTGCTGCTACTCTGACAAAGACAATCTCAAATCGGCTTCGCCAGCGTAATTATGCAGTTGAGTACCGAGCCGATGGTCAGCGTTTCTTTACTTTTGTAAAAGATGATCGCGATCCCGCGCTTATTCGATTGGAGGAAAGATCCAAAGGGTTTCAATGGTTTTTTGCCTTTGACCTCATGTTCATGCACGAAAGTGAGGAAACATTTGAGGGATGTGTGATTCTTTTGGATGAACCAGGGCTCCATCTTCATCCAGAAGCCCAGAAAGACCTTCTCCTGCGACTTGAGGAATATGCAAAAGGGAACAAACTACTCTATACAACGCATCTTCCCTTTATGATTGATTTGAATCATCCAGAGCGAATTCGAGTCCTCAAGGAAACAGAAGATGGCATCGTTGTTACAACTGACTTGATTGACGGTTCCCCAGAAGCAAAATTTGTTCTCCAGGCAGCACTCGGAATGGATGCCTCACATAGTCTTCTCATTGCTGACCGTAATCTTGTTGTAGAAGGCGTTCATGACTACTATATTCTGACAGGATTGTCAAATTGGTTGAAGCGAATTGGAGAAGAGGGTTTGCCAGAAGATGTCCGCGTCACACCAGGGACGAGTGCTTCTGAAGCTGTTCATGTTGCTACTTTTATGATTGGACAGCGTCTTAACGTGGTCGCTCTATTTGATTCGGATCAAGCTGGTCGGACTGCTCATGATAAACTTGTTAAGAGATGGCTTACACAGTACACGAATTCTCAGACTAAAGCCATTCTGTTAGGTGATGCTGTAGGGGCAGAGACCGACAATGATTTTGAACTTGAAGATCTTTTCACTGAAGACTTTATGAAAGAGATTGTTAAAGAAACTTACAGCAAAGAACTTATGATTGCTGGTGTAGATGAAATTACGTTACCATGTCAAGGCGTGCTATGGAGCAGAATTGAGCACTCCTTGAAAGAAATCGGTATAAAGGCAAATAAGGGATCAATAGCAAAACGACTGCGAAATAGGCTTAGCAATATGCAAGATGCCAGCGATTTACCCGATGAGACGAAGGAGAAGGCCATCAAACTTTTCCAAAAAATTCGCGAGGCTTTTGGTGAAGCATAAACCAGGTCTTGATAAAAACAGGCTTGGAATAACGCGCTTATCGGTTCGTAGTAGTGCGATTTATCGCACGTCAAGGATGCAACATTATATGCGTTCTCCGACGGGTGTGTAAAGTTTTTGGCAGCGTATTTATGCTGCGTTTGGCATAGTTTGTGTATCCCAATAAGTATCGGCTGCGTCATTCTTTTGCAAACATCGCCAAAAGAGTATGGCATTTATCCCGGGTGTGCTCCATCGCATG
>JAJDXV010000039.1 GCA_022823085.1 Candidatus Poribacteria bacterium
CCGGGCACCGTAATAGACGGGTCATGATGCATTCGGATACCAAGCATTGATGACAATCTTGTAGTTAGGGCATTAACTACTGCGGGAAGTAGAAGTTAGACTTTGCGACTGCCAAAGCATTCTACGTTGGCACTAACAGCCCGAACCCCACGATCCGCCAAAAACGAAAGTATTGGGAGTCCAGCTAAGAATCCCACTGCTTCAGCTCAAACGACGGATTCAGTCGTCATAAAAAGATTGACATCCTGCGACCCAAAAAGGTATAATACTCGTCAGAACCTTAAATATGTTTTTCATGCCCCACGTCAGAGAAGAAACACCGATGCATACGCACACAAATAGACGCAATATATCTTATGCACCCACAGATACAGCAGACCTCTACCCTGATACGGATGGTAAACCGATTTAAAGTAACACTTTGCGCCGTGTTCGCTTTGCTAACACTGGTAGGCCTCCCGATATGCAGCGAAGCGGAGATCTATAATTATAGTAACGGCGACCAGATCGTTACGATAAAAGGACTCCACCTTGACGCATCGTCGTTTGATCCGGTTGCGAACCGGTATATCCCACATAATGGCGGAAACGATTTTATCATCATGGAGCAGTTCGATAAAAATTGCGGTCCCAACAGCGTTCAAATGCTCCTCTATTACCACAGAAAGCACCGAAGACTCAAGGATATCTGGAGAGCAGCCGACATCCAGACTGTCGCGTTTGGCACATCACCTATCGACCTCCGAAAGGCTCTTAACGAATCAGGTGTCAGCGCGCATTGGTACACCGGTAAGACCCTTGACGATGTGCGACGCTACATCAAAAACAATCGTCCACCTATCCTGCTCCTGCGACTCTCAAATGCGGGGTATCACTGGGTCGTCGCTGTAGGCTATGATACCCGCCAGAACGAAATCCTGATTGCCGATCCGAACGGACGATTTGAGTGGTGGGATGCCGAAAAACTTTACGCGAATTGGACCCTGGAATGGCTTCCGGAATTTGAGATAGGGAGTGGCGAATGGTACGAATTCCAAGTCGATGCTGGACTCTTTAATCGATTCCACATCAATCCGAGGACAGCCATCGTTCCACTCGAAGCACCGTCCTTTGAGACAAACTACCTCGATTACTGGTCGGATATGCAGGCGATTGAAATCTACGGTGAAACCGTATTTCGAGGGGACACGCGCGAATGGGAAGAGACACTTACATTCCAGAATCCATTTAGCATTGTACAGGTCTCGGATATAGAGCTGGTGACATCTACGGGGACAGCAAATGTAAAGGGATGGGAACGCGTAAATGACCGTTCAATTCGACTCTGGGGTGAGATTGAAGACGGTTGGTTCTTACGCGGCAGGTTGTGGGTCATCGTTCGGACTTTCTACTTCAACGATGTTGATGCACTACCAGAACGAAGCACCCCTAAAGCACCCTCTCTACAACTGGCAGAGACATCCGTTTTGCCGAATTATCCCAACCCTTTTAACCCAGAAACGTGGATACCGTATCAATTGGTAAAACCGTCAGATGTTAGTGTATCCATCTATTCGGCAGATGGGAAGTTGGTCAGAACGCTTGCGTTAGGACATAAACCGGCAGGTATCTATTACGACAAATCCCGAGCAATCTATTGGAATGGAAAAAACAGCCACGGCGAACCCGTTGCAAGCGGTATCTATTTCTACACGCTCAAAGCCAGCGATTTCACAGCCACACGCAAAATGTTAATGCTGAAGTGAGCCTGTTAATCTACCACTTTGAACTACCTATTTGGGCAATTCAAACAATTTCGTTACCTCACAACGGCAGCCACAACGATACTTCTGTCCCTTCACCGAGGACGCTTTCAATGTCCACACGCCCGCCGTGCCCCTCAAGAATCCGTTTCACATTTGCCAAACCGAGACCTGTGCCTCTCGTTTTCCCAGTAAAAAACGGTTCAAATAGATGTACCAAATCTTCTTTTCGTATCCCGATACCGGTATCAGCGACCTTGATACCGACGCTTTTATTTTCATCTATAATCGTAGAGACTTTCAATACGCCACCTTGGGGCATCGCCTCCATCGCATTCAGGACGACATTCATAAACGCCTGCTTCAATTTATCTGAATCAAATTCGATTTCCGGGGTTTCAGGTAACACGTCTAACACTAAATCGATCTGATGGTGTGACAAGTTGGCTTCCATCAATGCTAAGACGGTTTGCAAAGTAGGCGCGATCGGTTGTTTCACAAGGTTAAGTGCCGTCGGACGTGCGAAGTCCATCAACCCTTTAACGATGACATCTATCCGCTCAATCTCTTCAAGGATATAACGGAGCGATTGCTGATGTTTCTCTGCTGATATTTCGGGCGACATTTCTGGTTTCTGCATCAACATCTGTGCCAACATCCGCATAGATGACAACGGGTTTCGGATTTCGTGCGCGAAGGAGGCAGACATCTTACCGGCTGTTGCTAAGCGTTCGGCTTGAATTAACTTGTCTCGGGACTGCTTGAGATCCTCGGTCATCTGGTTAAAAGCAGCAGCGAGGTCACCGATTTCATCGTTCGTTTTAATTTTACACGGCTCATCAAGATTACCTGTCGCAACGCGCGCAGTAGAGTCAACCAAAACTTTGATTGGGTTCGTCAAGTTTCTTCCGATGAGATGACTTATGAGGGCAACCAATCCTGTAACAAGCACAGAGATGCTGAGCATGTACCATGTCAGCGTCCGTTTTGCTTCGGCGATCGCGTCCAGCGGACGTAAAAAACAGAAAAATCGTCCAAGTTCAAGCGGCATATAAAAAACTTTATACGGTTTCCCATTAATTGTAACATCCCGTGTAATAGAGGTTCCGTCCGGCTTTTCTAAGTAGGGCTTGACTTCACGCAGCCGCATCTTATCGGCAAGGTGCGTCCAATCTGATTCAACATTAGAGAGCGCGTCTAACGTGCTCGCGTTCAGCGTGTAATCAGAACCAAAAATCATAATCTCAACGCTATAGGCGCGCTTGAGTTTCTCATAGTCTTCCTCATTAAAGTACCCCGTTTCTATGACGGTATCAAGCCACCCTTCTGTTTCACGTATAAACTGTTCACTGTATTTCCAAGCGAAGATTTCAATGGATACCAAAGACAACACAACAGCAACGACAGCAAAAAGAAGCAGAAATGGGAGAACAATTTTGGTTTGAATGCTGTACCGACGCATCAGAATTCCTTATTAAATGCAATTTTCCTAAAATTATGCACCCTTTTTGTCCGTAAAACGCGTCATTAATAGTTGAAACCGAATGCTATTTTCTATAATAGGACTTACGCATGCCGCTCTTTTGTACCACAAACTGTTAGTTTGTGATACAAAAACACTGTGTTTTCCGAAAAATTTCATCTAACACAACGATTTAAATCCAAAAATGCGTAAGTCCTAATCAATACGAAGATTATCGTTAGTATAACCTAAAACCGTTGGTGTGTCAACTACGACTGGATACTTTCACGGTCAATTATATCTGTTCCTGTCCACTGATCGAAATTTAAGCGAACCATACTACAGTTAAAAACGTCTTATATGTGGAAAAGTTGGAACTTTTCTGCACCGGCGGTGTGTACAAATTGGGATATATTTCACACGAAGTGACACATCATAATCGACAAAGTTATAGTAAATTCCGAAAATAAATACACACTTTCAACCCCCGGTAGGTGCGGTTTCCCAACCGCACCGATGCTAAGTGTATAAGTAATTACAGGATCTACTATAAAAAGCGTATCAACTGAAAAAATTGTAGGGAGAAAAGAGATATGACATACAGACAAAAACCCACCCCCGTGTATACAGATTTGGAGCTTGAGCAGATTGATGAGGTCGAACTTGTGAATCGGTTTCAGCGCGGTGACACAGAGGCTTTCAATCCTCTCGTTCTAAAATATCAACAGAAAATTTACAATCTCATGTACCAACGGGTTCGCGACCAAGAGATAGCAAAAGACCTCTGCCAAGAGGCGTTTCTAAAGGCGTTCAAAGCACTTCCGAAATTCAAAGGTGGCTCAGCGTTTTATAGCTGGATCTATCGGATTGCCATCAATTGCAGCATCGACTTTCAGCGTCAACGTAAACGCGGTAAGTTTTTTCCGTTTGAAGAGTTATCCGCTGAAGATGAGGAGGTGCTAAACATGACCGATCCGCATCCGTCTCCTGATAGAGTCCTTGAGGAAAAAGAACTCGGACGTATCATCCGGAAGGCGGTGAAGAAACTCCCGCCGGGTCAACGTCGTGTCTTTAATCTGCGTCACCGAAACGAGTTGGCAATCAAGGAAATTGCTGTGCTGCTAAACAGATCGGAAGGCACGATTAAAGCACACTTACACCACGCGCACCGGCAACTTCGAGGTATGCTACTTCCATACCTGCAAAATGCTCCCCTTGAATGGAATGGAGAAACCCAGTAGAACCGGATTTCCCTTAGGCCCATTTTACTTGCAGGCGGGGTTTATAACCCCGCTTTCTTAACGTAGCATAGACTGTTAGTCTGTGCTGTCGTAGGTAACCCCGCTTTCTAATCTAAAGATGCCACACCTCACCCGTAAATTCGGGGAAAAGACAGTCGAGGAGCACCCTTGCTGTATCGTTTACCCAGCAGTCAACGAAGTTCAATGTCAATTCCTCCGTCCGACATCGTCCGCAGAGCAGCTGGCGGTGGTATCAATAAATACGTAAGAGATTCTATTACAGAGATCCGAAAAAGTCAATTAAATGTGAATATTTTAGGGAATCTTGGTATAATAGATTCTAACCAGGATCCTGTATTAGATTCAGATGACACAATTTTTCCAGTTTTCTTATCTTCTGCCAGCAATTAGTAACCCGTATGACACTTCGCAACTTTCTTGCTGATAACTGTTAACTGGTAACTGGAAACTGTTCCTAAAGATGAAGTTCAAGCCGCGTCCCGCACTCTACTTTCTTATCCCGTATCTACTTGGTGTCATCGTAGGCAGCTGGCTATCTGTCCCATCGTTATGGCTTTGGTTTTCCGTGCTCCTCTGTTTAATCGGTAGCTTCACGACACGGCACCGAATGCGCTATATCTGTTATGGGCTGCTCCACTTATCTGTCTTTGCGGGGGGTATGCTCCGTTTGGAAACCGTTTCACATTCAACGATCCCACCGCACTTTTACAACGAACCTGTCAGTTTTTCCGGCACCACAACATATCAACCCGATCGCGGCGAGATGTGGGATGCCTGCTACGCCACCGGCGAACTTCGATTGCTGTCGGATCCCACCCAACGTGTCTCAGCGAAGTTCCTTATTCGGTTCCAGAAAACGGTGCCGCTCCGCTACGGTAGACAGATAACCCTTACGGGGGTCCTCGAACAGGCACAAGACAAACGAAATCCAGGAGGTTTTGATTACCGCGCCTATCTCGCACGGCAAGGTGTTGACGGTATCATTGCCGCGAAAGGACTTCTACGGATCGGCAAACAGCACGGATTTTTGCCGTTACGCTGGATAGAGGCACTCCGTATCCAGACGGAGCAGGTGATTGATTCGATCTATACAGGTGCTTCGGCAACCGAACCGTCGTTGCACGCGCAGCTCCTCAAAGGCATCCTGCTCGGCAAACGTAGTGATCTCCCAACCGAGACGTTGGACATCTTCCGAAACAGCGGTACCTTTCATGTACTCGCCGTCTCTGGCTTGCACGTCGGTCTTGTCGCTATGTTCTGCTACTTCGGATTCCGATGTTTCCGCTTACCAGAAAAAATACGTTGTCTGCTGACAATTGCTGCCGTGTTGATTTACGCCTGTCTGATCGGTTTCCGTCCGTCTGTCTTCCGCGCCTCGTTGATGGCGATCCTGTTTCTGTTCGCAACCGTCATCGACCGAGATGCTGACCTCTTCAATTTGTTGGGGTTTGCCGCGCTCGTACTGCTCCTCTTGAATCCGCTTCAGCTATGGGATGTCGGTTTCCAACTCTCTTTCGTTGCTGTTACGGCTATCGTCTATTTCGTCACGAAGATGGAGAAACCGCTCCGTCGGTTCTGGGAAAGTGAAGACGACGCAGCTTCACAGCAGCCTATCTCTATCCTCACAAAGTTCAGAAATGCCGCTGTTAAATGGCTGGTACTCTCTTATCTCGTGACACTCGCAGCACAAATCGGGACAACACCGTTGATAGCTTACCACTTCTTCCGAACCTATCCGCTCGGAATCGTCGTGGGACCGTTTGCGGTCGGTCTCGTATCGTTGATTGTTGCCGTTGGGATGGTGTCGGTCTGTATCGGTTTTATCTATCTACCATTCGCGAAGCTGCTCGCACTCCTCAATCACGCGATTATCTCGATCTTCTTAGCACTGATTGATCTGTTTGGACAGACCTGGGGTGTCGTGAAGTTAGCACCCCCGTCATTCGGTATCTGTGTCCTCTACGTCACAATCTTTTTAGGGATCGCGAATTGGCACTATGTCCGTAGATACTGGCGAATCGCGAGCCTCGTCGGACTATCTGCTATCGCTATCTGGGTCTGGGATACCGCCTTTCACGAGAAGGGAAGGCTGCTTGAAGTGGTCACGCTCGATGTCGGACAAGGCGACGCGACGTTCGTCAAATTTCCAGACAATCGGACAATGCTTGTTGATGGCGGTGTCCAGCGAAGCTATTACGACGAGAAGAAGCAGAGACTGGTTGACTATGATGTCGGTAAACGCATTATTGAACCGTACCTCGATTTTCGCGGGATTCGCAAACTTGATATGGTAGTGCTGACGCATCCGGACATCGACCACGGTGGGGGACTCGCGTATGTCTTACAGAATTTTGAGATCGGACGCGTCCTTGGTATCCCTGACCTACCCATCAATTCGCAGACGCATCGGCGGCTGCGCGCGATTGTGAAAGCGGACAGCATCCCTTACGCATTTCCGTACGCTGGAGAAATCGAACTCACACCGACCGCTACACTGCACCTCTTACACCCTATAGATGCCGCTTCGACCAACCTGCTGGATCAGGATAAGAACGACGATTCACTCGTGATAAAGTTGACATATCGAGAGGTTGACCTCTTGTTCACAGGCGACATCGGTCAGAAGGCAGAGACTCGACTCATCACCTCTGGGGCGGATCTCCGTTCTGAGATTTTAAAGGTGCCACACCACGGGAGTCGTACATCAAGCACCGTACCGTTTATAGATGCGGTCCGACCACGGTATGCGATCTTCTCGCTCGGACAAAACAGCCTGTATCAATTTCCGCATTCAGATGTCGTCGATCGATATCAAGAACGCGGATGTATCTTACTTCGCACGGATGAAGTCGCAGCAATTACACTCCGCACCGATGGAAAACGTTGTTGGGTAGCCGGGTTAAAGTGATGGTGCTATTGCGATGCGGAGTGCATCCCGACGTTTCGACGCTGCAAAAGCGGTATTGATCTCCGCCAACGGGTATGTCTCTCCAACCAACTCCGCAAACGGGTAGCGTTTCCGATTCTCCTCAATGAAGCGAAGCGAGTTCCCGAGTGCAGTATAGTGGTAGTTGTGAACGCCTCGGAGTGTCAGACATTTCCTGACGAGGTGATCCGCATCGACAGAGATATGCGCGTTCGGGTAGACATAGCCGAGCGTCAAACACCGTCCACCGATGGCTGACCATGCAATCAGGTTCGGCAGCCCACTTATTACGCCGCTAACTTCTACGCCGAGATCCGCCCCGCGTCCATCTGTCAGCTCTTTTAGAGCAGTGTCAATCTCTGCAGTAGAGCGTTTATCTGCGTTGAAGGTGTGCGTTGCACCGAAACGTTTGGCGATTTCCAGGCGTCCATCGTTAATATCTACAACGGCAATCGTCTTGTAGCCTCGTTCCCGCAGATAGCACGCTGCATAGATGCCTAACATCCCCGCACCGTGGATGACTGCTGCCTCGTTAGAGTGTGTGCCGATGGTCTTCAAGCCGTTTACAACAGTTGCAAGTGCGCAGTTGATCGGCACAACTTCTTTGTCCGTTATATCATCGGGGATGTGGTAGATGGCTGTTCCTTGACGGAGCAGGATATGTGTGGCGAACCCGCCGGATAGCGTTGTAGCTCCTTCGCTCCGCGCGTGTCCATATTTGAAAAGCCTATCGCATTTCTGTGGGAGGTTCCTGTCGGTACAATAGTCGCATGTACCACACGAAGCCATGAGACTCCATGTGACGCGGTCTCCCTCACGGAGCGGTTCACCGGTGGCTGAGCGGTGCTGTGTCGGTGCTGCGATTGTACCGACAGCTTCATGTCCAAGCACACATGGTGTCGGCGCGTCCCGACGACCGGATACGGTGTGGAGGTCCGACCCACAGATCGTCGCAAGAGTGACGCGAACGAGGGTGGCCTCTGACGTTGCTATCACAGGAACTTCACAGACTTCAAAAGGGATTTCTGTTCCGTGAAATCGAGAAATTTGGGCTGATGTTTGCATAAAACGGTTTTCCTTGCAGTATCGGTTTAAGTCTTCTCAAGTATGCCGTTTTTGATCTGTTATGTCAACACAATTCAGCTGCGCACTGAAAACTGATAACTGAAAACCGACGACTTTTAATTTGACAAACCCACAAGGATTTCGTATCATATAGTATACATATTTTAGTGAAAACAGAGGGCAACACGAAATAAAATGAACAGAACGGCTGAAGTTCTTATTGAAGCATTACCTTACATCCGCCGCTTTTACGACCGACAGATCGTCATCAAGTACGGCGGAGCCGCGATGGAGGATAAGACGCTAATCCAATCCGTTATGCAGGACATCGTCTTGATGAAATATGTCGGTATCCGACCGATCATTGTTCACGGCGGCGGACCGCGGATCACTGCATGGATGGATAAAGTTGGGAAAGTCCCAGAATTTGTGCAAGGACTGCGTGTAACGGACGCTGAAACGGTTGAAATCGTCGAGATGGTACTCGGTTCCATCAACAAAGAGATTGTATCACATATCAATCTGCACGGCGGAAAAGCGATCGGACTCTCCGGAAAAGACGCAAACTTAATTCTCGCCGAAAGGCAACAGACACAGGTTACAGACGAAAATGGACAGGAGATGGATATTGACTTGGGATTCGTAGGAAAAATTATCGGTGTCAATACCGAGTCGGTCACGGCACTTGATAAAGGCGGATATGTCCCCGTCATCGCACCGATTGGTGTCGGTGTTGACGGTCAGACCTATAACATTAATGCGGATACGATGGCGGGCGAAGTCGCCTCCGCATTCCAAGCAGAGAAACTCATCATGCTCACGGATACGCGGGGCATCCTCCGAGACCTCTCAGATAATACGTCCCTGATCCCGACGATCCGTATGCGAGATGTGGATGCGTTGGTTAAGGACGGATGCATCGCGGGTGGAATGCTGCCGAAGGTAGAAGCCTGCACGACGGCACTCATGGGGGGTGTCTATAAGACGCATATTATTGATGGAAGAATTCCGCATTCTTTGTTGCTTGAGATTTTCACGGAAGGTGGCATTGGAACGGAGATTGTTAGGTGAACGTGGTGCTTATCGTGTAAGAAACTCGGTGTATTTTGGCTAAAAGGATATAATAACATGGCAAAACAGATAGCACTTTTCAATCACAAAGGTGGTGTAGGGAAGACGACAACAACCTTTAATCTCGGTTGGATGCTGGCGGATAAAGGTAAGAAAGTCATCATTGTTGATTGTGATCCACAGTGTAACCTCACTGGAATGGTACTTGGATTCAAGGATGCCGAAAGTTTTGAGTTGATGTATGCATCAGATGGCGTAACAAATATTCGAGACGGACTTGCCCCTGCTTTTGAATCGCGTCCAGTACTTATTAAACCAGTTGATTGCCAACCGATAAACGAGCAACCAAACATGCACCTTTTACCGGGGCATATCGGTCTCGCGGAATATGAGGTCACTTTAGGAATCGCGCAGGAACTTTCCGGCTCACTCCGAACGCTCCAGAACTTGCCGGGATCTTTGCATCACCTTTTTACCAAGACTGCTGAGAAATATAATGCTGATTTTATCTTGGTCGATATGAGTCCGAGTTTAGGACCGATCAACCAAAACCTACTGACGACGAGCGACTATTTCATTGTTCCCATGTTTCCTGATTACTTTTCAGCGATGGCAACAGATAGCCTCGCCAAAATACTGCCTAAGTGGTCAGCATGGGCAAAACAGAGTAGAATCTTACCTTTGCTACAAGAAGCGATCTATCCTTTTCCAGACAAACATCCTAAATTTCTTGGTACTATAATTCAAAATTACAATGTTAGGGAAGAGGAACCTACTGCCGCATTCCGACAGTGGATTGAAGAGATAAAATCGGGTGTTGAAACAAAACTTATACCGGCGTTACGCAATAACGGTATGCTGCTCTCCGATAAGTTGTATGAGAAAGCACATGAGAAAGGATTGGATTCAAACAAGTTTAACTCCCTTTTTCCAGATATAATGTATGACTCGATTATAAGCCAACCGCTACTCCAGTTGTCAAACTTCAATACATTGATAGCCCGCTCACAAGAACATAACGCTCCAGTTTTTAAGTTGACCGATGATCAGCTTAAACAAAAAGGAAAAATCCTAAAAAACACCAAAAAATCAATGAATAAGTTTCGAGATTTATTCTCCGATGGTGCAGATCGGATAATCACCCTTACTGAAGATGCTTAGTCCTATAGAACAATTTCGTGAAAATCTAACACGAGTGCGAAACCTTGGTGGATTGCATACGGCACTTGACAATGCTACGACCACTGCAGTAGATTCGACAGATATCTTACGCTCACAAATCGCCATGATTGTTAGCGCACTGGATTTATATATCCATGAAATTACAAGAATAGGCATGTTAGAAGTTTACAACGGGGAACGTCCACAAACGGACGCTTTTTTACGATTTCGAGTGACTTTAGGATCGACAATGCAAGGAATTTCTAACCCACGAGTGAGTGAATGGCTTGATATAGAAATTCGAGAAAGACATGGGCACCTATCTTTTCAGGATCCAGATAATATTGCTGATGCGGTTAGGCGTTTTTCGTCATGTGAGTTGTGGCGTTCTGTAGCTGCACAACTTAATCTTGATATGCAAGATGTCAAGAATCAACTTCGTGCGATAGTTGATCGCCGAAATAAAATCGTCCATGAGGCTGATTTAGATCCGAGTTATCCAGGCACTACCACCCGTTGGTCAATTTCGCCCGCTGACGTGACAAGTACTCTTGATTTCATTGAAAAGATTTGTGAAGCGATTGAGATTGTTTCTAATTGAAGTTAGCATACCTTTGGTAGTAAGGAGAAAAGACTATGCCTGAATCCAAGAAAATTGCCGCAATTATCACAACCTATTTTCCACACTCACACGCAGATGTGATTGCCACCAAATACATGAAAGGTTTCCCAACAGATACCGGACTACAGGCTCCGCGCGTCGAATTGGTGTCTATCTATCTTGATCAGGTTGACTCACGAGACATCGGTGTCGGTTTGGCGGCTGAACATAACGTCCCGATCTATCCGAGTATCCGGCAGGCACTAACGCTCGGTGGCAACGAGTTGGCTGTGGATGGCGTACTCCTTATCGGTGAACATGGCGATTATCCGTATAACGAATTTGAACAGCACATGTACCCGCGCCGCTATATGTTCGAGCAGATTTGCGGTGTCTTCGCATCGAGTGGCAGGTCGGTGCCCGTCTTCAATGATAAACATCTCGCTTACAATTGGGACGATGCAATTTGGATGTATGAGAGAGCAAAAACGCTTGAGGTGCCGTTCATGGCAGGTTCTTCGCTACCGCTCGGTTGGCGGAAACCGTTTTTGGAACACCCGCTTGATACAGCTCTGGACTCGGCTATCGGTATCGGCTATGGCGGTGTAGAGTCCTACGGTTTCCACGCGCTTGAGACGTTGCAATGTATGATTGAACGCCGACACGGTGGCGAATCCGGAGTTGTCGCAATACAATGTTTGGAGGGAGACTCGGTTTGGGAAGCCGGTGAAACAGGAAAATGGTCTCTGGCGTTAGCAGAAACGGCGTGCACACAGATCGAAAATCGCCCCGATAGCACGTTTATAGAAGGGTGTCCAAATCCGACAGCATTCCTACTTGAGCATAGCGACGGATTCCGTTCTGCCGTACTGATGTTGAACGGCTATGTCTCTGATTTTGCATACTCCGCGAAAGTTGGAGGCGCAGTGGAGGCTACGGAAGTTTATCTACAAAACGGACCACCGCATGGTCATTTCAGTTATCTGAGTCTTAATATTGAAGAGATGTTTGTGACGGGTGAACCGCAGTATCCAGTGGAACGGACGCTGCTTGTGACGGGTGTGCTTGACGCGCTCATGCATTCACGGGCGGAGGGACATATCCGAATTGAAACACCATATTTAGCAGAACTCGCCTATCATTCTTACGAGAAGATGCCAATCCGACCAGTAGCAGCGCGCCCTGAAGGTGCAACATTAAAAGTGTTACCTTAGCGTCTTCCTTGTAATCAAAGAATAGGCGCGGTTAGAAAACCGCGCCCATTCTTTTAGCGTTCAGGACGGGCGGGAACGCCTGTCTCTGCAGATTCGTAGATGAGATCCATCAATTCGGATTGGATAATCCCGTTCAGCGGGCTTGTCCGCGGTTCCGCTCTACCTAAGACAGCATCAATAAAGTTATCGTCAGGCGAGCCGGCAGACATATCATCTGTAATCGGCGGCGGGTCTAACGCTTCGCCACCTTTCCAGACGCGGATCCAGCCGCCACCCCAACCGTCAACTTCGATCCGACCGTTATCAAATACCAACGCCGTATGCGTGCCACCCGGACTTGGGCAGTTTCCACTCACCGCCATCGCCGCGAGAACCCCGCTTTCAAACTTGACGTTAATCGACGAGTTAATATCGACATCTCGGTCCTGATTATCGGTATAGGCATAGACTTCGGCGACTTTCGATTCGACTGCCCAACAGAGACTATTCAGGAGATGCGCGCCGCTATCGTACGCTTGTCCACCGCCAGAAAGCTTCGGATTCTGCCGCCAGGTACCTGTTGTGCCGCCTTTCCAGCCTTGTGTAATATAACCGATCACCAATTCCAACTTACCGAGTTCTCCGCTCCGGATAGCCTCTCGCGTATAGTAGAAATTCGGTGTGCAAGGCGTATTATAGCCTATGGTAAGGATGAGTCCGGTCTCTTCGACTTTTTCAGCGAGGGTATACGCATCTTTGGAGGACGTAACCATCGGTTTTTCCATCAACACATGGCATCCGGCTTCGAGTGCCTGCATGCCTTGCTCGAAATGTAGCGTATGCGGTGTAGAGATAACGACAGCGTCTGGTGTCGTCTCTTTGAGCATTTTAGCGATGTCGTCATAAGCACCAGGACGCGGGCTGAGATCGGACAGGTTCCGATCAATATAGCCGTTAGCGATGTCCGTATTTACATCGCAGGTGCCGACGATTTGTACGTCGGGGTTCGCATTCATCCGTCTGGCGTGGCCTGAAGAATTTCCACCGCATCCAATCATGGCAAGTCGAATTTTCGCCATATTTTTCTCCTTGTTTTTTGAAAGTGGTCAGTTATCAGAGGGAATAGTTATCAAAGGATTTTCTGAAAAAAATCCGTACTGACAACTGACAACTAATTACTGTAAATCAGCGACACTGATTGCGTCATCGCCGAACACGCGCGTAAAGGTTGAGCCATGTCGAGATTTGGTCCCGCCGTGCATATAGCAGACACTGAAAGCACGCCGCGGAATATCTGTATCGTTCGTGCCGGAACTGTGCAGCATCCAATTATGGAGTAGGACAACTTCTCCCGCCTTCAATTCCATCGGTAGCGGTGTAGCCTTCGCGACGATGTCGTCGATGTGTTCCTGTGTTAGGAAACCGGATCCGTTTTCAGGATTAATAAGCCTGTTATGCGACTTTGGAATGATATGCACACAGCCGTTCTCAATCATTGCTGGGTCTAAGGCCGTATAAATCGTAATCTGTGGGTCGCGGTCGAGGTCTGTCCACCTATCTTGATGCCATGTGAGATTGGTGCCTTCGTGCGCCGGTTTATTCATAAACATCGCTCGAAAACAGGCAACAGGGGTATCATCTCCGTAGATTTTCGCGCAGACCTCTTGGAAAATTGGTTTCTGGAGATACGCTAAAAAAATCGGATCAAGTTCAAGGTTCTGGATTTTCCGATAGAGCAGCGTCGCTCCTTTATGCCCTTTCGACTGCGGGCCCGGCGAGTTTTTTCCAGGTTCTCGGTCAAGCTGCATCATGATTTGATCGTAATTCAAGGGGGCTTTACCGAGCATGATGTCATCCATTCGCTGCTGCAGTTGTGAAAGTTCGGCATCCGTTGCGATTTGCCCGATGCGCACGTAGCCGTATTCCTCAAAATGTTCCCACTGTTCGTCTGTTATATGGTGTGCCATTTCGTGCCTCCGAATAAACATGTCGTGGTTCCAACTTTTGTCCCGCAAGTTTCGCAAACATGCAGGATATCCCAAAAGTCTGTATACAAAGTATACCATATATCTTAAGATGCATAAAAGAAAATTGCAATTAAGTCGTGATTTCTACCTCGATTGTCTATTTTTCGCAATTTTTTCAAAAAAATGCAACCTTTCGGCCCTTAAGTTTCGTCATTCTATCAACGGACGAGTTAATTCTGAAGGAGACTTACAATGCAACAGAGTGATGCTAAGCTTATTCAGCAGGTACTCCAAGGCGACCCAGACGCGTTCGGTCCCTTGGTAAAAAAATACCAGAAAGGTGTCCACGCGCTCGTGTGGCGGAAGATCGGTGACTTTCACATCGCGCAAGAGGTTACACAAGATGCCTTTCTCAATGCGTATCAAAAACTTGGGACCTTGAAAAACCATAACTTGTTCGCAGGATGGTTGTACGTTATCGCGTCGAACTTGTGTCTCGATTGGCTCCGAAAGAATCGTTTACCGATGGAATCTTTAGATGTTGAGGATACAAATGAGGTGGACAAAGTGTCATACTCACAATATACAATAGAAAAACGGGAATCTGAAGCAGATG
Organism: Candidatus Poribacteria bacterium; assembly: GCA_022823085.1. GTDB lineage: Bacteria > Poribacteria > WGA-4E > WGA-4E > WGA-3G > WGA-3G. Next base: position 15,067 of record JAJDXV010000039.1, read on the forward strand.
AGAACCGTCGTGAAGTCGTTAAGGACCTCTTGAAGAAGCTGCCTGAAAGTGAACGGACGGTAATGACGCTGCATTACCTTGGTGAGATGACGATTAAGACGATCAGTGAGTTTCTCGGTGTGTCGCAGAATACGGTCAAGAGCCGGCTCAGCCGCGCTCGGAACCGTCTACGGAAAGAGGAGAATGTGGTCCGCGAGAATCTTGGCAGCTTCCAACTTCCGAATCAATTCGCGGAGAATATCATGCGCGAAGTCTGGCGTATGCCCCCTGTTCAACCGCCGGTAAGTAAACCGATGATCCCCTTAGCACTCTCCGCTGCCTCCGCTGTTTTGATTTTCCTGCTGATAGGCGTTGCTGCACAGTACCTTTCTCGGTTTCAGAAACCGTACAGTCTGGACGCTACTTCGGAACCGACGGTCGCGTTGATTGACGCGGTTTTTGTTGTGGATTCTCCGGCGAAGCCAGCGGTCCGAAATCAGCCTGGGAGTTCAGCTACACCAGGTAAAAGTCCAGGGGCAGGTCAGAAAGCGGACGAATCGCTTTTTGCAACACTGCCAGTCAATACAACAGAAGTCTCAACACCAAAGCCTCAGTGGACCCAAACGAAGGGGCCCGAAGGAGGGGTTGTCAACAGCCTTTTCATGGCATCTAACGGTGACGTTTATGCCAGAGCAGGCGCGGATCTCTATAGATTAACAGACGATAGAAGCACCTGGATACCTACCAACACTAACAGGTCTATTAATGGTTCCTCACAAATGACACAACATGAGGATACCCTCTATATCGTTTCCGATACCGAAGTACTTGCTTCCGCAGATAGAGGTAGCACATGGAATTCATTGGGAACGCGTCCAGAAGGGCAATTAATTGGCACTGTCATAACGGATGAAGTCCCTGGGGCGCAAGCCAACATTACAATGTACTTGGGGCTTGCTGAGGGTGTGTTCCGTTCTGTGGATGTCGGTAAATCATGGACATCTCTTGACGATGGAAACTTGGCAGATAGGGAAATTCGGGCAATCACGGCTATTGAAGACACTGTCTTTGTAGGTACAGATAAAGGTCTCTACCGCCACAGTTCGGAAGGCTGGACGCAATTACCGGTAGGTGAAACCGAAAATATCCGCGCATTGGCGAGTGCTGAGCACCGACTCTACGTTGCCGTCGGAAATGACGTTCAGCATAAGATGTTTTCAATGACCATATCAATTTTATCGGCATCTAAGGCCACTTTGTCGCTTTACCGATCAACAGATCTCGGAGATTCATGGCAGGCAATGGATTTCACAAAAACGGTTTCCGATTCCGAGGAAAATTCCGAGGAAAACGGTTGGTTTAGTTTTTCCCGTGAAGTTAACGAACCACAAACGTCAGACAACTCAGAAGTGGAAAAGACTTCCAGCCTTATGGAAAAGACTTCCCGCCTTAAAATGGTAGCAGCGCAAGAGAGACTTTTAGTCTTAGATGACGGGAATAGTTATTACTCCAGTGATGCCGGGGAGACATGGGTATCTGTAGATTTAGACACCCTAAATATGGCAGATACTTTCGCCGTTGCCATGTCGGGTGCGAATACTTTTTACACAGGGGGTCGATTCGGGATTCAGCGCACGACCGATGCAGGTAAAACATGGCATCCGTTTAACACAGGATTGGTGCGGACGAGTGTGAGCAATTTGGTTTATGCCAATCACGCGCTCTACGCAACAATATGGAAAGAACTCGTTGTTTCGTATGATGGGGGTGAATCGTGGGCACCTGTGCCACGTCGCCCTGAAAATATCACGAGTCGGGTGTGTAAAGTTTTTGGCAGCGTATTTATGCTGCGTTTGGCATAGTTTGTGTATCCCAATAAGTATCGGCTGCGTCATTCTTTTGCAAACATCGCCAAAAGAGTATGGCATTTATCCCGGGTGTGCTCCATCGCATGC
>JAJDXV010000077.1 GCA_022823085.1 Candidatus Poribacteria bacterium
TGACACGGTATCTTTGAGAAAGCAGGTAAATCCCTTTCGGGTATGTATTGCCCCTTCCCGATCACAACTGCGTAGTGGGTTAAGACGAGGGGAGTATCCTTAGGCATATTTACTACCCGTTCAATATGCCGTTTTCTAACCATTACTTGAGCCACCACGCCCCGGCAGTCGCGATATATTACGGTAGTCAGGACTTAATCTCGTGGAGTGAACGCTTGGTATACGCTTCGCACAAGCACCCATGCTTTAGCAGGGTGTCACTGACGTTATAGTTCTGTTTTCTTCAGGCCATTACGCGCGTTTCACCTTCTAACCGACGAGGGTCGTTTTTGAAGGACAGGTATGACGTAACTCCGAATCTTCACGTCATCTATTTCCTCTGTCTCTATCCGCGCTTCTGGTTTCTGACGATGATCGAAGACGACATAGTAACCCTCTGCTGCTTCTTCTAATTTCATATACGCCGCGAGTTGCTTTTTTCCAGCCAGATAATATCTTCCCCCCTCCCATATCTTTGTTTCAACAATGTATTTTCGCTGATTATGGATGATGATAAGGTCTATCCTGCCACGTCCAGTTTGGACCTCAAGAAACATATTTGCACCGACAACGTTGACAAAATGGTCCAGATAGGCGTAAAGCAGGTGCTGACCGACGTATTCCTGCGGTGTATCCGGCACTTGTAGGATACGGAAGCCAGCGCGGGCAATGAACGACTGAAAATTATCAAGAAGCGGTTGCATCTCAAGGTCACCCCCGGGTGTGAGGTAATCAATAAAGTGCTTCCCCGTCTCTTCAGGAAAATATACGTTCTCTAACCCATTAAAGGTAGGCTTGAATATCTGTAAGATACGATGCTGATAAATTGGGTTGACGATCTCACACATGCCATCTGGACCTTCTGCGATAACCCCATAAGTGACAAGTTCGTTCATAAGGGCATCATCTGGGTTGAAAAGCACACCGCTTTCATAGGAAGCAATTTGCAGCAGCATTTTTTCAAAGCGGCGGTCGCGACGGACATTAGTTCGTAGATGATCTATATTGGTGTTCCCTTCCCTGAGGAGTCGCTTATGTGCCTTTGCAAAATGCTCCATTGTAATTGGTTCTGTTTTAGGAATGTTGAGCTCTTCTGTGAGGATCTGCGCGCACCGATTGACGAGAAAAGGTTGACCGGCTGTCTGTTTATGGATGGCTACAATAACTTCTGATGTGAAGGCTTGTCCGACTTCATCAATATACTGAGTGAGGAGTTCTGTCACTTGTTCAAGCGTGAAGTTTGGCAAACGGAACTCGTCTTGGATATTAAAGGGCGAAATAGACCTATCATAGTCAAGTTGTCTGATGCTCTTTACGCCTACAATACCGACGCTATGCGGGCATTGGATCTCATCAGAGAGGTAAATCTGGCGGAGTGCATACAGAAAATCGCTCACCACAGTTTGCGGGATACCATCGAACTCGTCAATCAGCAGGGCAACGCTTTTGAAAGCGGCTACCCCATCGTGCGAATCGCTGTCCAATAAACTTGCAAGGTTCTCAAAGAACTTTACCATCGAAAGATGATCGGTCAACCTCGTATTTTCTAAAAATTGGGTTAGCATGTCAGAAGGTACGCCCCCGCGTTTTTGGAAAATGTACGCAATGTGTCTGTGAATCATGTAATGGAAATGCTCATAAAAAGTTGAAGGCGAGGCATTCCGCATCGTTTGGAAATCCAATTGAATTGGGAAATAGGTTGGATCGGTTTCGCTAAGCACTTCAAGTGCCAGTCGGAAAAAGGTAGTTTTGCCTGTTTGCCGCGGGGCAAAAAGGACAATATACTTGCCATCTTTGACGCGGTTGATAAAGTTTTCTGTTTCTTCTCTACGGCGGACAATATAATGCTGTTCAGGACGTACGCGCCCATGTGTTCCGAAACGTCGCATTTTTGATCCCTTCCCTCTAATCTCTTCGTTGTTAGCGTCTTCAACAGTTGCAGTTATTATATCACATCGTTTCATGAAAATCCACATCTAATTTCTGTTCAAGGCTAAAAAACTTGTGTTTTGATCGCTGATGTGGTATCCTATAAAAAACATCGGGAGGCTCCTTAAGCTGGATACACATCCAAAAAAGTCACCTCACAAACCGGACATCTTTAAAAGGAGAAATAAAATGGATACGCGAGAGTTATACGAATTGTTGTCAAAGCAGATAACGGAAATGGACGCACAATTCACAAGGCGGATCACTGAAGTGGAAACGCGACTCACACAACAGATAACGGAAATGGACGCACGATTTACAAAACAGTTCGAGTCTATTGATACGCGACTTGAGTCGCTTGATACGCGACTTCGGAATGTCGAGGTAGATGTTGCTGAAATCAAAGGACAGAAAGCCGGGTGGGATTCTGCTCGAAATTGGGTATCTGCTGGCATCGCACTGATTGCGCTTGGGGTCGCAATAGCGGTCGCTTTATGGAAGTAACTGAATCAACACAAGGATCACATAATTCAGTCCAAACCTCACCGCAGAATCGCTAACTTCTCCAAGTAGGTATACGTCTCACCTTTTGAAACAACCGAGATATGGCACATATATATCCCCGGTGAGACAGCCAATCCGTAAGAGGTCTGCTGATTCCACCACGTGCGCCAGAGCCTTTGATTTAGCCGATCCGCGACCCCTTCAACCCGCTTTATCAAGTTCGCATTTGCGTCATAGATGTCTATCCGCATTTCGGTTATATCCGCATTTCCCTCAACGCGGAATTCAGTTAAACCGTCTGAGCGTGCCGGATTCGGAAATACCACTACATCCCGCCACGCGAACGCTTGCGTCAAAATAGTGGACTTGACAACTGAAACCGCCCCGAGCGGATACCGCGCAACAACGTTAAGAACATTCTCTCCCGGCTTCAACGGTACATCTGCTGTATAGGTCTGTCTCTCTCGATCTATAACGGCCTCTGTTTGGCTCGGATGAACAATGATGTCAATCGGAAAATCTGATTCAAATGTGCCTGTAATCTCTAATCTGCTCTCTCCGGTCGTTGAAGGGAGCTCTAATGCCACTTGTGGCACTTGTCGCATCGGATGAAACATATCAGTGAGGAGACTGTCTACCGTAACCAACACCAGCTGCGTCACTTTTCTCACCAAACGGAAGTTCACCTTGTCGGCAGTATCAGCAGCCGTATGGTAGAAAGGGTTGGCATCGTAACTTTGGGAGTCACGCCATGGCGTTGAACTCTCGGTTAATGTTACAGCGCTATAACCACCATCCCAGAACGGTTTATGCGAAGAAATATCCACGAATTCGTCTTGCGATCGACGAATTTTTAAACCGACATCATACCATCTGTTCGCAATAATGAGTGCGCGGCTTATCCATGACGAATCGTTGTTCGTAACGATTTCAACGAGATCGCTTTTCCAGTTGAAACCGAACATATCCAAGTTAAAAACGGCAACGATCTTCTCGCGGGATAAGCCGGTGTCGGTATCACCGTTTATCTTAATCGCGGACGCGTTCCGAACATACTGCCGACTGCCGAGAAAACCGAGCTCCTCACCGCCTAAGGCAACAAATCGTAACTCATGATCGTATTCATAGCGACTTAAGAGAAACGCTATTTCCAGCATTGCGGCGACACCGGTCCCGTTATCATTCGCACCCGGTGCCGTTGATGACAGCGGGTTCCAATTCGGATCACGAATCGCTTGTGTGTCATAATGCGCACAAATAACAAAAATACGCTTACTCGCTGAATTCGACCGCGGCGGTAGCGTCGCAACGACGTTTCTTATCCCTCCGAAGACCTGTTCACTTACTTCTAACCGCGAGGAACGCCGAAATTGACGCGTGATGTAACGGATAGTATTCTCTGTCGCTTCCCGGTGATGTGCACTACGCGTCCTGAGCGCATGAAAAGTCAGACCCGCTACAACGTTCTCTTGTAAGGCGAGTACCTGCGCTTCAAGTGTATCCGATTGCACCAGCGTCAGAAGTAAATCACCACGCTGCGAGACATTACTGCTTTCTTGTGCCATAACAGATAACGCCAGACATAAGAAAGCAAGAAGAACCATCTGTTTTTTCACTTCGGATCGAAAGAGGTGTCTTAATTGTCTTGACATAAGCACGAAAATCTTGTATCCTATTTTAATGTAAGTGTCTCTTTGATTCTAACAGATTCTGTTATCATTGTAAATAGGGATTGTGTGCGTTTCCTGAAACCAACGTTTGATAAACTACACACACGACGACGGAAGTAGACAAGAAGATGCCAGCGAATTTACCCCCAACCTATTACAAACTCAAGCACGAACATGAAGCCGCTAAGACAGACGAGGAACGGTTGCGACTCTTAGAGGAGATGCTACGCATCGTCCCGAAGCACAAAGGTTCTGAAAAAGTGGTCTCGGATATCCGTCGCCGCATTGCTGCGCATAAAAGAGCACCGGCAGAGAAAGGAAAAGGATCCGGTAAAAGAAGTTATAGCGAGCATATCCCAAAACAGGGAGCCGGGCAGATTGTTCTCTTCGGACCACCGAATGGCGGAAAATCTCAGATACTTGCAAAATTTACGAACGCCAACGCCGAGGTTTCAGCAACACCTTATACGACCACAACACCTCTGGTCGGAATGCTCCGTTATGAAAACATCCAATTCCAACTCATTGATACACCGTCTATTATGCCAGACTACGTTTTACCGACTGTAATGACGCTTATCCGAAATGCTGACCTTGCACTCCCTGTCATAAGTCTCGCGAGCGACAATTTACTGGACGATCTGGACACGGTGATGCAACTCCTTAACGAAGTAGACGATGATATATCGGAAGATGAATATCTTATTGTAGCAAACCAACTCGATGCTACGGGGGCAGACGAGAGATTGGAAATCCTGAAAGAATTTTATGGAGAAACGTTGCAAATCTATCCGATCTCCGCTGAGACTGGAGACGGTAAAGAGGTTTTACTGCAAGGACTCTACGAGGCATTAGAAATCTTGCGTGTTTATCCGAAGGCACCCGGTAAACCAATAGAACGCGATGATCCAATTGTCCTGCCTGTCGGTTCAACTGTCCTTGATGCCGCTGTCGGCTTACACAAGGATTTTGAAGCGTTCAAGTTCGCACGGATATGGGGACCACAATGGCACGATGGTCAATCTGTCAGTCGCAATGATGTTGTTTACGATGGAGACATTGTCGAATTTCATCTATAGCTGTACGAAGAAGGAACGGAGAGATGTTGAGAAGGAAAAGTACCTCCCCATATTTTATATTTTCACTCTTTATCCATTTCCCCTTGTTAGTGGCAATATGGTTATTGGCCCCTAACGAAACGCTATTACCATCGTTTGAGGAAAAAATAGAAGCTTGGATAACGGTGGTTAAACCGTTGCCATCTCCCGTTAAACCACCCGTTTTTGTGGAACCTACCCCACCTATCGTGCCTTATGAACCTGAAATCGTTGAAGAATCAAAACCGCCGATGCCACCAAAACCGAAAGCCGGTTTAAGTGCAACTTGGCAGGTAGCAGATCAGGAGACACCAATAGTAGCCTCCAGACCGAAAACACGCAAACAAGAAAACACCAATCCGACACCGAAAACCGGAGACGCGGTATCACAGTTGCGTACTACCGTTGGGAAACCTGTAGGTTATAACGTTGAAAGTCGTTTGAGAACGCATTCGATTACACAACCGGTCCCCGTACCTTTAAAGTCATCAAAAGCAGACTATATCCCACCACAGGGGGAAACGAGGCAGATCGCTTTAGAGTCAGACGCGAATTTGAACAATTCCGATGCCTCTCCAGCAGTGGATGCTCCGGGTATTCACTACGGAAGTAAGCGCGGGGACGCGCTCCGAGCAACAAGCATGGGCAATTCTTGGGGCGGCGGAAGCATCTCCAGCGGCGGCGGTGTCGGCGGCGCTTTCGTCTATATGATGAAGGACATTGCAAAGACACTCGCTGAAGCCGCTACAGCGAAGAAAGTCGATATCATCTTCGTGCTTGACGAAACCGCGAGTATGGTCGATAACATCCGTGGTATTCGTGCTTATGTCGATTTCCTCTTTGAAACAATGGAACGAGAAGGACACGACGCAACTTTCGGGTTAGTAACATTCACGGACGCAACAAAAAGGTACGGACGCACGGACAACCTCGGAACCTTTAAGAACTGGCTTTTCAAAATCGGTGTTGATGGCGGCGGCGACATCGCTGAAGCCGGATTAGATGGACTCATGACGGCAGTAAATGAAACAAAGTTCCGACGAGGAGCACAACGTTTCATTCTGCTCGCAAGTGACGGCGCATTCCATGATGCCGATTACGATGGACGGTCCCCTTATAGCCTCGATGAGGTGATTGAAACATTACAGAAAGAACGCATACGGGTCGATGTCATCGGTATAGATTACCTCCCAATCCGGCAGATTGCCTTAGCGACCGGCGGCACATGGCGTGCAATCCCCGGTAGAGGATACCTCGAATATGTACCACCATTAACATTGACTGTGAAACTGTTCTCAAAGTTAGGAACGCTCGGATTTGGAAACGGACGCGTTGACGATAAAATTACTGTCTACGTTAATAATCCACCGCGTCCGAAGCAGCTAACCTTAACATGGAAGGTACTCAACCCCTTAGGAGAGAGGTGCTACGGTCCCTTCACAGAAACGAAAACAATCCCAGATGACAGTTCAACACAGGTCGAGTTAACACCTGTCATTAATACCGAAGTCTTTCAAACGATGAAAGGCAGTTATACGATTATCTATCGACTCGAAAATGAACACGGACATCGGAGTATCTTACGGCGTGCGTTAACATTCTAATCCAAACAGAGGGCTATGGAAAGTCGATTTAGGTTTGATTATGAAAAATATGATTTTTGAGCAGTGTCGCCATCATTTTAACGATATTGTCGCCATCCGTCGCGATATTCATCAGTACCCTGAATTGGGGTTTGATGTACAGCGTACGGCGGGTATTGCTGCAGACGCACTTCAAGCACTTGGTATCCCTGTCAAAACCGGTATCGGTCAGACAGGCGTTGTCGGCGATTTGGAGGTCCCCGGCGCATCAAAACGGATCGCATTGCGAGCGGATATGGACGCACTCCCGATTCAAGAAATGACGGATGCACCGTACAAGTCGAAAATTGACGGTAAAGCACACCTCTGCGGACACGATGCGCACACCGCTATGCTGATTGGGACAGCGCGAATCCTTTCAGAACTCCGAAGCGACCTCAAAACGCATGTCCGGTTTATTTTTCAACCGAGCGAAGAGGCAGCACCGGGGGGTGCACCAGCGATGATAGCAGACGGCGCATTGGAAGATGTAGACGAGATCTATGGCATACATGTCTTTCCACTCTATGCCGTTGGTGAATATGCCACCTGCACAGGACCGATGCTCGCACAATCTGATACTTTTCAGATTACACTCACCGGCAGAGGTGGACACGCTGCGTTTCCGCATCTCACCGTTGATCCTATCGTTATCGGGGCGCAATTTGTAACCGCCCTGCAGTCGATTATCTCCAGAAATGTGAATCCTTTAGATTCAGCTGTCGTCAGTGTTACACAGTTACACGGTGGCGATGCGAACTTGCAGGAAGGACTCGCAGGTGCCGCACTCAACGTCATTCCGCCGAAGGTCTTAATCGGCGGCACGGTGCGTACGCTCCAAAAATCCGTTCAGAAACGCGTACGAGAGCAGATCGAACGTCTCATTGCTGGATTTGCGAATGCCAATGAGGCAACCTATACATTTGACTATCAAGACGGCTATCCGGTAACATACAACCATGAACCGTGTGTTAAAACTGCATTGTCTGCAGCAGGAAAACTTGTTGAAGAAGACAGCCTCATATTTCCAGTCCCGCCGGTGCTTGGCGGTGAGGATTTTGGATACTATTCACAGAAGATCCCCGCCTGTTTCGTTATGGTAGGTGCGGGAAATGAAGAGAAGGGCATCGTGAATATGTGCCATCATCCACAATTTGACATCGACGAAACCTGCATGATTTACGGCATGGCGTTGTTTGTCAGTCTTGCAACACTTTAAACAGTTATTTTCTACCATAAACTCTTAGTTTCTGTCCTATTGTTACACGACTACCTATCCGACTTGAAAAGAGACTATTCTATGCCAACGCTTATTTCACGACTACATCCGAGAAGAACGGAACCTACAAAGTACCGACGCGTCGTTTTTCTCTCGATTTTATCTCTATTCCTTTTGACTACAGTCACATATTCTGTTTTCGCACAGGTTCAGCGCGGAACGCCCCCATCGGCAGCACTTAAGTTATTGGAACGCATTGAAGCAGCACATGATCACTACCACGAAAAACGGTACACGGAAGCAATTGAGGCATACCAAGCCCTGCTTGAAAGTGGGATAACCGACAGCGACGGCTCAAACACGCAACTGCAACAGAGCCAAAAGGATTCGATTCGCTTGATGATGGGTCAGAGCTATGCCAAAATAGGTGAGGATGCCGCAGCACAACGCGTTTTCAGAGAGATCGTTGACGAAAACCCGAACGGTTCTTACGCGACACGCGCGGTACATCGGTTAGTGAATCTGTATTGGGAACGGTATCAGTTTCGGGAAGCGATTATAGAGTGCAAGCAGCTCCTCAAGCAGCACCCAGACACCACTGTTGCTTCGACGGCTGCCTATCTCGTCGGGCAATATCAAGAAGCAGAAGGCAATTCTGAAGAGGCGATAAAGAGTTACAAGTATTTTCTTGACAACTTCCCCGCCTCACCCTACCAAACAACCGCAGTTAATAGGCTTATTCGGCTCTACATCACGAATCACCGCTACGTCGAGGCTGAAGATATGATTCAAACGCGGATGCAACAGTATCCCGATGACATAACCTTGTTGGAGCAATTGGCAGAACTTTACCAACAACAGGAAGACTATCCGAAGGCACTTGAACTTTATCAGAAAGCGATTAAGCAGAATCCAGAAAATACAAACCTGCGTAAGAAGTTAGGCGCGCTCTATGCCGAGATGGGTAAGACTGAGCAAGCCATTTCCGAATGGGAGAAACTGGTGGCAGGACCATCGAATCGGTCTGACCGACATCAGCAACTCGGTGCCATCTATCTCTCAAATAAGATGTATCCAGAGGCGATTGCAGCGTATCGGCAAGCAATTCAGTTGAACCCACAGAGCCTCCATCCTTATATACAATTGGCTTCAGCATACAAAATTCAGGGCAAAATTGAGGACGCTGCTGCGGTATACATTGATGCTTTACTGCACATCGGACTTGACCGGAACACGCGTGAAATCATCTGGCGCACGATGCTTGAAATTTATGAAGGCGAACAACACAAACCGCTTCAGGAAAAACTCATTGTTGAACTTGAAAAACGTCGCCCGCAACCTCGGTATGCCCCTAATGCCGTTATGACTTTAGCAGAACTCTATTTCTATGCCGGTAGAACAACACAAGCACTCGAAACATTTAAGCAGCTCCATCAACATTATACGTTGCATACGGACCTAACACTCGAAAAATACGCACAAATCTTGCAACGCAACGAAAATTTACAGGTGTCCGCTGACTTTTACGAAACCATAATAACGGGTTCAACAGATAGGCAGCGCATCAGGAACGTCCGAACCAAACTCGCTGAACTCTACGAAAAGATGGAACAGTGGAACGCAGCGGTCAAACTCTTAAAAGAACAACTCCGAACGGGCGAGACATCTGTCAAGGACAAGTTGGTACTCGGACGGTTGCAATTACATGGACTCCGAGACCCAAAAGCGGCGCAGATGACCCTCGAACCGCTGCTCACCCAACGCTTGGTGACCAGTCAATTATCAGAAGCACAGTTGATTTTAGGCGAATGCCATGTTCTACTAAAACGTTATACTCGCGCGAGGGAAGTCCTTGAACCGATCGCTAACCGAAGCGGCAGCTTCCAAGCAACCGCTCGAAAACTCATCGGCGACTCCTATCTCTTCGCATCAGACTTTGAACAAGCCGTCAAAGAATACAAACTCGTGATCCAAATTTCAAAATCTGATCGACTCACGAATGACGCACTTGAACGGATCGTCCTCATCCAGAACCATCCAGGCTATTTCAAGGTTCCGCTTACAGATTATGCCACAGCTGTTCAGCACCATCTAAACGGGCAAACGGCAGCAGCATTACAACAGGGTCAGCGGATCCTTGAAGTCTATCCCAAGGCGACTATTGTCGATGAGGTCTGGCTGCTGATCGGTAATATCCATCGTGGAGAAGGTAGAGGTGACGAGGCAATCAATGCATACCAACAAGTGGTTGTTAAGGAGAGCCCTATCGCCACGAAAGCACTCGTAAACATCGCCGAAGTTTATCGACAAAAATCTGACCTTACGAATGCCGCCGCTACCTACACGACGCTTATCACGGACTATCCTGAGAATATTATCGTTGTCCACGCGCGGCAGCAACTTGACGAAATTACGAAACTTCAGCAAAAAAGATAAAACACAGTTCATAGTTTTCAGTTAAGAGGACGCTTGGAACTGAAAACAACTGACAATTAAAAGATTTTTTTGAAAGAAAAAAATCGTACTAACAACTGAAAACTACTAAAAAGGAGTCAGCAGAATGCCCCATCCTGCTCATAATTTGTTCGATACATACCGGACCCTTGAAGGCGAAGGGTTTGCGTGTAATTACTATTCACTACCTGCCTTAACAGCGGCTGGCATCGGGTCGATTAAAACTTTGCCTGTCAGCCTCCGTCTCTTACTCGAATCACTACTACGAAATTACGACGGACATCAGATCACAGAAGACGATATTGTGAATTTGGCGAATTGGAAGGCAAGTTCCCCGAAAGCCGCTGAGATCCCATTCAAACCGGCACGTGTAGTCGCACAAGATTTCACAGGTGTCCCACTCGTCGTCGATATTGCGGCAATGCGCTCCGCTGTTGCTGAACTCGGTGGCGACGCAAGCATGATAGAACCGCTTGTCCCCGTCGATTTAGTTATCGACCACTCTATTCAAGTCGATGCATACGGTTCAGAGAACGCATTTCAGTTCAACACCCAGCGCGAGTTTGAACGCAACAAAGAACGTTACGAATTTCTGAAATGGGGGCAGCAGGCATTTGAAAAGTTCAACATCATTCCGCCTTCTATTGGTATTGTCCATCAGGTGAACTTGGAATATCTCGCCAAGGTCGTTATGATGGAAGATTCCCTCGCTTATCCGGATACCGTCGTCGGTACCGATTCACACACGACGATGATTAACGGTTTAGGCATCGTTGGATGGGGTGTTGGCGGTATTGAAGCGGAAGCCGCGATGTTAGGTCAACCGGTCTATATCTTAACACCAGAAGTGCTCGGTGTCCACCTCAAAGGCGAACTCCATGAAGGTGTTACCGCAACGGACCTCGTGTTGACCGTAACCCAACACCTCAGAGCCGCTGCAGTCGTCGGTAAGTTCGTCGAATTCTTTGGTGAAGGTGTAGAAGCCCTCTCCCTACCCGACCGTGCAACAATCTCAAACATGTGCCCCGAATACGGCGCGACGATCGGTTTCTTCCCACCTGATGCTGAGACGATGCAATACCTCCGCCTTACAGGGCGCGATGAAACACACGTTGATAGGGTTGAAGCGTACCTTAAAGCGCAAGATATGTTCGGCATCCCACGTCTTGGAGAAGTTGAGTACTCCGATGTACTTGAAATTGACCTTGGCGACATCGAACCGAGTATCGCAGGACCGAAACGACCACAAGATCGGATCGCTCTGTCGGATGTTAAACAGACCTTTAGCGAACTCCTCACGCGTCCCATCGCAGAAGATGGGTTTGGTGTTACAGACAGCACAGGCGACGACCGTATAACCCACGGCTCCGTTGTTATATCTGCCATTACGAGTTGCACGAACACCAGCAACCCATCTGTTATGATTGGTGCCGGACTGCTTGCCAAGAAAGCGGTTGAAAAAGGGCTGCATGTCCCCGATTACGTGAAAACGAGTTTGGCTCCCGGTTCGCGCGTCGTAACGGAATATTTGCAAAATACCGGTCTATTGCCTTATCTCGAACAACTCGGTTATAACGTCGTCGGTTACGGTTGCACAACTTGTATCGGTAACAGTGGCCCCCTAAACGATGTGGTTCAAACGGCGATAGATGAAGGCAATCTTGTCACAGCGAGCGTCTTGAGTGGCAACCGAAACTTTGAAGCGCGCGTGCATCCAGAAATCAAAGCGAACTTCCTGATGTCGCCACCACTTGTTGTCGCCTACGGAATCGCGGGGCGTATTGATATTGACTTTGCTACCGAACCGCTTGGACACAGCGATACCGGTGAAGCGGTCTATCTCCGAGACATCTGGCCCAACCGTCAAGAGATTGCTGAAATGATTGCCGAAGCAGTTAATCGTCGGACGTTCAAAGAGATGTACGACGCAATCGGTAACCAGGCACCGGAATGGGAAGAGCTCTCCGGTGCGACGGGTGTCCTCTATCCGTGGAACGAGCGAAGCACCTATGTCCAGCATCCACCGTTCTTTGAAGGCTTTTCGAGGGAACCAGCTCCGATTTCAGACATCGTAGATGCGCGCGTTCTCGGTATTTTTGGGGATTCTGTCACGACAGATCATATCTCGCCAGCAGGTGCAATCGCAGCTGCAAGTCCAACGGGAGAATATCTCCAAGCGCACGGTGTGGAAACGCGCGATTTTAATACCTACGGTTCCAGACGTGGTAATGACCGGGTGATGACACGCGGGACCTTCGCCAATCGCCGTGTCCGTAACTTGATGACACCCGATGTAGAAGGTGGCTTCACACTTCTGTATCCAGAAGGCACAGAGACGACCATCTACGAAGCAGCGCTCCACTACCAAGAAAATAGCGTGCCAACTGTCATCTTCGCTGGACAGGACTACGGTATGGGGAGTTCCCGGGATTGGGCAGCGAAAGGTCCGAAACTTTTAGGTGTCAAAGCTGTTGTTGTTGAGAGTTACGAACGTATCCACCGCAGCAATCTCATCGGTATGGGCGTCTTGCCGTTGCAGTTCAAAGACGGTGAAAACATACAGACACTTAACCTCGACGGCAGTGAAATCATCAGCATCACAGGTTTCGCCGATGACCTCCACCCCGGACAGATGGCAACGATGCAGATCGTCCGCGCCAACGGCGAGACACAGACGACGGAGTTATTAATCAGGATTGATTCACCCGTAGAGGTAGAATACTACAAACACGGTGGAATTCTGGATTACGTGATTCGGAATTTCTTGTCTGCCTCATAAGAGTAGCAAATCTGTCAACAGGCGCGCTGCGTAAGCGCGCCTAATTTTTATAAAGTAGCGTTGATATCTATTCCTCAAAGATGTTATCATTATAAGAGGAAGAATTCAATTTGCCATAAAAATTTGAGGACCTTGAAGGCTCGACTGCAACCCACAACGAAACCTGAATACTAACTTTCACGTTATCAACCGTTGTATTGAGATAGGTTGATGAAGAAACACATGCCATTACAAACAAAAAGCATACTCCTATTCACTTTAATCATCTTGTCCGTCATCATCGGATGTGGTTGGGATGAACACATAGAGACGCTCACCATCGGACCCTATGAAGTAGACTGTGTAGGTGCTTTTGAGCAGGAGTGCTACCTTGAATTCAATGAGGAAAGCCAAGAATGGCATCTTTTTTATGAGGGCATAGTCGGATTTGACTTTGAACCCGGGTTCATCTGGACACTGAAAGTCAAACTTAAAGATAGAGGCACAGAGATCCAAGATGTCGGACGGTACGCCTATCACCTTGTGGAGATCATAAGCAAGGAGGAGGCATCTGTAGATGAGAGACCACCTCGGAAACCATAGACCCAATTTTCTTAGGAGTTCTGTGAAGAGTGTATTTCCGCCTTTAGCAGAAATGAAGGAAGTGTTTTAAGAAGGCAAAACAAACGCGTCTTTGAATTTCTTGTACCAACGTGTAAAGAGGGCAACAGCCTCTGGATCCTGACGTTTCGGCGAAAACTGATAGGTGCCTTCGCCTGCATCGCCATAAGACAGCGAATAAACCCCGCGTGCACGCCGTCCAATCGCAATAACTCCAAACGCCTGTCCACCGGGGTTTATTGGGTGTATATCTCTCTTACCTACCGCAACAGCAATGATTCCATAGACGCGTAAATATCCAATAGCGATAATACCAACGGAGGAGATACCGCCTATAGATATGATGCCGCAAGAGCAGGCCAGCCCGATTGAAATTACACCAAAAGAGCAATTACCAACTGAGATAAGCCCAAAAGTGAAGCTCCCCACTGAAATGATTCCGGATGCAAATACTCCGAATGCTATGTGTGGAAATCCGATGTCTAACAGTAGAGATTCACCAGCGTACCAAAGGTTTAAAAATCCAGTGATATCAACTTTCGTCTGTTCTAAATACCATGCAATCACGCGTGCTATGAAGGGCGCGCTAATTAAGAGGGCTGAAACGGTAAAAGCGGTATTGAATCTCCGAACGTATCCGTTAAATGTCCTTCGGAAGATTTCCGCATCAAGCGGATAGTTGTGGAGTTCTTCGTCTTTGATTTGTTTTCCTGAAATTTTTGACATCTGTTTAATCTGCAGTAACACTTTCCAACGGCGGGAGTTCTGGGTAATTCCCGCGGGCATTTCGCCATGCGATGACCCCTTCAGCAACCATCCATATCTGCAACGCCTCCACGATGACACCGAATCCGAAGAGCAGATATTTGCCAGTGAAAAGCCATCCGGTCTGCGGATCAAACATTTGGTGCAGCATTGCCCACGCAGGCATGATAAGCATGACGATCATCGGTAGGAACGCGAACCAGATCGGTTTATTGCGCCGCACGAGATAGAAGACGATCACCATAAACGCTAATCCGGCAAGAAGTTGGTTCGTCGCACCGAAGAGGGGCCAGAGCGTTAATCCACCGCTTCCCGGACCACTCGGTCCCTGCAACAAGGCGACAGCCGCAGCGAGTACCAATGCAAAGGCAGTGGCAATATAGCGATTCATCAGTGGCTTGATATTAGCCGTTTGTGCAAGTTCATGGATCACGTAGCGTTGAAGACGGGTCGCTGTATCGAGTGTTGTCGCTGCGAAACTTGCAACAAGCACTGCCATAATCGCGATACCCATCTTCAGCGGGATACCGAGGGAAGCAAGGAAATTCCCACCCCCATCAACAAACGCGCTTACCTTCGCTTTGAGGTTGTGGCTTGCCCAACCGCCGACGACTGTTGTTGTACCATCAGCGTTGATCGTCGTTGTGATCGTCGCGTAACGCGTTCTCCATGCGTCCTGATTCATAACAGGTGCAGCACTTTCCGCCTTGACGATGGGTTCAAATGTATAGTTGGCACCCGTCCCTGTTCGATTGAAAATCCCCATACCGATACCGGCACAGCAGGCGAGAATAACGATGACAGCGAGTCCACCCTCAAGCAACATCGCACCGTATCCGACGTATTGTGCATCACTTTCAGATTCGACCTGTTTGCTGGAGGTACCGGAACTCACCATACAGTGGAAACCGCTAACAGCACCGCAGGCAATCGTGATAAATAAGAAGGGCCAAATCGGTGGTGCATCGGGCGGGATATCTGAAGCAACCGCTGGGGCGGAGGCAACAAGGTCTGCTCCACCTGTAAAACCTGCAACTGCGAGTCCGAGAATCAATAGGAGGAGTGCAAGTACGAGTTCGTGACTGTTGATGAAATCGCGGGGTTGGAGGAGCGTCCATACCGGCAACACGGAGGCGATAAAACAGTAGACAAAAAGCACCAGCGTCCAGATTACCACGACGTTCAGATAGGTTTTTCCAAGTAATGGGATGCCGAGCCACGCGCCTAAATCAATCGGCAGCAGATATGCCCCGACACCCATCGCTATATACATCACGCCGAGCGCGATGATAGACGGGACAAGGATGTTACGCCCCTGACGGTGTATCCAGATGCCAATACCGATGGCAAGCGGAATTTCTACCCAAACCGATAGCACAGATTCAGGATAATAGGAGAAAATTAGGGCGATGACCAAACCGAAGATCGCGAGGACAATTGTCAAACCCATGAAGAGAACGAAAAGGAAAAGGAATTTCGCGCGGGGTCCAATCATTCTCCCCGCGACTTCGCCAACGCTCTGCCCACGATTACGCAAGGAGACGACGAGTGCGCCGAAGTCATGAACTGCACCGATAAAGACGGAACCGAGAACAACCCACAACAGGGCTGGTAACCATCCCCAAAAGACAGCGATAGCAGGTCCGACAATCGGACCTGTACCGGCAATACTCGTGAAGTGGTGCCCAAAAATCACCTCTTTTTTTGTCGGCACATAATCGACATCATCTTGTAGTTCTTGGCTCGGAACGGGTGCTTCGGCATCTAATCCGAAGATTTTTCGCGCCAACCATTTGCCATACGTATGGTAAGCGACGATGAAACCGATGAAACTCAAGACAGCAATAATAAGCGTATTCATAGGCGAGCTCCAACTTTTTTAAAGGGAGCGTTAGGCACAGGTTACCTGACTCCCATTAATACCTCAAATGTAAGTTGATCTAATTTTTCGTATCCGAGTCCTTTTTGGGCAAGGGTTTCGGGGTCAAAATCTATTTTTCTGAGTTTTCCGACGCTCTCGGTATTGTAATTTGCCATGAGCGATTCAAGTTCAGCATCTCCGGCTCGCAATTCCGCCAAAATCCCCTGAATTTCCGCATCCTCGTTGAAGCGTTGTGCTTTCTCTTTCAAGATTAGGTAACTCCGCATGCACCCCGCCGCGAAGTCCCAGACACCTTCTTCATCTTCAGTTCGGTAGGCGTGTGCATCAAAGTGTCGGCACCCATCCCAATTGACATCTTCGAGGAACTTGACAAGGAAGAACGCACTCTTGATGTTTTCGGAGGCGAAGCGTAGGTCTTGGTCGAAACGGCTCATCTTCTGATCATTCAGATCAATGTGGAAAAGTTTCCCCGATTCATACGCTTGAGCAACACCGTGGATAAAGCTTAACCCTGCCATCGTTTCGTGCGCGAATTCGGGGTTAACACCGACCATCTCAGGATGATCAAGTGTCTCGATAAAGTGAAGCATGTGCCCGGTCGTCGGCAGATAGATGTCGCCTCTCGGTTCATTCGGCTTCGCCTCAAGTGCGAATCGAAGGTCATAGTTTTGGTCTTTGACGTAGTACGTGAAATAGTTCATCGCTTCACGGTTCCACTTGACGGTATCTGGACCGTTTTTTGCGGCATCTACTTCTGCACCTTCACGTCCACCCCAAAAGACATAAACCGTTGCGCCGAGTTCCACGCCTAAGTCGATAGCATTCAACGTCTTCTGAATCGCGAAGGCTCGGACTTTCGGGTCGTTCGAAGTAAACGCACCGTCTTTGAAAATTGGATGGTAAAATAGATTCGTCGTAGCCATCGGCACTTTCATATTATGGTCAGCAAGTGCCTGCTTGAATTCACTAACGATGTTGTCGCGTTCGGCGGCTGAAGCATCAAAAGGAACAAGGTCATTATCGTGTAAATTAACACCGTACGCACCCAACGCACTCAGTTTTTCGACAGTGTAGGTAGGTTTAAGGCGGGGCCTGACAACATCACCAAATGGGTCGCGTCCCGGGTTGCCGACAGTCCACAATCCAAAGGTAAACTTGTGCTCAGGCTTAGGCTGATACTGTTCTGACATTCAATCACTCCTGTTGTTTTTTGATTTTGAGATATTTGGGGATTAACACTTAGAATTATAACATATTTTGCAGATTTGTTGCAAATCTTTATCGCAGTGTGATATGAGGTAGAATCTAAACAGGACTTTCACAAATACCGTTACTGGCGAGATTGAGGGACTATGTATCAAGATGCGTGTCAATCTGTTTCAAGACCCGTTCATAATCTGCTTCCAGTTCAATCGGTGCATTTAGGTAGCGAGGCGGCGGTTCACCATGCGCAACATTGTGATATTCGACCTTGAAATCCGGGAATTTCAGACCTGTCGCTGTAGAAATGACGATAACCCTGTCAGATGGGAGGATCTGTTTGCGCTCGACCATCTTTATCAAGACAGCCAAGGCGACACCGGTGTGCGGACAATTGAATAAGCCTGTTCTATCTGCTCTTGCTGCGGCATCAGCCAATTCTGTCTCTGTCGCTTGGTCAACGATGCCATCAAAACGTCGGAGCGTCCGAATCGCGCGATGCACTGAAACCGGATTCCCGATCTGAATCGCTGTCGCTTGTGTCGATCGTGCGGTGATAGCACTGAACTCTGTGAACCCGGTTTGATAACTTCGATAGAGCGGATTTGCGCGTTCGGCCTGCGCACAGGCGATACGCGGCAATTTGTCAATGATACCGAGATCATACATCATTAGAAAGCCGAGTCCGAGTGCTGAGACATTGCCGAGGTTGCCTCCCGGAATAATAATCCAATCAGGGACCTCCCAATTAAACTGCTGTACGATTTCTATGCTGATCGTCTTCTGCCCTTCGATGCGGAGAGAGTTAATCGAGTTGGCAAGATAAAAGTCCGGTCGTGCAGCAAGTTTTTGAACGATTTCCATGCAGCCATCAAAGTCAGTTTCAAGTGAGAGCGTCAGTGCCCCGTTAGCGATAGGTTGGATCAGCTGCTCGCGTGTAACTTTTTCTTTCGGTAACAGAATGATTGCCGGTATCCCTGCTGCAGATGCGTAGGCTGCCAAAGCGGCAGAGGTATCACCGGTAGATGCACACATAACTGCCCGGATGTTTCCAGATGCGTTGATAATTTGGTTCACCATTGAGACCAAGACAGTCATTCCGAGGTCTTTAAAAGAGCCAGTGTGACTGATGCCGCACTGCTTAATCCACAGATCGCCCAAGCCGAGCTGTGCCCCGAAGCGGTCAGCCCAGAAAAGATTGGTGCCGCCTTCATACATAGAGATAATGTTATTATCGTCAATGTTCGGGCAGACCAGCTCCTTTTTGCCCCAGACACCACTACCATACGGGTATTGGGTGCGCATGTACCGCTGCTCGAAAAGCGTTTTCCATTCAGCTGCGCTCCTTTCCTTCAGTGCGTCTATGTCGTGCCGTACCTCTAAAAGCCCATCGCATTTTTTGCACCGGTAGATAACCTCTGAAAGTGGATAGGTTTCGGCGCATCCTTGGCTACACTGGAACCATGCATTGTAGTTCATCACTCTGTGGTTTCCTCCATGACAACAGCAGCGCGGGGGTGGGATGGCTCGCTTCCGTTCGGTCCGCTAAGGAGTTCGTCAATTTCATCAAGTGAAGGCAACTCAGAAGCGTCCTTCAACCCGAATTGTTGAAGAAAATCGTCTGTGGTTGAAAAGAGCAGTGCGCGTCCATCTTTTCTGCCGGTGATACGGACAAGCCCTTTTTCGAGCAGTGAGTTGAGAACGCTGTCGCTATTTACACCACGAATCGTTGCAACATCGCTACGAGTGATCGGCTGCTTGTACGCCACAATCGCGAGCGTCTCAAGCGCAGACGGCGACAACGTAACGCGGACCTGTCGCGTATAAAATTTTTCTATCCATTCCGAGTACTCTGGGCGCGATGAGATTTGGTACCCATTCGCTATTTCGACGAGGCGAAAGCTGCGCGCCATCTCTTCGTAATCGTCGTAGAGCTCGGTCAGTCCTTTACGAATAGCGCGTTTACCTATCTGCGGCAGCGCACTTTGGAACTGGTCCAACGTAATCGGTTCGCTCGCAGCAAAAAGAATCGCTTCCAAAATCGATTTGAGTTTCTCGTCCGACATCATATCTATCTCTTCTGTCGGGGCAACGGCGGTAACGTATTCAGAGTCCATAAGTAAAATTCCTAATAGTCTCGTTCTTCTGAACGATCGGGTTCTACAATCGGAGGCGGCGCGATCTCGCGATCGGGCACCTGTTGCTCTTGTTTAACAATATAGATGCTCTCGAAATGACCTGTCTGAACGGTGACAATTCTCCCAATCCGAATAAGTTCTAAAATAGCGAGGAATGTAACGATCCAATCTGTTTTACTTGCGGACAGCGGGAAGAGTTCTTCAAATAGCAATTGATCAGCGACCTCCAAATGCCGCTCAATGAAAGCAATTTTATCTTCAACCGTAATTGTCTCTTCTTCGACTGCCTCATACAATTCCTCAGTGTCTACCTCAGCCGCTCGGTCGTTCATACGCTTAAAGGCGGACAGTAAATCAAACAGTGTCGCCCGAATCTCGAAAGCGCGCGAGCCATCTAAGTCGGCGTGCAGCTTCGGACTTCGGTTGTAGACCCAGGTCTGTCGTTCGGCGTAAATATCTAAAACCTGTGCCGCCTCTTTGAACTGTTTGTACTCCAACAGCTGTTTGACAAGCTGCTCTTCGTCACCGATCGGGAGTTCGTCACTTGGGGTGAGTTGTGGGAGAATGCTCTGTGATTTTATATGTAGCAGTGTCGCTGCCATCACCAAAAATTCGGATGCCACGTCTAAATCTAACTGCTCCATGAGATTGACGTATTCCAGGTACCGGTCAGTAATTTCCGCAATCTGAATATCGTGGATATCCATCTCCTCTTTCTGAATCAGATGGAGAAGCAGATCAAGCGGCCCCTCAAACCCTTCTAACTTAACCGAGTAGAGCGATTCTGTTGCAGTAGACACCGCTTCTGGATTTTGATTTCCGAGAGTTTCGATTGTTTCGATCAACATATTTGGTGCTTTCAGCGTTGTAAATGTCTAAAGCCTATGCGTTAAGATTTGCGATGAAAAACGAAATTTTATCGTAAACCGACGATTTCCCCTATTAGATTGAATACTGTGTGACTAATATCGTTCAAGAACCCGAATACATAGTTCGGTATGCCCAAGAGGCTTGGTAGAAAAATAAGGCACATCAAAATCGGCATACCATAAGGCATCAATTTTTCAAAGCCGCGTGCTAAATCTTCCGGTAGTAGACCTCTCACCACACTGAAACCATCTAATGGGAAGAGTGGGAGCATGTTAAACGCCGCGAGAAAAACACTAATAAATCCCATCCTAATTAATTGCGTGTTAATCTCATAATGAAGTGTGGATTCGGTTGGATCAAACGCAGTCAATTCTATAAGCAGCTTAACTACGCCTAAGATTACGAAAGTTAGGACGATATTCATGAAAGGACCGGCGGCTGCGATGAGCATCAGGTCTCGCCTCGGCTTCTTCAGATTGTAAGGATTCACCGGCACCGGTTTTGCCCAACCAAAAAATGCACCTCCGAAAAACGAAGCGATCAACGGTAGTATAATTGTCCCGATCATATCAATATGGACACCGGGATTGAGGGACATCCTTCCTAAATCGCGAGCCGTCGGGTCACCTAACATATCTGCTGATTTCGCGTGACCCCACTCGTGGAAGGTCAACAAGATAATGAATTGTGTAACCAAAAGTATTGCTGCAAAAGGATCGAAATTAGCCATTATTATTTACTTTCCGTAAGCGGGAACGTGCCTCTTCTTTTTTCGTGATCTCTCCATCTAACTGTGCAGCGAATAGTTGCCAGAGTTGTGTTTTAAACGTTGCTCCAGGTTCCTCGCCAAACGCAATCAGATCTTTTCCAGTAATAAACGGCTGAACCTTGCGAAGGACGAGAAGGTAGTCTCTTATTTTTTTTCGCTGCCATGCTGCGACTGTTGTCCCTTCAGATGCCAAGACCAGTGCCTCAATCGGATACGGTTTAAACAATCTATAAATTTCGCTCGGTTTCACTGACGGTTTTAATGGTGCAAGTGTCTGTTTTAAGTGTTTGTAGGCAGTGAGTGGTGTCTCTACCCGAAAGAGACTCTTTTCCCCACAAACATAAGTTGTTCCACTACCCGTTGAAAGGTCCGCATCAACGATACACCATTTTCCGTTTTGATGTTCAATTGTAGCATTCCGTGATAGCGGATATCCAAGTTTCTCAAAGGCTGTGTGTGTTACTTTTTCAAGGGAAACCTGCTGATTCTCCGCTTGTGCTGGACTGACCAATCTCTGGAGTTGATGCTGCAACGTAAACCTGAAACTGAGTGCCTCAATTTGATATATCGGCATCTCTGTGCCGAAAAGTGCCATCCAACGGACAAGTCGGCGATCGAATGCTTCAGCAGCGAGATGCTCAGATGCCCAACCAATTGCGCTTTGTGCAGATTGAAAGTCGGACGCGAAGTCCGATGAAATCCGCCACCCTGCACAAATAGTTTTCCATACGTCAAGTTCTGTGAGTCGCTCTACAATCTCCGGTGCCGCCTTTTCAAGGAGTACCCTATCAATTTCGTTCCGTATCCGTTCACCACTAAGTTGTGCAAGTACCGGAAGTGCCTCTCGGATAAGCGTCTCATCGTTTTCAGCGATTTGGAAACCATAGCGTCCAGCATACCGACCTGCTCGGAAGATACGCGTCGGGTCGTCAATAAAACTCCGATTATGGAGTGTCCGAACGATCCCCGCCTCAAGGTCCGCCAATCCATCCGTCTCATCAACGATAGTGCCGAAAGCCGTTTGGTCCAAACGCATTGCGAGGGCATTGATAGAAAAATCGCGCCGATGCAAGTCGTCACTGATACTTCCGTTCTGCACTATAGGTAACGTCCCTGAACCTTGATAAGTTTCACGACGTGCAGTGACGAAATCGACTTTAGGCAGGTCAGTTTTCTCAGGTGTGACGGTTGCCGTGCCGAACTGCGTATGCACCTCCAATCTCCCGTTCCAACGCTCACACATCGCTTTTGCCACTCGGATTGCGTCTCCTTCTACAACGATGTCGATATCGAGATCGAGACTGAGGCGTTTGAGGAGGAGGTCTCGGACGAACCCACCGACAAGGTAGGAACCTGTTCCAGCAACTTCACCGATTTCATGTAATAAGTTCAAGATCGGTTCGGGTATATCAAGTCTCATTTTTATAGCGTCGGATGAGGTCGAAAAGCAGTGCCACCATCTCAAAGAGAGTGCGGTTATACGAAGGCGAACACGCGTGTCGGCGCGCCGGAACTTCGCGCCAGTTTTAACGGCGCAATGACTACGTAGAAATGTGTCGGTAATTGACTCAAATTGCAGAGATCCTCGACGTGCGGGATACCAGCTCCAAGAAAAACGAGGTGGGCAGGTGGCAAACCGTCGTGCAACGGTGGATGTCCTGCCACCGAATCAATACTACACGCATCAGTACCGATGACTTTTATGCCCTTCTCAACGAGCAGCTCCGCGGCATCTTCACTGAAACCGATCCACTCCCGATTAAAGTTATCTTGATAAACGAATCTGTCCATCCCTGTCCGCATAAAGACGATACTATCTTCTGGAATCTCGCCATTCTCGGCGATCCACGCTTTAATGTCTTCGGCAGTCACAGCATCGTTCGGTTTCTTGATCGCAGAAAAATCCATTAGAATCGCATGTCCCGTCAGCTTCTCCTTTGGAATCTCGGCGATCGTTGCACCGCCGGGATACATTAAACAGGGGGCATCCATGTGCGTAGAGTAGTGTCCAGACGTGTCAATCCGGCTTTCAAAATAGCCATCTTTTTCCAACGTCGCTTGGTCATAAATTTTAGCAGGATCAATCGGCAGCTCGCACGGACTCTTTTCATCAACCACATAAGACAGATCCAGCACGTCCTGAAACTCAAGGTTCATTTTTTTCTCTTTCTCCTTCTAACAAACGTGTCACCTTTGCAAGGCTTGATATGTAGTATAACACATTACCCTAAAATATTCAAATAAAAGGTATTCAGGTTATCAGCACTTAGTTACTTTTGATTAAAAACCCTATCATGAAAATCGCAGAAATCCTATCAATCACAGTTCAGGCTCCAATGGCTGATGGCTAATGCTAAAAGTGCATCCGTTTTAATGTTACAACGAAAACCATTTCGTTCGGAAGGAAGACTATGCAAGATAAAATCATTTACAGACATTGGCAGCCCGGTGATGATGATGCAGTTTTGGAGTTGTTGTTACCTGCTGGGCAAGTTGATGAGAACATCTATCGAGATAAGTTTGAGGGTCCACACCTCGAACCAGAGGGAATACGTTTAGCACTTGTCAATGAAAAAGTCGTGGGGCATGTGCTGGGTGAATCCTGCTCGTTTTTCATCGAAGACAAGTGCCAGAGGTTTGTAACAGTAGGTGCTGTCTTTGTTGCGCAAGATATGCGTCGCCAAGGGATAGCCGCTCGTTTGATGCAGGATTTGCCCGCACACTTTCAAAGAAAAGGGTATCGCGGAAGCATTCTTGATGCGGATGAAGCAGCTGCTATTCGCCTGTATCAGAAAGTTGGTTATCAGCAATTTACACAAGATTTGCAAACGCAACTTCCACCAAATCAGAGTGCCTCGCAGCTCAAATGGGCAGAAACGAACCTAAGCGATTTAAGTGCTTTACCTGAATTAGATGAGAGGTGGGGAAAACAAAACTTTCCTGTTAGTTGCGATCGGGAAAATCTAAAAGTACAGCAACCCAATATGGGTGGATACCGCGTTTTACGCCAGGGTCAAAATATTGTCGGTTATGCACGATGGGATGAACCCTCAGAATATTATCAACATGGATTAATCCGGGACCCTATTGCACCAGATGTGGATCCGATGGAAGTTATTGCATCGCTCCAATCCGCAATACCGACAATCCGCACTTGGCAAACAGCGGAAGGCGGAAGGTATGAGGCACCACTGCGGTCATGCGGTTGCACATTTGAACCGACAGCAACCGTTATAATGCTTTCATCCTTCGGTCAGGAAATTGATTTGACGGGATACCACCGAACCGCTTGGTGGTAAATCAAAATCTGCGGTTAGGCATCTTTAAAATAATCCAATACAGCGTCATGCAGTACGCCATTTGTTGCGACTAACGAGTCGGTCGCTTTTGTAATGGGTCGTCCCTGTATATCCGTTACTTTCCCACCGGCTTCCCGCACAATAACCGTGATGGCGGCGATGTCCCAGACGCTAATCGCTGCCTCCACAACAACATCCGCCCTTGCAGAAGCCACGAGATGATACATATAGAAATCACCGAACCCTCTGGAACGCGCAACCTTGTTGATAAGGTTGTAGACACCGGGAAAGGTGCCTTTCTCTGTGAACCACCTCAGTCCGCCGTGGCAGATCATCGCCGCTTCGGGTTGCGTCACGCTGGAGACGGCTATCGGTTTGCCGTTGAGAAAAGCACCACTTCCCGACTCTGCATAAAGCAGTTCATTCAGAAGCGGCGCGTTGGAGACACCGAGAATTAGGTCATTACCTTTCATCAACGCAATCTGGGTGCCGAAGATCGGGATTTTTCGGATATAATTCTTCGTCGCATCAATCGGATCAATGATCCAGACGTAAGGGGAATCCCCCTCCTCTGTTCCGTATTCCTCTCCTAAAAACCCATGATCTGGAAACGCTTGTTTGATGGTTTCACGGATAACTTTTTCCGCGCCTCTATCGGCGAGTGTGACCGGCGTCTCGTCCTCTTTCAGTTCGACTTCCATATCGTCGGTATAGTAAGCGGTGATAACTTCTTCGGCGTTCTTGGCTGCTTCCAACGCAACCTTTAAAAATTGACTCGGCATAAATTCTCCTATCGGGTACGTGAAGTTAACGGAGTGAAATCGCGGGGCAATAAATTCCTGTTCTCTCACGCGACCACCACGTTCCTTCAGAACGTTTGGTTTCAATATCGGTAAAGTGATAATCGTAAAGGGTGGCGCGAACGTAGCGCGGCGGTGTGTCAGGAAACGGGTTTTCCGCGAGCAATTGTAAAACTTCGGGGCTGTTTTGTAAGAGTGCCACCATAAAATTAGGGAACCAGTACGTGTTTTGATAGCTGCCTTGAAGCGCGGCGAACCACATCTGCCAATCCAGTCGCGGTTGGTGCGGTGCAACCCATTTCGGCGTGTCTGTCAGTTCTCCCGGTTTCCAGCGAAATTCGTAGGTTCTCCACGTTATCCGATCATTGCTACCTTCAACAATAATTTCGGGACGCGATTCCGTCATATCCGCAAAGAGTCCATAGGTGTTCACACTCCGAAAGGGTCTAATCCAAGCGAGGTCGGGTAGCCTCGCCTCCCTAAAGAGTTGTCCACTGAAGCGGATGCTGCTCAGGACGAAGAGAAGCATCGCCACCACCACGACACAGACACGCCAATACTGATGCGGTACTCGTCCAACAACATCAAAGCGGGGCGTGAACCGTTTGGGGAACAGACCTTTCCATGCCACATCGTCAACCAGAAGAAGACAGAGTACAATTGTCAGCAAGTTGAAAAAGCAGTAATTTCCTGTCAAGATGATGAGAATTTGCAGCCCGATGAGTCCGATACATCCGGCGTTTCGTAAGCGGCGCGGCGCAAAGATCAGAAATGGGGCACCCAATTCAACGGCAAACATACCGATGACAGAGATTTTCTGGAACCATTCAGGCAGCTGGTGCGCGTACCACCCGATCCATGTCGGCAACGGTTGTGTCTCATAATGGAAGTTAAGGGCAGTCAAGTCTCGCCATACGGCATCGCTTGCAAGTTTGACGAACCCGGAAGCAAACATCAATCGGAACAGCAGCCATCGTAAAAGCCATAAGAACGCAGCGGGGGGTTGGGACACCTGTGAAAGTGTATCACGGATTCGCAGCGGCGCGAAAAAGATTGCCAAAAATCCTGTCTCTAAGAGCAACACATCCCACTGGAAACTTAGAAAAGCCTGACCGGCTGACACAAGCGATAGATAGAACACCCATAAACCGGCTAAAGCGAAAGTGGGAAAGAAACCGGCGATTAACACCAGAGACAGAACGATGCCACCGGCACACAAGAAATGGAGGCTGATGTCTGACGGGTTCAGCCAGAGCAGCGTCGGAACAGCATGATAACCTGATGTCCCGACTTGTTGATGCACAGCCGTCAAAAATTGGTCTACTGGTAAAATGCCGTTGCTACCGATGAGTCCATGAATCTGAACCCATAATGACAGAAAGGCAATGAGATAGATACATCCGAGTGCACGTAGAAACAGCCAACGCGAAAAATAGAGCGTCGTTTTCTCAGTATGTGTCCCCCAAAGCCAACGCGTCAATGCAGAGAAAAATGGACGATGCTGTGCGACCAAACGATAGACACCTTCCGAGATGCTTGCGAACCCCGGTAGACGGTTGTAGCACCAGAGGAACAGCCTGTTGTCCAAGGCGCGAAAAACAGCCTCAGCACCACTGAAAACCGTTCCATTTTCCAAAATTAACTGCACCGAACTTTCATACGCTGAAAGCGGGATATCTCGGAAGTGCGATGCGACTTCTTGATAGGGCGCGTAGTCGATACGGTCCCCTGTGATATGTTGCCACTGGGCAATCCAGTACCGACAAAAATCGCAGTCGTTATCGTAGACAAGGAGCGGTTTGCTGCTGTGTGAGTGCATCGGAACTTTTTAGCGAAGTACCCGCAACGTTTCTAACCTGCTTGCTGAATAGCCGTACTCAATTCCAGACCTTGTGAATCTTCGCGATCGCCTCCGAAATCTGATCCATATCAGTTGCCGAGCCGAGGAAAAGATTTTGGAAGAGCCATACGCTCTGTTCACACACTAATGCAGCGTTCGGGGAAGGCAATGATCGGATGAGATGCGGGTATTTCGCCGCGACGTACGCCATTCCGGGTTCTTCCGAGAGCGGAGACCGATAGCCGATGGAACATGGGATCCCTTCAGCAGAAAGTGCGTCAACAAACGCCTGTCGCGACCTACCCCCAAAACCTTCAGGATCATACTTTAAACAGTAAAGGTGATACCCGTGCTTCGTAGCCCAGGGTGCAAGTTGTGGTGGTGTGATGCCATCAATTGCCTCTAAAGCACTGGAAAGATACGCAGCATTATGGTTACGGCGATCAGTTTGCATCTCCAAGAGTTCCAAGCGGACGAGGAGTATTGCAGCGAGGTATTCCGATGGACGGTAGTTCCATCCGAGACGCGGATATTCCCATCTCGCGCCCCCCGGGGCACGTCCGACATTCATGAACGCGCAAACCCGATCGTGGATGTCTTTGTCGTTTGTTGTGACCATACCACCTTCGCCGGATGTTAGGTTTTTCGACGCTTGGAAACTAAACGCACCGACATCACTGAGCGATCCGACTCTTTTTGTTTGGTATTCTGCACCGTGTGCCTGTGCACAATCTTCAATGATGGCGAGTTGATGGCGTTGGGCAATCTCTTTTAACGCCCCCATATCTGCCGGATGACCACCGAGGTGGACCGGCAAGATCGCACGGGTTTCCGAGGTAATCGCCGCTTCAATACCAGCAGGATCAATCGTGAACGTCTCCGGTGAAATATCGACGAACACGACGGTGCATCGGCGTTCCAGTACCGCGCTTGCGGTTGCCACAAACGTATAGTTCGGCACGATCACTTCGCCACCATCGCTAAACCCGTCAAGATCAAGCGCACCGGCTAACGCAGCACTTATCGAATCGGTGCCGTGTGGCATGAAAAGCGCGTAGTTTGTTCCGGTATACTCGGCATACTGTTCACCGAAACGGCTAATCATCGTGCCACCGGAGCCTTCGTTGCCGCTTAAATAGACCTCTCGGAGCAACGGTTCAACTTTTGATTCCCACTCCTCGGTCGTAGTGAGGGGCCATGACTGCCACGGTTCACTTTCTGTATTACGAACAGGCGTACCGCCTGAAATTGCCAATCGGTTAGACATACGAATCTCCAATCTTCTCTATTAATTTACATCCTGCAAGCGTTTGCAATGAAACTGTTGCATACAATTGAATTACTTATGCCTGTTCACCTCAATGCTTTTATTTTTTATTCGTTAAGACGGATTGGGTTCCCCTTTTCATCAAGGTAAACAACTTCCCACCCCTCTGGTTCCACACCTTTATGCACGAGATCAGACTCTTGTTGCTTAGAGAGTTTCGGACCCTTAGCCGATATGATCTCTCCGTTTTCCGATCTAAATCTCGGTGTCCAGTATAGTGCCACATCCAGCCAAAGTGATGCCAAAAACGAGCAAGAGCAGCAGCGTTAGCGCAATGTTTCTCATGGATTGTCTCCTGAGGCGGTTTATTTCCGATACTTCGAGAAATCTTTCGTAAGCTTATCATCCTCTTCATTTTCAAAACTCCATGCTTTAGCTTGGAGATGTAGAAAATGCGTTTTTTGTTGACATAAAAGTTGTTTTCTGGTATACTATATGTATCTGCTGGTAGAGAAGTGCAACTTGGGCTTCCCGCCCTTGTTCTCTACCAATCCTTGCACTGGACTGAGCAGATGCAGAAAACCATAGACACTGCAAAAACAGACTCGCGTTCCCCTTGAAAGATAGGTGAACCCCAAAACGGGATTTAGAGTCGCTTTTGAAGCTGAACATGTCAGCCAAAGTATCGGTAAGTTTTGCGAGATACATTTCTTTCCGTAGTGCGCCCCATGGCCCGCGCCGCAGGTTTGCACTTGTGTTGCTCCGACTTGATCGGAGAACCAACGCCAAGTGGTTGGAGATGGCTCCATAGCGAGAAACTGCATACAGCAGTCACGCTAAACCCTAATATCTTGGACAGAGAAGAATCTCCGTCCTTTAGGGCGGAGAGCGGTCAAAGCCGGTCTCCGAAGGAAAATCCGGTTGCTGGTGTCTCCGATATTCAGGCGTTGATGGAAGATTTCACAACTGTAAAGACGATACGGGTATCGCGCGGAGGCTCTTGGAACACGCCTGGACCCGCCGGTGTAGCGAATCGTGGCGATGATAAACCGACAAACACGAACAGTTGGCTCGGATTCCGTTATGTGAAAAGTGCGATGCCTCAAGAAGATACCGAAGTGGATTCTTCATCTGACACTGCCGAGTGAAAAAGTTGTCTGAATATAAAGAGATTTAGACATTATAGGGAGGCGCGCTTTGCAAGCGCGCCGATCAACATAACTATCCTTTTGCTTTTGCCTTTCGGACTTCTTCTTTGGCTCTTTCAAGATCATTCAGCACTGATGCATTTGGAAAGAGAACTGTGAGTGCTTCGTGGTAAGCGAGGTATTCATCTGCATCATCGGGAAGTTTGAAACCTCCGAACATTCCTTTTGTTTCTCCCTTAACGACAATATCAACCTCAGCCCTATACCCAAACTGATGGACTAACTTTTCTCTATAGATGTTAGCAAACAATTCGGGGTCATCGGTTTCCTGCATCAGTTTATCTTTCAGATATCCTTCAAGCGACTTTAAGGTGGACTCGTTCGGCCAGAGCACGTATCGTGCTTTGGCGTAATTAATCGCTTCATCAAGGGTTGTGGTGAATCCTCCGGGTGCCAGCAATCGTTTTCGGTGATGTTCCGCGACGATATGAACGGCTGGAATGTTCCCGAATTGTTGGACGAGTTGCGCGTGGAAATATGTGGCATCATGGATCCAGTTATCAGGCAGTTCTAACGCCATCAGTTCCTGAACCTCTGCATCGCTGATGTCGTAAGTCAGATCGCTGGTGTCGTAAAGTTCCTCAGGGATTACGATTGGCTCTAATGGCTCTAACGGTTCCGTTGGTTCCGTATCTACTATGGTTGGCGATTTTGTACCTTCAGGGTCCCCACAGCTGACGATGAAAGACAGACTGAGGAGGCATACAAAAGCGGTCAAGCGCAAAAAATATCTTTTCAACATTGTTGGGTCCTCCTTTTGGATTCTAAATTAGTTCAACTCAAAAATCGTGTGTTATTCATCATCCGATTCTATGTCGTAGAACGGGATGTCCTTCGCTCGTGCTTCTCAGTATTGTTCGAGTGGGCGTGTAGGTGTATAAATCAGTATAGCACAATCTCTGTAGTTTCGTTAATATAATTTTGTTGTTAAGTTGCACTGTCTTCTTCAAATGCGGGAACATCTGCCAGAAATAGCGATATAAATTTCCCTTGACTTTCACGGTTTTCTCTGCTATAGTACTTTCATGAAAGAAGCGTTGCTTAGCGTACAGCACCTCAAAACCTATTTTCGGACCCCGGAAGGGCTTGCCCGCGCCGTTGATGGTATCTCATTCGAGATTGCGCCGAACGAGATTTTCGCGCTTGTCGGTGAGTCTGGGTGCGGTAAAAGCGTCACTGCGCTGTCCGTGATCCAACTCGTCGCGCAACCCGCCGGTTTTATCGCAGGCGGTGCCATCTCCTACAACGGACAAGACATTACGCGTCTGTCAGAGGTCGAGAAACGGAAGATTCAAGGTAACGACATCGCCATGGTGTTCCAAGAGCCGATGACCAGCCTCAATCCGGTTTTCACCATCGGTAGCCAGATTTCGGAGGCGATCCGCCAACATCAGAACCTCCGCGGTACCGCTGCACGGAACGCTGCGATCGAGATGCTTGATCTTGTCGGTATCCCGGAACCCGTGGCGCGTTACGATGAATATCCGCACCAGATGTCCGGTGGTATGAAACAGCGTGTCATGATTGCGATGGCACTCTCCTGCCGTCCGGGACTCCTCATCGCTGACGAACCGACAACCGCACTCGATGTTACGATACAGGCACAGATCCTTGAACTCATCCAACGTCTCCAGCAAGAATTACGAATGGCGGTGCTGCTGATTACACACGACTTGGGTGTTGTTGCCAACATAGCCGACCGTGTCGCTGTGATGTACGCTGGGAAGATCGCGGAGATGGGGACATGGGAGCAGCTTTACGAGACCCCGCAGCACCCCTACACAGTCAAACTCTTGGAATCGACACCGGCTCGCGATAAACGCGGGACACAATTGCACACGATTACCGGCAGAGTTCCGAAAGCCACCGAATATAACGATGGCTGCCGGTTCGCTGATCGTTGTCCGAAGGTCATGGACGGCTGCGAAACTATTCCGCCTACACTGCACACGGTTAACGGGAGCGAACATAACGTCGCCTGCCATCTCTATAACCCTGAACCGCCTTTTAATGGTAAGGCAGCCGGTGCTGCAAAACTGGAACTCGAAACGGATGGAGAAGATGGAAGAGTGGAAGAATGGAAGAACGGAGGGCAATCTACCTCCCATCCTTCCGTAGTAACAGACGAGGATCCTTCTGCCAACCTTCCAACCTTCCAACCTTCCAGTTTCCTCCTTCAGGTAAAGAACTTCTGCGTCCATTATCCGATTCAGAAAGGAATTTTTAAGCGGACAGTCGGTTATGTCTATGCGGTTGATGATGTCACACTCGATATTCCGCGTGGCAAAACGCTTGCACTCGTCGGTGAATCCGGCTCCGGCAAGACTTCATTCGGTAAAGCCATTCTCCGTTTAGGCGTGCCTGTTAAAGGCGATCTCGTCTATAACGGTGCTAACATCGCAACTGCCACGCGTCAGGAGATGCACCCTTATCGGAAACGGATGCAGATTATCTTTCAGGATCCGTATGCGTCTCTCAACCCGCGGATGACTGTCGGTGCGATTATCCAAGAGGGGATGCAGGCACACGGTATCGGTGAATCCACCGAGGCACGCGAAACCCGGGTCACAGAACTGATGCAGCGTGTCGGTTTATCGCCGGATATGGTAACACGCTATCCGCATGAGTTCTCCGGCGGTCAGCGGCAACGCATCGGTATCGCCCGCTGTCTCGCGGTTGATCCGGAGTTCATTGTCTGTGATGAGGCGACGAGTGCGTTGGATGTGTCTGTCCAAGCGCAGATACTGAACCTACTGAAATCGCTACAGAACGATTTTAATCTTACGTATCTCTTTATCACGCACAATCTCTCTGTCGTCGAGTACTTCGCTGATGAGGTGGCGGTGATGTATCTCGGTCGAATCGTTGAGCGTGGCGCGACAGAGGAGATTTTCGATGCGCCGAAGCATCCGTATACGCGTGCCCTCCTCTCTGCTGTCCCGAAGATGGACCCGCAGACCGGCGTTGAAAAGATTCGATTAGAAGGCGACGTCCCTTCACCTATCAACCGTCCGTCTGGTTGCCACTTCCATCCACGCTGCCCAGAGGTTATGACGGTATGCAAGGACGAATACCCAAACGCAACACGTTTCACACAAACGCATTCGTGCAACTGTTATTTGTATCAAGACCCGTAGCAAATTAAATATAGTTTGGGCAATTTTCCATAAAAATAAGACCAAAGAATGCAGCTTGAAACGAAGTGGAAAGCGATTCTACGGACAAGAACATGAAACCCAATATGCACTTCAACGAACCGCAAGGTAAATAAAAAAATTCTGAGATTCACTTATGGCTTGGGCAATTTTCTGGAAAAATAAGACCAAGGGACGCAGCCTGAAACGAAGTGGAAGGCGATCCTACGGAAGGAAACATGAAACCCCAATCCCACTTCAACGAACCGCAAGGTAAATAAAAAAATGGCGAAAATTAAAATACTTTCCGCAGATGTTGCCAATAAGATCGCCGCTGGCGAAGTCGTCGAGCGTCCGGCTTCCGTCGTTAAGGAGCTGATTGAGAACGCCGTGGATGCGGAAAGCACCTCTATCCGCGTCGAAATTCGTGCAGGCGGTAAACGGCTCATCCATGTCTCCGATAACGGTATAGGTATGGCACGCGAGGACGCGCTGCTCGCCTTGGAACGCCACGCGACGAGTAAGGTGAGCCGTATCGAGGACCTCGAGCAGATCCAGACGTTCGGGTTCCGTGGCGAAGCGTTGGCGAGTATCGCCTCCGTTTCACAATTTGAACTCCTCACCCGCACCGCGGACGCGCTTGAGGGGACGAAGGTGAGTGTGGACGGTGGTGTGTTTCGTTCCGTGCAAGAGAGCGGTTGTTCTCCCGGTACGCACATGTCGATTAACAACCTCTTTTACAATGTCCCGGCACGTCTGAAGTTCCTCAAGACCGATACCACCGAGATGAACCATGTCACGAATCAGGTGACGTGGGCTGCACTTGCGCATCCGAATATCCATTTCTTGCTAACGCACAACGGTAGGACTATCCATGATGTGCGTGCCTGCGATTCGCATCTGGAGCGGGTACGTCTGCTCTATGGCAAAGAGTTCGCTGAAAACCTCATTGCGTTCACGGAGGAGCTCCCGGAACTGAAAATATACGGTTTACTCGGAAAACCGGAGTTCACGAAGACGAATCGGGAGTACCAACTCTTTTTTATGAATCAGCGACCCATCCGTAGCCGGATCATCGGTGCCGCCTTGAAAGAGGGATTTGACGCGATGGTTACCAAGGACCGGCAGCCGGTGGCGCTGCTTTTTCTCACATTGGACCCGGAGACAGTCGATGTCAATGTCCATCCCGCTAAGATTGAAGTTCGGTTTCGGAATGAGCGGACAATTTATAGCGGTATCGTCCGTATGCTTCGCAACGCGCTCCATAAAGCGAAGTATATTCCCAAGATAGAGGCCCCCGTTGAACCGAAACAGACCGAGGCAGGCACGGAAGATCGTGCGACGCACACATCCCAACGGGGTCCTACACCGAGTTCCGCATCGGTGGTTGCAGGGACTGGGCAACCCACGCCTACACGACGGACGTACGTACCGCCTATTCCGACGCAGAAACCGGCGGAAGATACTGGACAAGAGACTGAAGAGACGACTGATACTTCGCAAGCGCAAGTCCCGTCCACATCGACTGAAACCGTCGTCCAACCGCCGCAACAGGAGATTCCAGAGGGTGTCAATCTCAGTCTGCTCGACTTTGAGAACGTCCAACTCAAGGCGAACCTCTTCAAAACCTATATTGTCGCTGAGGCGGGCGATAAAATCTTTTTCATCGATCAGCACGTCGCTGCCGAGCGTGTGCTTTATGAACGTTTCGTCAACCAGATGCAAGCCGACGGGATCCCTGTGCAAGGGTTGCTCCTGCCGGTCACCTTGGAAGCCACTCCGCAGCAGCTCAGTGCTTTGAAAGTTCACGGCGACATTTTCAGTAAACTCGGTTTTGATCTGGAAGCGTTTGGTGGCAACACGATCCTGATTCGTGCGATCCCGTCGCCGCTGCCGACCCGCGTCGCCGCGCAGACGGTTACCGACCTATTGGACAAACTCCCGGAAGCACCGCATACCGATGTCCAACTCCCAGAAGTGATTGACAACGCCTTGATCACGCTGGCGTGTAAATCGGCTGTCAAAGCGGGCGATACGTTAGATATGAAGGAGATGGTGAATCTTATCAAGGAATTATCGGAGGCGAAACACCCGTTCAATTGTCCACATTCGCGTCCGATTATTGTTGAGATGGGGCGCGATGAATTAGAACGCCGTTTCCATCGGTAATCTCTATATGTAAGAGCGCAATTTAGCGTTTCACTTGAAGTACCCAAACCATATAATCAACAGCTTCGGAACATGCTCCACAGAGTAAGAAGAATCCGGTCAGAGAGCGTAGAAAAAAAAATTGTGCACCTTGCTTAACCTCCGTATTCGGTTCAATTGAGCGGAATACGAACGACAACGCCTCCCATGACTTCGCCCATCTTGAAATCGGATCTCGGACTGTCTTTATGTTCATTGTGGCAGTCGATACACGCCGGGGCAACTGCCGTATCCGCGTAGATTGCCGTGAAATAATTTATGCCACCGAGTGCCTCTTCGGTATAGTAATTGTCACCCGGATTATCGGCAACATACTTCAACCCCGTTTTTTCTGCATCGGTTTTCGGAGCATTCTGTTTGTTGATGGGCCACATTGAAAGCAGGGAATAGATAAATCCTGCATTCTTTTCCGAAACCATTTCTGCTCCCATTCGGAACATCTGGGCTGGCAACGGGAGTGCCTTATCATCTTTCCAATGTTCGCTTGCTTTGATAACCTTCTCGTCTTTTACCAAACGGTTCACGACGTTTCGCGTATAAACCGTTCTGTCAGATTCCATGACAGCGTGCAATGCATCCGCCATTTTCTGTGGTGATATGCCACCCATTTGCGGTTTCTCAGTGTCACAACCGCAGAGGACAAGCACTAAGAGCAGCGAACCTAACGAAATGACGCTTGTTAAAAGTGTAGAGATAAAATGTTTCATCTTATTTTTTCCCTTTATTTTTTCCAGCGTTGTTTGACCATATCTAAACTTTCAATATGTTCAGACGGGTGCCCGTTGAAGTTATTTTTGATAAGCGTCGTGTCTGCCAAGGCGTTTATAGAGAAACCGAGTCCGTGGCAATTCATACAGACGCTCCGAATCATCTTTTCATTCGGCCTGAGATTGTCGTTCTGGTTGTGCTGAACGACGGTTTTTTCAATACCGTCCTGTTTATGGATTTCACGTGGCAGATGACAGGTGGCACAGGACACCCCCCTGTTTGCTTCGCTATTGCTGTCTTGTTCGGCTTTCCATAAAATAAAGTGTGGTGACTCAGTGTATGCTAAACTGTGTGTATCGTTGTGGCACGACAGACATGCCGACACGGTAGCATAGTGCCTATCGAACCGATGTGCACTGTGACAAGATGTGCAAGTCAACTCTTTGTCGTGTGCGTCGGGTTTCATTGGAAGACGTGCCATACTCGGATTCATTGGACTCAGGGCGTGTGCGAGTCGCATCCCGTGTCTACCGCTGAGAAATCCATCTACCTCACCCGTGTGGCAGGTTTTGCACGCTTCATGTGTCAACTCATTTTTCCAAACGCCGTCTTGTGTATGGCATCCTTGACAGTTAACACCCGCTTCCGCGTGGACTGTGCTCTCCCACTCCTGCAGCAGTGTGGTATCAAAGCTGAGTTCCGGTGGCGCGTCTTGGTCCGCGGCAGTCAAGGGCTTTGCTGTTGTTTCCTCAATAAGTTGGCGAACGTGTCTCATATTTAGTGCGGGTAGCATCGGATCGTCTAAAATGTCAGGTTCATCGAAATGCTGACTCAAGAAATCTTCGTAGAGTGCCCGATTGTCGTGAAAATTATGGCATCCTGCAGAGGCACACGTCTCGAATCCCATGTCCTTGTGGCTGGGACGTTCCTCGCCGATATCCACATGGCATCGGAAACAGTAATCTTTCGGCAGTGTTAATCCCATCGGATGTGTCATTTCTGGCTTGTGCTCTACATGGCAAGTGATACATTTCGTAGCATCGAGGATCGCAATACGATCCGCATTCCGCGGATCAGTGAACTTCTTTTCTGGATGCGTATCGTTGGCTATTTTTAACTCTTCGGCATGGCAGTGTAGACACGCATCCTGCTTTACACCCATCAAAGGGGTATGACACGCGCTGCATTTCATCTCAATCTGATAATGTCCGTGCGAAGTTTCACCCGGTAAAAATATCCATTTGTTCGTATCTGTTAACAGAGAAAAGGTCAGATACCCCCCGATGATAGCCGTAAGTGATAACCCGTAGAACCAAGAACGGTTTTTCATAAGTGAAAATAATACCATTTCTGATTGAAAGTGTAGCATAAATTTTTAGTGTGTGCGTTCTTGTCGGTCGTATAGACTGTGAGTCGGGGCCCTGCGGTGCAGTTAATGCGATATAAACTTTTAGAAATAGTAGACTGCAATAATATGAAAGAAAATTAATATCGGAAGGGGCCAGAATAGCACCGTATGCGCTTGGATGAGCCAATTCTGCCATCGGTGTGTTGTTGCACTGCTCCCGGGTCTTGCTATTGCTGTGATTCCTCCCGCTAATGTTCCCACGAGGTTCAGCGTAAGGAAACTTATCATCAATATCTGGTTCAAATTGCTTCCGATTCTGAAGTTTGTGTGTGCCATGAGAAAAATGAGTGTCCCGACCCCAATCCATACATGAATCAGTCGCCAGATACCGAATGCCCCGAACGACAAGCGTTTCCACCGTTTCCGTAACGATAAGATAAGCGCGACAGCAGAGAATCCAAGAAGTGTATAACCTGTAATCTGTTTCCAGAAGCTATCGCGCCACAACGCCTCAATTGTGTGATGCCAACTTTGCGCTGTCGTAGAAAAAGGGATAGGTTTTGAAAAATAAATAAGTAGTACTAAAAGCAAACCGATAAGTGATACGCCTAACACGCCTTTCTCTAAATTCTGCAAATGTGGACTGGACGCACGTTCATGGCTGGCAGTTGGCAATCCGATAATTAATTCTTCCAATAACGGATAGCAAGTCCCACAAACTGTACCAGCACCGGTGGTTTCCGACAGTGCTGTAACAGTCGTACAGCCTGCTGTACAAGCGCGACTGAGTTCGCCCTGTTTCACACCCATACAATTACAGACAACAGTGTCTTCAGACCAATTTTGGACACCTTGCCTGTTCTGTTCACGCCACAGTTTTCCGTTCCGTCGGAAACGCCAAGCATTCCAGAACCAGAATCGTTGATGAGTGGCGACTGCTTGCTGGACTTTCCCCATTTCTCGCCAGATCCCAACCACCGTAGCCCCTACAAACCTACCGTTGCGGTGTATCAACTGCCGATAGACATCGTTGTTAGCGAAGGTAGTATGCACACCCTCTGAACGATAGTCTCCGAAGACGGCAACATCAATCCCCATCAACTTCAGGGTTGTTGATGTATCAGCACCTTCAAAGCGTTGACGTTTTTGTCCGGCTGTGAGATTTTTCGCGAGCACTTCTGCCATTTT
The DNA here is from genome assembly GCA_022823085.1 of Candidatus Poribacteria bacterium. Taxonomy (GTDB): domain Bacteria; phylum Poribacteria; class WGA-4E; order WGA-4E; family WGA-3G; genus WGA-3G. Next base: position 38,538 of record JAJDXV010000077.1, read on the forward strand.
ATATCCGGGTGGAACAAGCCCGTAGAATATTCCGTTATGCGAAGCACATTCGCCAATGGCATAGATGCGAGGATCCGAGGTTTGCAATTCATCGTTGACCTCAATTCCGCCCTCCGCACTACAGGCGAGATTACACGCCCGCGCCACCTCATCCCTTGGCTGAATTCCTGTTGAAATGATTATCATATCGACAGGAAGCGGTGGTCCCTCTGTAAAGTGCATCACCCGCATTGTTCCGTCTGTGGTAATGTGTGTCGTCTGCTTATTGAGATGCACCTGTATATCCATTTCTTCCACTTTGTGCTGAAGGACTGCCGCTGCCCCCGCGTTCAATTGCCGCGACATTAAGTGTGGAGATTTATGTACAATGTGAGTTTCAATACCGCCTTCTTCCTTGCTGGTTTCAAGTGCGCGTGCAACTTCCAATCCCAAAAGTCCGCCACCTATTACTGCTGCGCTTTTGACCTTACGGCTGTAGTTCTCAATCTCTTTAAGATCATCAATTGTTCTATAAACAAACACACCCGGTAGATTTATGCCCTCAATCGGTGGGACAAATGGTTGTGAGCCTGTCGCGAAAACGAGTTTATCGTATTCCATATAGAGGTCTGAACTTGTCCGAATAACACACTGTTTTCGATCAATGGATTCAACCGAAGTCCCAAGTTGCAACTCTATTCCATGTTCAGTGTACCAGTTTTCTGGGGCTAACGGAAGTCTTTCTGTATCGGTACTGCCAAAGAATTCAGTGAGATGCACCCGATCATAGGCAGGAATAGGTTCTTCCCCGAACACGACGATACGGAATTGGGTATGAGTCCCATATTCGACGAGTTTTTCACAAAATTTGTGGCACACCATTCCGTTGCCGATAACGACTAAGGTTGGGTGTAAACCGGTTTCCATAAAACTTACCGCCCTCCTTTGCTACCTAAAAATTAGCAGTTGTCATCAGATATGCCCACACTGCCGTATCGTTGTTGTCCTTAAATCGTGATTGCATCAACGCATCCGGTAGAAATACCGACAGACCGAATGACCCCTCTTTCCCGCTTAGAAGACATGTTATCAGACTTTAGCCCGTTGTTCAAGCATAATAACTTCAATCACTTTCAGACTTTCGTGAAAGGTTTGATAAATACGCCCCATCGTGGCACGCTGACTTAAATCTATCTATCAACGGAACAATCACAGAGGTATTGGTCTCTACCGAAGTTTCTGTCTCGAGGTGTCTGGCGTGTTGATGAAGTGGCCTCGTCTCTGCTGCATCAAGTGCATACGGCTTACCCGAAAGGGGTTTACGTCTATGATGAATCGCATGCCGTCAATGATGGTTTCAAGCAAGTTGGAACGCATTTCTTTAGAAATACGCGGTATCAGAAACGCAACAAGAATCAATCAAAGTTTCATCACGGACACGGGTTCGGTGCGATCGGTTGGTTAGCAGAGACCCCGGAAGGCGTGCGTCTGTTTCCTTTAGGAGCACGGATGATGGATCCGAGCGCATGGCACAGCACGCCGGGTATGCCCGTGTTGCGTTCAACTTTGCTTTATCGCATCCATTGTGATAGCAATAACTATAAGCATCAGCATCAGCCTAAACACATATCTACTACCACCGTCGGAAAATGCCAAGACAGTCCTGCCTTTCCAGGTTTAATGACAGATCTTCCTCCAGTTTGACACCCAAAAACGTGCCGTTTTCCAATCGTTGGCAAAAACGGAACCAGAAAAATACGCTGACCATATCCAGAAGTGGCTCAAACGCTCGGACGACTTGAAAACTTACATGCAACCGGTTTTGACAGGTAAGAAATAACCGAAGAAAATTCTTGATTTTTTCCTTTAAAACGGGTTAAAATATTCTTTAAGTCCACAGGAGGTTTGAATGCAATATGGACACTGAAGTAACCGCTTTCACGCGACTTTGGAAGTCATATCAAGCCTGCAAGCTTGAAATATCAGAGCAATTTGACATCTTAGCACAACGGGCAGATAACTGGGATGGACACGGCTCACCAAAACCGACTGATTTAACCTTAGCCCACGCGAAGGTGGTTATCGGTGCGTTGTTAGATGCTGTCATTTCCGCTGGACATCGGTGCGACACGCCATCTATCTCCAGTGATGAAGATGGCGATGTAACCGTGGCATGGTATGCGGGTGAGCGGCAATTACATCTTCAAATCGGAGAACATGAGGCAGAGTTCTTCAAAGTTTGGGGAACGAATATTGATACAGAAATGGACGTGGATTTTCTAAAACCTGACGATTATCTACCACTTTGGGAATGGTTAATTGATGGATAACAGTGATTATGTACAAGACGATGAGGAACTCTACGATCACGCGCTCGTGTTCATCATCGCACACGACGAGAATGCCTTGAAAACCTACATGCAACCGGTTTTGACAGGGAAAAAATAATAGGCAGTACTGTGCTGTCAATAGGATCACTATAGAATTTCTTTCGTCTCTACAGGTTCACCAGCGTGTCGGGTTAAATATTCAAGGACTTCCGCTTGCATTTTCTCTATCTCTGCCCGATACCCACTTGAAACAAGAGAAAATTCTTCAGGGGTGGCTTTAACCCGTAATTGCAAGAGCAGATTTTGAAAATAGGTTATACGTTGTTGACTTGTTTTGAGTGCTTTATCATCGTGAATCATATTTCTACCTCTACAATGCCTCGGAGCGTTCCGTCGCGTTTGACCTGCCAGCCGTTGATAAACTCGTCGAGGGTTTCTAAATAAACGTTGGCACTTCACCCTTGACCTCTGAAATGTACAGGTTCTTTCCAGAAACCTTGCATAACTTGCAAATAGGTAAATACAAATTGTTTCCTGAGTCTTTCACTGTGTTATGGAACCAGGAACTCGTCTGCGGTATATTGGCCCCTTAGGACGTTGATTTTCAAGACGTTTAAGACGTTTAAGGCAAGGTGGACAATGCCATTCATCCGTAGCACTCTTACCGCATTTACATTCTACCTGAAGATTAAAAGTTGAGGGTTGAATAGGAAAAGCCCGACAATCACGCTTTATACCACATGACGAACAACTCAAATAACGTCCTTCTGTGCAGACACACAGCCATTGGGGAATCAAACCTTGTTTCTCCAAATGACGAAACCGATTCCAAAATTGTGATTGGGATTTATCCGCTCGAATACGATCCATACGTATAACATACGGATTAAGAGATCTATGAAAACCTCTCCTCGGAGATGGTGAACGCCGTGTTTTCTCGTACAGTTTATTCTTGGACTTAGAAAATCTTGCTCTGTGATTTCTTTTCGCCATTGTTCTCACCAACTCTCTATAAAAATAGATTATTTTGGGAGTTTGGTATAACGTGTAAAGGGCATTTCTTTCTGAATTGCCTTACCGGAAAGTGTGGATCCGGGGGGCTCAGAAATTGATTCACAAGTGAAAATAAGTCGTTTTTGGGATTAACGTAGCCACACAACGTAGTTCCTGATGCAATTCAGTTTCGGGGGCATCAGTGCTATTCATTACACACCAAATCAACTTACCCCCGAATAATTGGCGAAGGTATTGTAAAATTAAACCTGTTATTATGATAACCCAATTTCTATTGATTTTTCAAGGTGATTTAATTTTAGCCTTCTGCCAACAACATCCGCTCAACTCTCTCTTTCGCCTGTTGCACAATAGCATCGGCTTCTTGTCGCAGTTGTTTAGCTCGATTACGGGTATTGGTGATATAATCGGCAATCTCAGTTTGTTTTTCAATTGACGGCTTTGGAATGATTAACTCCTTAAAGAATTCACTTGAAACCCTTTGCTGTCCAGCGGAACCTGTGAAATGCAGAACGGCATGTTTCCGTAGAGACTTTAGGCGTAACAGCGCGTGAATATAGTGAATATTTATCCCCTCTAACGCCTGGAAAACGTGAAACTCCGTCGAACCGCACCCAATACCTTCTTTCAGATTATCAACAACAGCGGACTTTCCATTCTCCATGCACGGCGTGATTTTTGCCCAAATCAGATCGTTGTCTCTAAATCTTGTGTATCCCTTTGCCTCCGCGACTACTTTTCGTAGTGATAGATCAGCCTCTCCATATTCGGCTGAAATTTTCTCCATAGGAACAAAAGTTATGCTTGTGTCTGGTTCATATCCGGAAAAGGAAGTCGTTGGGTTAATAAGGACGCAATTTTGAAACCTTTCCATAGAGTAGAGTTTTGTATGTAACGAGTAAACCTGATAATATATCTCCGGATCAAATCGTCCTCCAAATACCTCACTGGATGTTGTGGTGAAAATACGGTTTTCAATACTATTTTCTTTCTGTTGTGGCTTTTCAATTCCCAATTCTGTCAACACATAATCGTCAATCGAATTCAAAAGCGTATCTGCCTCTTGCTCTTTCTGCTTTTTCTGGGCATAGGCAGATCTCATGATACTGACAATATGGTTTTGGATGTTGGTAGGTGGTAGAATAATACTGAGGGAATATAGAGCTTTGTAATCAAGGGCGGGACGAGTTCCGCCCGTCACCTCTCGGAGTGACAAAGATTGACCGAGAGTTGAGTTAAAAAAAACAGCCACATAGCGCGGGTTAATAGCGATGTTCGCAATTTGAGTTTTCAGTTGGAATCGAACTGAATGCTGATTTATATTTCCCTCAAAGTTATCTGATACAACCGCAACACTTCCAATTCTACCAGTTATTGTAAACACCAGATCGTCTTTTTTAAGTTGTGAACGCTTGAGCATGCCGTTATGAACTTTCCTTATGATAAATTTCACATCGCTCAAATCAATTCCTTCGTCCGTAACATTTTGGACCCTTAAAAATGGGATACCGGACGCATCTGTATAGTAATTTTCGTCAACCTTTGGTGTAACTCCACTTGATATGTCCCTTATCAAGGCACCCAAATTGACAACATCAAATTGAGCATTTTCCAGTATCTTATCAACGGCTTTGAATTTAGGTTGGTAATAGTAGGCATCGATCCGCTTGTTGACTATTTCGCCCCGATAGGTGAGGAAAATTTGATTTTCCCTATCAGGGCTTACCCGAAAAAATCCGGGTTCTCAATAAACTTGCGATATTCTTCGCAGATCGTGTTGAGGTCGTTAACGTCGTCTTTGCGTCCGGTTGCGTCGTAGCCGATACGCTCAGCAATCGCCATAAAGATCGGATCATTGGCGTTTTCTCGAACCCACTCGCGGATGTCCTCTGTGTTCTGATCTTCCCATTCCTCTTTAACGGTGTCAATCTTTTCCTTGTATTCCGCCTTGATTTCGCTTTCCCATTCTGGATCGGCTGCTGCTTTGAATGCTGCTTTATATTGCTTCTCCAGCGCGTTCAGTTTGCTTGTCTGTGCCTTAAGTTCCACGCGGGCAGTTTTCGCGTCAAACAATTCAAATTCTGTGGTAAGTGTGGATTCGATTTCTGGGAAGAAGAAGGCACTGAGTCTTTGAACCGTTTTCGTTGGCGTTTTGGCAAGTTTCTGATTTAAGGCATCAATACTGTCCAAAATAGCGATGAATTGCTGCCGATAAGTTTCTGTTACATCGACTTGTGCTGGAGAACCTTTTGCGATAATAGACTGTCGTTCATCTTCAAGCGCGTCAATCCGGGGGACATAGATCGCCTCGTTCTTTACAGTGATTTGGTTGATGGCGGCTTGATAGCGTTCATATTCCTGTTTCGATAACTTTTGGAGGAACAGAATAGACGTTTTAACACCGGCACCGTAATGCGAGAAAGCGATCTGTGGGAGCGAGACAACGGCGCGGATTTGAAAATGCCGTTCAATGTAATCGCGGACATCTTGCAGTGAAGAGTTGGTCAAAATGCCGTCCGGTAGAATAATCGCGAGTTTTCCTGTCTCCCACTTAAGGAAATCAAAACAGCGTTCGAGAAACAGAATTTCAGTCTTTCGGGAAGTTTTTCCTTTGCCAAGTTCATAATTTTCAAGATAAGGCAATTCTGTCTTTTTGATGTCTGCTCCGAAAGGTGGGTTCGTAAGAATTACATCAAATTTCTCTTTTTCAAAACTGCTATGCTGGTTGCGGAGTGTATCAAAACCGACAAGGGCATCATTGCTGATGACGTTGCTATGTCCATCATCGTGAATGATCATATTCATCTTTGCGACGCGGGCAATGGAGTCGTTGACTTCAATTCCGAAGAGTCGCTTTTCGGCGAAATCGTGCCAGTGGAGATAATGTTCTCGACTTTCTTTGTCGTAGTAGTCGGATGCCTGTTTACGGATATAATCCATCGCATGTAACAGGAAACCACCCGAACCGCAGGCGGGATCGAGGATGAGTTCTTCATGGTGCGGCGTAACCATATTAACCATAAACTCAACGACTTCGCGTGGTGTGAAAAACTGTCCGGTTTCGCCTTTAAAAAAATTACCTAAAAACCGTTCAAAGGCAACACCTTTCACGTCCAAATCGGTCTGGTTGAGGCTAATCCCCTGCAAGTGATTGACGACAGAAAACAGCCTGTTTGCATCAATTTCAATATTCTCTGTAAACACTTCTGGGTCCTGTGCTTTTGCGTCTTGATAGAGTGCGTTAATCCGCTTCGCAACGGATTCGGCGTTTTCATGTGTCTTAATCTGAAAATCATAAGGCTTACCTTTTAATCGTGGTTTCTTTTCATCTCGGATTTTAATGAAAAGGATTTTGGCGAGTTCATCAAATGCTTGTGTCGGTGCGAATTTGCCACCTTGCCAGAGCGTTTGGTGGCATTTCTCGAGGACACGAATGAGGTCGCTCCTTTCGATAACGGAGAGTTCTGAACGCTCAATACCTTTTAGATATCGCCATTCTTCGACTTTGCCGTATCCTATCGGCGGATCGGCGATGATATTTTCTGTCCGTTCACGCGGTTTATAGTTTTTGACATCGAAGGATCTACGCGTGTTGCCTGCAACGACAACAGTGTAATGTCCGCCCAAAGAGTTACAGTTTCCAAAAGCCTGTTCAATCGCCTGCTCGAATTCTGCCTCAGAAGTTTCCTCCTTTTTACACTCAACCACAATGAAGGGATCTTTCTTGTCATCGTCTTGGAAAACAACAATGTCAGCAAGGTCGGACGGTGTTCTACGTGGGACAGTTACCTCTAAATCTATTCGGTTTTGAGCGTATTGGAAATGCTCGATGAGTTCGACGTAAAACCTTGCGCGGACCTGTTCTTCGGGGTCGGTAAATCTATATTTTTTGTTCGGCGCAACGTAACGAATTGTTGTCCGTTCATTGAGGAGTTCAATATAGCCTTTTTGCTCACCGATGTGGAGGAAGTCTGTTGGGTCGTTTCTCACTTGGATATACCTGCTGTTTGGATAGGAATTAATACGATTTTAGGGGTTCTGGGACTGTTTGTCAAGTCAAAAATTCACTGATATGTTGGACAGATGTCGCCCCTCCGACCTGGGGACCAGGGGGACTGATATTTATCAAAGTTATCAAGGAGGCAGTAATAATCAAGATATAGTAGATATAGCAAGGTGAAAATGCGCTGGTTTTGAAAAAGTTGCTTGATTTTTAGTGCATTTATTTTCTGAAACTTCGTTAACCTCGCCTGATTACCGATTTATTTTTTCAAACTGCCTGTAACCCTGTCTGACGCGCATATTCTGTAAAATCTGATAAAAAATGCGTAAATTCTCAATAATTTATGACATTTTTTGTCGATTTTGCACGGAAACCCCTTAAAAAAATAGTCTTTAATATGCACGAACTGCAGCGTTCGATTTTTAAATAAAGAGAGGTAGAGGAAATTGCTCGATTTTCCCAAAATATTGCATCAACTTCATATTTTTGAGGCGGATGGTAATTTTTATGCAGCGGACCTTGAGAAGGCGCGTGTTGTTGAACTCTCTGCTGTCATGATGGATGCACTGAAACTTGTTGAAACACAGACCGATGATGCGATTGTTGAGACACTCAGTGCTTCCTATGAAGACGACGAGATTTCTGAAGCGTTTGAGCGGTTCGCGGTGCTTGAAAAAGAGGGTGTCCTGTTCAATCGCGGTGAGGATCTACGGTTCAGTTTCAAGACAGAGAGTAAATGGCGGAAGTTGCTTGTTGTGATCCCCGGTATCAATGTGGATTCGTTTTTTGATATTGAAACGGTATCTGCTGGCACGAACATGGCACTCTCTTATATGATTCGACATCTCGTTGGATACACGGACCTCCACTTTGCGGGTTCTCGGAATCGGAAGATCACGGACGGGGTATACGAAGTCGATATCGGCATTGATGACTTAATTCGCCTTCGGTCGAAGATTGCTGAGACGTATTACGGGATTCTCACTTTGCATCAGGAACACGATCGATGGTTGCTTCCACTTTACCAATACCCGGAATTCCCGCCTATCCTCGTTCAGTGTCACGCGCCGCGTGGACACGCTGGGCATGCCATGAATTCGATTTTTCGGCATTATGCAGCGATGCGGGATTGTGATGGGTTTACGGCACCATCGGATTACGTCCGTGATTTTTATGCGGATTATGTCTGGGATCCGAGTTTTTTCCATACGTTGCCGAACGGTGTTGATTCACAGTTGTTCCGTCCGATGGATAAAGCGGCGGCGAAGCACGAAATTGCTGAAGAAATCGGTAACGATCGGATTGAGATTGCGCCGACTGTCGGTTATCTTTCTCGGGTGCAATCTGAAAAGGGTGCTTCTGTCTACTTGAAGTTGGCAGAACTGAATCCACATCTCCTTTTTTTAATCGCGGGACCAAATCTGGGAAGGTATGCTTCACGGGAACTTCCTCATAATCTTGTGTATGTCGGTTTCCATCCGCGTGAGAAGTTACCGGTTATCTACAATGCGTTTGATGTCTACTGTTTTCCATCAATGTCGGGTGAGGAAACATTCGGATTGACAGTGCTTGAGGCGATGGCGTGTGGTGTGCCGCCTATAGTCCCGAATTTCGATGGTGTACCGTCGGTCGTCGGCGATGCCGGTCTGGTTGTGGATGCTGCGAATTTCGACCATGATGTTGCAACGCTTGTAAGTTATCCGTGTCCGGTTGACTTTTCTGCAAAGATCAACTCACTGTTGAATAATACAGAGATGTGGGATGGATTCTCCGAGAGAGCGCGGCAACGGGCAGAGAGATTCACTTGGCATAAGACCGCAGAGAGGATTGTGAAGTTGTTTGAGATGCTCCATCAGAAGAAAAAATTAATCAATCCGAACAACAAGCTCTTGAATGTGTTCGCGTCAACACCCCCCGCAGAAGGTGAAGAATCACAAGAACTGAAATGTAGGTCGGTTTTACTTAGTATGAATGCGAATTACGAGCGGTGTTTGATGCGGGATGCAGTGTATCCGTTGCGTGTTCAGGATGGCATCGTGCTGAGCATTTTGAAAAACCATACACCCAGAGAAGCAGAGTCAATTCTCGCTGAGTTGGTTGCCGATGAAACAGAAGCAAAGGCGATTCTTAAGAGGGTTCGGGGTTTAATTGATGCGACGGTGTGATCAATTCAACGCCGAAAAATTTGACAAAATGTGAGTATTCCTCGCGAACTTATAGGCGTTTTTCATCAACTTTATGGGAAAGGTGATAGCATGTTACGTGATATTTTCTCCAGTAAGGCGATCCTCGCTGGATTGACATTGTACTGCCATCGGTTTTTTAGACCACTGTCTAAACCAAGATTGTGCTATAATACAATCTTACTGAAAGGAGAAACCGATGGCGAAACGAAAACGCAGAAGATTCACGCCCGAGTTTAAAGCGGAGGTCGTTCTTGAGG